>CAYTER010000004.1:0-58310 GCA_964436815.1 uncultured Syntrophomonadaceae bacterium
TTACCCACTTAATCGCTTAGCAGGCGACCGCCTTCGACCTCTCGGCCATCTCTCCTTTAATTGTGGTATCCATTGGCGGAGGGGGTGGGATTCGAACCCACGGCCCTTTCGGGTCACTAGTTTTCAAGACTAGCTCCTTAAACCGCTCGGACACCCCTCCTAAGAAGGCTTAATTTGCAAGTAACAGTATAGCAAAGCACCCTGTCAATGTCAATCAAAGGAGCCTCTGAAAACTAAAGGGCCGCGACGATCTTTTCCTGGCCGTTGAAGTAAGGGCGCAGCACTTCCGGAATAATTACTGAGCCGTCTTCCTGCTGGTAATTTTCAAGAATGGCCGCTACCGTGCGGCCAACAGCAACCCCTGAGCCATTCAAAGTATGAACAAACTGGGTCTTTTTACCCTGCTCGGGGCGGAAACGAATCCCGGCCCGGCGGGCCTGAAAATCCGTAAAATTGCTGCAGGAGGATATTTCCCGGTAGGTATCGTAAGCCGGCAGCCAGACTTCCAGATCATACTTCTTGGCCGGGGCAAAACCGAGATCGCCGCTGCACATCAGCATTACCCGGTACGGCAAACCAAGCAGCTGCAGCACTTTTTCAGCATCGTTGGTCAGTTTCTCCAGTTCATCAAAAGAGGTCTCCGGCTGAACAAACTTGACCAGTTCAACTTTGTTAAACTGGTGCTGGCGAATCAAACCGCGGGTATCGCGGCCGTGCGCGCCGGCTTCAGCCCTGAAGCAGGCGCTGTAAGCCGCATACTTTAAGGGAAGCTGCTCCGCTTCGAGGATCTCGTCGCGGTGCAAATTCGTGACCGGTACTTCGGCGGTGGGAATCAGGTAATAGTCGGTCCCTTCAACCCGGAAAGCGTCTTCGGCAAATTTCGGGAGCTGTCCGGTACCGGTCATGCTGGCCGCATTGACCAGAAAAGGCGGAAAAACCTCCCGGTAACCGTGTTCTTTAGTATGCAGATCGAGCATAAATGAGATTAACGCCCGTTCCAACCTGGCTCCATCGCCAAAATAGAGGGCGAAGCGGCTGCCGGTTATTTTGCCGGCGCGGGGAAAATCGATGATACCAAGATTGGCGCCAATATCCCAGTGAGCCAACGGTTCAAAGTTAAATTGCGGTTGGTCACCCCAGCGCCGCACCTCAACGTTATCATCTTCATCTTTACCCCGGGGGACCGCATCATCGGGTATATTAGGCAGGCCCAGAAGCAGCAGCTCCATTTCGCTGTCAATTTGCCGCAGCTTTTCATCAAGCTCTTTAATTCTAACCGAAACGTCACGCATTTCATCTTTTTTCTGCTGCATGCCCGCGCTGTCAGCACCAGCCTGACCGATTTCCTTAGAGACGCGGTTACGAATCTGTTTCAGTTCTTCGGTTTCTTTCAACAGGTCGCGTCTTATTTCATCGCGGCTGAGGATGCCGTCCAGATCGCCGGCTTCACCCTTGTCAATCATCGCCTGGCGGACTATTTCGGGGTTTTCACGAACAAATTTTAAGTCTAACAACTAGAACTCCCCCTCACCCTGACCCTCTCCCGCCAGGGGAGAGGGAATTGATTCTTTTTTTGTGCCCTCTCCTGTCAGGGGAGAGGGAATTTTTACTTTTTTGGTGCCCTCTCCTGTAAGGGAAGAAGGTGTTTATATCTTTCTTCATCCTTTTTCTTACATTTCTTCCGGGGCTTCTATGCCCAGAAGGGCCAGGCCGTTGGCGATAACCTGGCGGGTGGCCTCGATCAACAGCAAGCGTCCATGCTGAAGATCTCCTTCGCTGCTGAGTACCGGGCAGTTATGGTAGAAACGGTTAAATTCCCGGGCTACGTCAACCAGGTAACGGGCCAGTATTGATGGCCGGTAAACATCGGCCGCAGCAATAATCTTGTCCGGCAGGGCAGCCAGGGTCTTGATCAAGACAATTTCTTCTTCCTTAATCAACTGCGAAGCAGCCTGGTCGTTCCACTTCTTATATTCAGCGCCGGCTTTCCGCAGGATACTGCAGATTCGGGCATGAGCATACTGGATATAAGCTGCTGTTTCGCCGGAAAAGTCGAGCACTTTTTCCCAGTCAAACTCAATATTTTTTATCCGATCATTGCTCAGATCCCCGAAGCGGACCGCCCCCAAACCAACGACCTTTGCTGCTTTCTCTTTATCGGCCAGATCGGGATTTTTCTCTTCAATAATTTCTTTGGCCATATCGATTGAACGGTTTAAAACCTCTTCAAGCAAAATAATCTTACCGGCCCGGGTTGACATACGCCCCTCTTTAAAACGGATCAGGCCAAACGGGACATGGACGCAATCCTTGGCCCATTCGAAGCCCAGCAGTTCCAACACTTTAAAAAGCTGCTGGAAATGCAGGGTCTGTTCCGCTCCGACCACATATAGCGAAAGGGCAAAGTCAAATGTTTTTTTTCTGTAGATAGCTGCGGCAATATCGCGGGTAATATAGAGGGTGGCGCCGTCTTTTTTGCGCAGCATCACAGGCGGCAGGCCGTAAGGTTCAAGATCGACAATCAGGGCGCCTTCGCTTTCCCTGGCGATCCCTTTCTTCTGCACCAGTTCGATTACGTCATCGAGCATTTTATTATAATGGCTTTCGCCGTGGATATGCTCAAATTTAATGCCCAACAGATCATAGATCAGGGCGTAATTCTCTAAACTCAGACGGCGAAAGCGGGTCCAGTAATCAACCGCTTCCTGATCATCTTCCTCCAGCCTTTTGAACCAGGCCCGGGCTTCATCTTCCAAGGTCGGATCCTCTTCGGCCAGCTGGTGAAACTTGACATAGAGCCGGTAAAGATAATCAACTGGATCAGCTTCCAACTGCTCCTCTTTGCCCCAGCGCCGATAAGCAACAATCAGCTTGCCAAACTGGGTTCCCCAGTCGCCAAGGTGGTTCACACCGATACTATTGTAGCCAAGCGCCCGATAGATCAGGTAGAGGGCATGACCAATCACCGTTGAGCGGATATGCCCGACGCCAAAAGGCTTGGCGATGTTTGGCGACGAGTAGTCGATCGGCACATTGCGTCCTTTTCCGATATCACTGTGCCCGTATTTATAACCCTCTTCCCAGATCTGGTGTAAAACTTCACGACCGTAGGCTTCCGGAGCGATAAAAAAGTTAAGGTACGGACCACCGGCAGCAACCCTGTTCCAGAAAAGACCTTTTTTACCTGCCAGTTGATCGGCAAGCGCGGCCGCAATTTGAACAGGCGCTTTTTTATAGGTTTTCGCGAGGGTAAAGCAGGGGAAAGCCAGGTCGCCAAATTCAGGGTCAGGTGGTATTTCCAGCAGGTTTACAACTGCAGCGGGCTCTAATGAGACTAGAGGGGAGAGGAGGAGACCGACTTCTTCTTTAAGCTTGTGCATATCTTTCTCCTTGGCGCGTTTTCACTTATTTTAGCTTAAAGAAGAACGGTTGACAATTATTTAAGAATAACCGGTTTTAAAATTCAGGGTTCAGAAAACAGGGCTGCCGGTAGAATCTCCCCAAAGCGGGGTAACCGGCGGGAGGGGTCCAACTCTCTCCATTGACGAGAATTTCCACTCTTTGAACTTGATTGTTCTTGAATGCTGTCATAAATAGCGCATCAAGAAAGAGCGTTACCTGCTGGATCTCTTTGTCTCCTGCTTCTTCAGTAAAAATGTCTTTAAAATGACGGCTCAAGTTGATCTGCAGCTGTTCATTGGCATTACTTACGTCAACGACAATTAAATCTGCCGGGACCAGAGGCAGGGTCGAACGGGCTGAGCGAAGCACCTGGCTCAGCAGTCCCTGAAGATCGGCTTCTTCCATTTCAGTATCAGCTGTTTCCTGAACAGACAGGTAATAGCGGTTACCGCTGAAAACCGGCAAAAACAGTGGCTTCACCCACCTGTGCGCAAGGATAGGCTGTTCGATAAGCAGCTGCCCAAAACGTTCAATCGGCTCCCCGTTAATATTAAGATAGATCTCTTCAACGCCCGGGTTAGCACTCGCAGTCAGGATCAGGGAACGGTAGGCATTCTGGCTCTGTATCTCGCCGGTAAGAGCATCAAATTCAGGTGAAAGCTCTAAAGTCAGTATACCGGTTGCCGGATCGTAATCGGCGCTGATCTTCGAATCCTTATCGGGGATGGTCCTGTAAAGAGCGCTGCCCCTGGCCGGTCCGCGAACCAGTTCATCAAGTGCCACCTGTATTGGATTATCAGTTAAACTGGCCGTTCTGGTAACGGGCACAAAATTACCATTTTGATCGTTAAAAAAAAGGGTTACCCTGGTTTCATCACCCGCTATCCCGGTTACGACCGGGCAGTAGAGGGACGCCTGAGAACCTCCGTTTCCATTGGAACTGATCAATGTTTTCAAGTCAACCAGGTCGATGTAGCCATCGTCGCCGCCGATCACTACCAGGGTTGGATGCCCGGAAACCAGCAAGTGTTCTACACGCATCGCTACTTCCCAGTTGTTGATTTCCTGGCCATCCTGATCAAAAAGCTTCATCTGGGTGTAGTCTTCCTTGTAATGGCGCCAGGAACTGGTAATGATATGTCTGCCATCCGCAGTAAAGGCAAAGAGAGAGCCGTCTTCAATATTTTTCATCCAGAGCAGATCTTCAGCCAAATCAAAATAGAAGAGGTTATCACCAATTTCTCCACGGTTGCCGTAAACCAGGACCCGGTTGTAGTTTTGGGGGTTAAAAAGCACTGTTTGCGGTTCTAAAGGCAGGTTGGTGCTCCACAATTCGTAGCCCAGGGCATCGTAAACGATTAACCTGTTGCCCTGGACTGCGGCAATCCGGCTGCCATGTCTTGATACTGCAGCCAGGCGTTGATTTTCCTTCATCCACAGCTCCCGGCCATCGAGCCCAACAGCATAAATATGCGGCTGATCCTGTTCAAGAGCAGTATAGTAAAGGTTGGTTTGCTCAAGGTATTCGCTGGACAGAAAGAGGTTGATAACTGTTCCGGTCTCGATCGTCCACTGTAGTTCTCCGGTCTGGCTGTAGAGCTCAAGGGAATGATAACCCTGTTCAGGTTTCGAACGTGCAGCAGCAACCCATGCTCCGTTAGGCGAGAGGGCTAAAAGATCAACCGGATCCCCTTCGTTATCCCAGGAATAAAGCTGATCGGTAGTAGTAAAATGCAATCTGCCACCGGCGGTGCCAACGGCTGCATAATCTCCACTGGAGGAAATCTTGGCTTGTAAAGGAGCTGTGGTAAATAGTTTATCCCAGCGTAATTTTCGTTCCCGATCAAGCAGGCTGACCTTATTATTATCAGCACTGAAAAAGATTGCCGTCAAATTATGATCAATACTCAGATCACTTAAAACTGCCCCTGAGAACCAGAGATCATAAAGTTCACCGGTTGGAGTCTGGGTCAGGGGATCAACTGCAGCACTACTGCCTTCAACCGAGGGCAGTAGCTGCAAGGAAAATAAAACCAGACCGGCTAAAATAAATAAACCGGCCAGTAAAACTATATAGTGATAGGGTTGAACCCTTTTCAAATCAATACACCTCCGGTAAACGGCCAGAGTAAAACAATTTTACCACAGCATTAATCCCAGTTATTAAGGAATTGTTTCCTGGGGTTTAAGATTTGCTAACATTTGGTTCGATTGCCAGCGGTAACGCAAACATAAACCGGCTACCGGCGCCTTCTTCACTCTCGACCCAGACTCTCCCGCCATGCTTGGCAATAATCTCGCTGACAATAGCCAGGCCAAGGCCGGTACCGCCTCCCTCGCGGGACCTGGCCCGGTCGACCCTGAAAAACCTTTCAAAAATATAGCTCAAATCTTCTTCCGGGATACCGCAGCCTGTATCTTCAACAATGGTTAACGCTTCATTGCCCTCCTTCAGCAGGGAAACTGTTACTGTACCCCCCGCAGGAGTGTAGTTATGGGCATTATCGAGCAGATTACCGATAACCTGCCGCAGCTGCAGCGGGGCGCCGTTTACAACAAGCTCTTCTTCCGGCAGATTTTCAAGCAGCTCAAGACCGGCCTGGGCAAAGCGGAATTGGTTGTCGCCTATAACTTCGTGCAAGAAGCCGTTGAGGGTTACCTCCTGATACTCAATATTGTCTTTTTCCAGTTTTGAAAGTTCCAGCAGGTCGTTTACCAGGGCAATCAGACGCTCCAACTCGCCATCCAGATCGTCAGTAAATTCTTTACGCTGGCCGGGCTCCATATCATGCTCTTTCAGCGCCTTGGTTAAAAGGCTCATGGTTGTCAGGGGAGTCCGGACTTCATGGGCTACATCGGCGGCGAATTTCTTCAGGTTGCTTGTATAATAATTTAGTTTGCGGGCCATAACATTAAACTGTTCAGCCAGGCGGCCGATTTCATCGCCTGAAGACACCTTGATCTTTTGTTCCATTTTGCCCTCGGCCATTTTCTTTACAGCCAGGGTTAGCTCTTCCAACGGGCCGGTAAAACGGCGGGCTAATAGAACCGAACCGCCCCCTACTACGGCCATTGCCAACACTGTGGATAGAAAAAGATACCGGCGGATATCGTTAAGGGTCCTGTATACTTCCTCAAGCGAAGCAGAGAGAAATACGGCTCCGTTTATTGTTCCATCTGTATCGATAACCGGCACTGCCATCTGCATAACATCCTGCCCGATCGTTTCACTGTAAACAATACTGTGGCTGGCTTCCCCGGTAAGGGCCTTATTAAGATCCTCGTGATCTAAGTTCTGATTGAGCAGTCCGCCTACCCGCAGTGAATCACCGACCACCAGCCCCTGGCTGTCTGAGAAAACTACACGCGCCTGTGACTGGCGGCTCATATTTTCTGCCAGCGCACTCAGGCGGACTGAATCAATCTGGCCGCGCAGCTGGCCAACGACAAAGTCGGAAGCGAGGTAAGCGGAACGCTCGAGGTTATTGGTAAAATTGCTCATGTGATAACGCTCCAGGGTACTGTAGAGAAATACGCTGATGATAATCATTACCGCGAGGATGATAACCAGGAAGTAGGTAGTTAAGCGGAATCTAATGCTGTAAAACCGGGCCATTAATGCTCCTCCCTGATCTTGTAACCGGTACCCCAGACAGTCAGAAGCAGATCCGGATTGCCCGGATCTTTCTCCAGCTTCTCCCGCAAGTGCCTGACATGCACATCCACCGTGCGGACATCGCCATAGTAGTCATAACCCCACACCTGCTCCAACAACTGTTCCCGGGAATAAACATTGCCGGCATTGGCGACCAGGAAACTGAGGAGCGCAAATTCTTTGGAGGTAAGATTCACTTCTTTACCATCCAACCTGACCCGGTGCTGAAGCAGATCGACCTGCAGATTGCCGATCTGCGCCACTTTTTTGGCTTCTTCTTCCCTGAAGATACTGCGTCTTAAGATAGCCTTGATCCTGGCTACCAGTTCCCTCGAATTAAAGGGTTTAGTCAGGTAATCATCCGCGCCCAGTTCCAGTCCCAGGACCTTGTCAATGTCCTCGCCGCGAGCTGTCAGCATAATAATCGGCACATCGGTTTTTTTGCGGATCTGGCGGCAGACCTCGAACCCATCCAAAAGAGGCAGCATCAGGTCAAGCACTACTATGTCAGGTTTCAGCTCAAATACTTTTTTTAGCGCTTCTTCGCCGTCGTAAGCTTGCTCAACCCGGAAGCCTTCCTTCTCAAGGTTAAAAGTCAGGGCTTTAACCAGTGTTTTCTCGTCGTCTACAACCAGGACCAGCTCGTTACTCATAAGCTCATTCCTCCTTGCTTATGCTGAGTGGTAATATTTCATGATTTCCTGAAAATCAACCCAGACATCTTTCTTTTTTGCCGGATCGCGTAATAAGGCAGCCGGATGGAACGTGGCGATAACCCGTCTGCCGTCAATCTGGTGCCACTTACCCCTGCTGCGGCTGATCGTTGCCCCGCGGTCTACCAGGGTTCTCAAAGCCAAGGCTCCCAGGCAGACGATGATTTCCGGGTTGATCAGGGTAATCTGTTCTTTTAAATAGGGCAGACAGGCATCTACTTCGGGCTGCAGGGGCAACCGATTACCCGGAGGGCGGCACTTGACTATATTGGCAATATAGACATCGCTGCGGACAATCTTCGCTGCTTCAAAAATACGATCCAGCAGCTGACCGGCTTTCCCAACAAAAGGGATACCGATCCGATCTTCATCTGCACCGGGCCCTTCACCAACTAACATCAGTCGGGCTGTGGGGTTACCATCACCAAAAACAACCTGCTGGCAGCCTTGGCGTAAACCGCAAAGCTGACAGGAAAGACATTTATTCTTTAGCTGCTCCAGCTTTATTTCAGGCTTCTGCTCCTGAACAAGTTGATCATTTGAGTGATCGTCTTCCGCTGCATTCACCAGTTCAAAGATGGTTTTCTGATGCTCGGTGATCGCTTTCACCCTCACTCTGAGACAGTTTTATCGAAATAATATCAACCGCTATAGAGGCTGGCCGTATATTTCAACACCGGAAATAATATATCCTGCCGTTCTTATTCGGGAGGAGCGGAGAGCAGTTCGCGGCGGCTCTGATAGCGCTCAACAGCCAGTTCCATTAAGCGGCTGACCAGTTCGCGATATTTAAGCCCGCTGGCTTCAAACATCTTCGGGTACATGCTGATACTGGTAAATCCCGGCATCGTATTTATTTCATTAATGATCAGGCTGTTATCGGTGCTGCGCAGGAAAAAATCAACCCGGGCCAAACCATCCGCTTCAACCGCATGAAAAGCCGCGACAGCAAATCTCCTGATCTTTTCTTCCAGCTCCGTTCCCAGTTCTACCGGCACAACCAGCTCGGATCGATCATCGATATACTTGGCCCGGTAATCGTAAAACTCATTACAGGGTATTATTTCCCCGGGACGTGAAGCGCTTGCCCTGCGGTTGCCGATTACCCCGCATTCAATTTCCCGGCCGGCAACAAACTCTTCGATCAATACCTTCTGGTCATAGCGAAAGGCTTCCTCAACTGCTTTAACCAGATCGTCGGCATTGGCAGACTTAGCGATCCCCACACTGGAGCCAAGGTTGACCGGTTTGACGAAAGCCGGGTAGCCTAGTTCCTGCTCTACTTTTTCCAGCCAGGACTGCTGTTGATCCAGCCACTGCTGCTTATAAAATGATAGATACTTAGCAACCGGTAATCCCTGCTCCCGGAAAAGAGTTTTCATTACCACCTTATCCATTCCGGTGCTGGAAGCCAATACACCGGAGCCAACATAAGGGAGGCCCGCCATTTCAAAAAGCCCCTGAATTGTTCCGTCTTCCCCGTATGGTCCGTGCAACACGGGAAAGGCCAGGTCAACCGGCTCAAATCGCCAGTGGTCGCTCAAGTCGGTTTCCCGGATCAGCAGACCGGGATTAGTAGGATCGGTCAGCAGAACAGTTGCTGTAGCCTGATCAGGCCGGCGATTTTCCCACAGCGCTTTCCAGGCGTCGGAACCGGTAATCCAGGAACCTTCCCTGGTAATGCCAACGGGAACAATCTTATATTGCTCCTGATCTATCGCATCCATGATCGAGGCTGCTGAGCGCAGAGATACAATATGTTCCCCGGAACGGCCTCCGAAAAAAACAGCCACCGTTTTGCGTGCCATTATTGTTCAACTCCATTGCTAAGGAAATCTCACCAGATTATAATTTTTAACTGATTATAGCATACCGCCAATAAATTCAGCAGACAGGCAATATTTACTTTACCACCTGGTTAGTTGTAGTATAATCAGCTTCAGTGCTAGCATAATTAAATTCTGAAAGAGAGGTTTCACCTGCATGCGACCGGTAGCAATCATTCTGGGAGCTAATTTCTACACTGCACTTGGCGCCATTCGCAGCCTGGGAAGAAGAGGAGTGGAGGTCTATGCCCTGGACTATCACTTTCCCACCGCTTATGCGCTTGCATCGCGTTATGTAAAACATAAGATCCTCTGTCCGGATATCAATACAGACGAACAGGGGTTAGTAGATTTTCTGCTTAAATTTGGCCAGGGGTTTAAAGAAAAACCTGTCCTGCTGGCCACCGGGGACAGCTACGCCCTGATGGTTTCAAGAAATGCCGACCTCTTTAAACAATACTATCTTTTTCCCGCCATGCCGGACGGTCTTCTGGAACAAATCATAGACAAAAAAGGCCTGCACGAGCTGGCTGTAAAGCACAATCTGCTGGAACCTAAAACATTTATAGTCGGCCCCCACAGCGATTTAAACGCAGTTGCCGCTGCCATACCTTATCCTTGCATTATCAAACCTGCCCTTTCCCATAAGTTTGTCAAAGTCTTCCGAAAGAAGTGCCTTTTCGCCGATAACAGGGAGGAGCTGCTCACAGCTCTTCAGGTAGCTCTTGATAGTAAGCTGGAAGTAATGGTTCAGGAAGTAATTCCAGGCTTTGATGATCAAATGTATGTCTATGATCTTTATGTTAACCGGGAAGGACAGGCCACTCACAGCCTGACCGCCCAGAAGCTGCGGCAGTTCCCGATTAATTTTGGTTCCTCAACCCTGACCCATCATCTGCATGATGAAAAATTAGCCACAATCGGTTTAGAATATATGAAAAGGCTTAATTACAGGGGCTATGGTGAAATTGAGTTCAAAAAACACCCGGTAAATGGCAAATACTACCTGATTGAAATCAATGCCCGGCTAAGCACCTTAAATATCCTCTTCGACAAATGCGGGGTTGAATTTACCTATGCAATGTACTGTGACCTGATCGGTGAGCCCCTGCCTGATTTCCACCTGACAACCGATCAACCCTGGGCTTTCTGGCACGCTTATGAAGACTTGATCAGCATCATCGCCTACCTGAAAACAAAACAGCTGACCATAGGGCAGATTATCAGGCCCTGGTTAAGCCACCGGAAAGCACACGCCATTTTGGCTGCTGATGATTTGCTGCCTCTATTTGCCTTTGCCCGAGTGCTAATGGGCAAAGCAGCCGGCAAGATAATCAGGAAGTTCAGCGACAATTAAGACAGAGAGCATTAAATAATGATTATGGTTATAGGTCGAAAATAAAAAGGGGGCGGCAGGAAACCATCCCCTTTTTTTGATAATCAATCGTTTATTAGTTTGCTGGCTTAGCTTTCTTCCTCTTTAGCTGCTTTAGCTGCGGCAATGACCTGTTCCGCCACCTGGTGCGGCACCTCTTCGTAATGTGAAAAAGCCATGCTGAAGAAGCCCCGCCCCTGGGTCATCGAGCGCAGGTCAATTGAGTATTTAAACATCTCAGCCATCGGAACCTGGGCCTTGATTTTCTGCAGGCCGCCATCGGGTTCCATTCCCTGGATCCGTCCGCGCTTACTGTTCAAGTCACCCATAATGTCGCCCATATATGATTCAGGAACGATAACTTCAACATTTAAGATCGGCTCGAGCAGAATAGGATTAGCCTGTTCCATCCCTTTTTTGAAGGCCTGGCCGGCAGCGATCTTGAAAGCCATTTCTGATGAGTCAACAGTATGATAAGAACCGTCAACCAATTTGACAACCACATCGACAACCGGATATCCGGCAACAACGCCTTCATCCATTGCTTCACGGACACCCTTTTCCACAGCGGGAATATATTGTCTCGGTACCGCTCCACCGAAGATCTTGTCTTCGAAAACCAGTCCCTGGCCGGTTTCAGCCGGTTCCATTTCCAGATAGACATGTCCGAACTGACCGCGTCCACCGGATTGTTTTTTATGCTTTCCTTCGATTCTTGACTGGCCTTTAATCGTTTCTTTATAAGGGACTTTCGGGGTGGTAAAATCAACTTCAACCCCGAACTTTTGGGCAAGGCGGCTGACGATAATCTCTAAGTGAAGTTCGCCAAGGCCTGAAATAACAGTCTGTTTGGTTTCTGCCTTACGTTCCAGGCGGAACGTCGGATCTTCTTCAAGGAAACGGGAAAGGCCGCTCATTACTTTATCTTCATCGCCCTTCGTTTTGGGCACAACGGCAAATGAGATCACCGGCTCCGGAAAAGCCAGCGGTGCAAAGACAATCGGCTTGCTACGATCGCAGAGGGTATCCCCGGTCGCTGTTTCCTGCAGTTTAGCTACACAGGCAATATCACCGGTTACCACTTCCTCCATGGAAATCTGGTTTTTACCACGCATTGAAAAGACCTGGCCAAACCTTTCCGTAGTATCCTTGGTAGAGTTGTAAATCTGGCTGTCGGGTTTGACAGAGCCGGAATAAACCCGGAAATAGTTAATCCGGCCGACATACGGGTCTGCCAGAGTTTTAAAAACAAAAGCGGAGAGGGGTTCATCCGGGCTTGGTTTACGGGTAACCTCGTCTTCTTTGTTAGGCAGATGGCCTTTCAGTTCTTGCTGATCAAGAGGTGATGGCATATACTGCTTGATGAGGTTAAGAAGAGGCTGGGTCCCCAGATTCTTGGTCGAAGCTGCGCAGAGCACCGGCACAATCTTGCCGCTCAGTACTCCCTGCCGCAGTCCGCGGTTAACCTCTTCGTCACTTAAAGTTTCTCCTTCCAGGTATTTCTCCAGGAGGCTGTCTTCCGCCTCTGCGACTGATTCAATTAATTTCTCCCGAAGCTCCTGAGCCTGTGCGCTCAAATCCGCCGGGATTTCCTCTTCAGTAACCTTCATGCCGTCACCTGAGAAGATCAGGGCTTTCTGCTTAACCAGATCGACAACACCTTTAAAATTTGATTCTTTGCCGATCGGCATCTGAAGTGGAGCAACATTCAACCCGAAGTGAGTCCGTAGCTGATCAAGGGTCTTTTCAAAATCGGCGTTTTCGCGATCAAGCTTGTTGATCACAACCAGGCGGGGTAATTTAAATTCGTTGGCGTAACTCCATACCTTTTCGGTGCCCACCTCCACACCGGAAACGGCACAAACAACGGCGATTACGCTGTCCGCAACCCTGAGCGCACCCAGAACATCCCCGATAAAGTCAAAATAGCCGGGAGTGTCAAGCAGGTTAACCTTAATCCCGTCCCATTCCAAAGGTGCCAGGCCGACGTTAATCGTAACCTGTTTTTTGATTTCGTCGGGATCAAAATCCGTAGTGGTGTTGCCCGCTTCGATTTTACCAAGACGATTTACCGCCCCCGACGTAAAAAGCAGCGCTTCAGTAAGAGATGTCTTACCGGCACCGCCGTGTGAGATTAATGCCACATTGCGAATATTTTCGCTGCTGTACTTCTTCATGCATATGCCTCCTCAGTTCGTCCGGCTTTGCAACTGACCGGGTTACCTAATAATTACCGTTTACACCCTACCATTATCGCTTAAAAATTGCAAATGAACAATAGCTGATTCAGCCGATCCTGGCCTTAACATATTCAATTAAGCCGCCGCGTTTAATCAGCTCCTGCATGAAAGGAGGGAAGGGGGCAGACCGGTATACTTCACCATTTTGAACATTTGTGATCAGCCCCTGATCGAGATCAACCTTCAGGCTGTCTTTACCCGAATTCAAACCGCTGAAATCGGCGGGACATTCAAGAATCGGCAGACCGATATTGATTGCATTGCGGTAAAAAATGCGGGCAAAACTGCGGGCGATAACACAAGATATTCCGGCTCCCTTGATTGCCAGCGGGGCATGCTCGCGAGAACTGCCGCAGCCAAAGTTATTGCCGGCAACAATGATGTCACCCGCCCCCGCCAGCTTCGGGAACTCCGGCCAGATATCTTCCATTAAATGTTCTGCCAGTTCCTCCGGAACCACTGTGTTCAGGTAACGGGCGGCAATGATAGCGTCTGTATCGATATTATTGCCAAAGACCCATACCTTTCCTTCTAAAATCATCAGGTAACCTCCTCCGGATGCACTATTTTACCGGCTACCGCAGAAGCAGCGGCTACCGCTGGGTTGCAAAGATAAACTTCGCTTTCAGGGTGCCCCATCCGCCCGATGAAATTGCGGTTGGTTGTTGATAGGGCTTTCTCGCCCTTCGCCAGGATCCCCATGTGACCACCCAGGCAGGGACCGCAGGTTGGGGTGCTGACTGCACCTTCGGCATCGACAAATGTTTTAAGTAACCCTTCTTCCAGGGCAGTACTGTAAATCTGTTGCGTAGCGGGAATAACCAACAACCTGACCTTACTATTGACTTTTCTGCCTTTTAGCAGAGCAGCGGCAGCCCGTAAATCCTCAATCCGGCCGTTGGTACAGGAACCGATCACCACCTGGTCTATCGCGATATTTTGTGCCTCTGAAACCGGGCGAACATTATCAGGCGATGGCGGAAAAGCAATCTGCGGCTCTAATTCGTTAACATCGTAGCTGAATACTTTTTCATACCCTGCATCCTGATCGCTGTAAACTGGCGTATACGGGTGGGAAACCCTGTTTTCAAGATAATCAAAAGTGATTTGATCGGGCTGCATGTAGCCGCATTTGCCGCCGGCTTCTATGGCCATATTGGCCATGGTCAGTCTGCCGTCCATAGAAAGCCGGTCGATAGCCGATCCGGCAAATTCCATAGCCTTATAGCGAGCGCCCTCAACTCCGATTTGGCCAATCGTGAAAAGGATCAGATCTTTTCCGCTCACCCACTTGGGCAGGGAGCCGTTGTATTCAAAACGCAGGGTGGAGGGGACTTTAAACCAGGCTTCGCCGGTTGCCATTGCCGCAGCCAGGTCAGTACTGCCAACCCCGGTGGCAAAAGCACCAAGAGCCCCGTAAGTACAGGTATGTGAATCGGCGCCTATAATGACCGCACCCGGCCAGACCAGGCCTTTTTCCGGCAGCAGCGCATGCTCGATGCCCATTCTGCCAACATCGTAAAAATGTTTGATCCCGTACTCCTGGGCGAAAAGGCGGACAATCATCACCTGTTCCGCTGAAGCAATATCTTTGTTAGGAGTAAAATGATCTGGCACAAGGACTATTTTATCGGGATCAAAAACCCGGTCCAATCCAAAACGTTTAAACTCTCTGATCGCGACCGGGGCGGTAACATCATTGCCAAGGGCCAAATCAATCCTGGCGTTGATTAGTTCTCCCGGTACCACCCTCTCCAGGCCTGCTGCTGTTGCTAAAATTTTTTCCACCATCGTTGATCCGCTGCCAGGATTTATAACTTTGTTCATCTTGTTCCTTCTTTCTTTCAGCTGCTCCCAGGCTGATTTTTTGATCTATAAAATAATGGCGACACAGCGTTTTTAACTTTCACGGGTTATTTTTGAACCCCTAAGCAAAGCGACTTTGCCGGTACGCACGATTTCCTTGATGCCAAAGTGATCCAACAGCATTTTGATCGCTTCGAGTTTATCATCATTACCGGTTACTTCTATAATCATCGAATCGGGTGATACATCGACCACTTTGCCGCGGAAAGTCTCCACGATCTGCTGGATATCACTGCGGCTGCCCGATTCGGCTTTCACTTTGATCAGCATCAGTTCGCGCATTACCGAAGGTTCATGGGACAGGTTGCTGACTTTGAGGACATTTACCAGTTTGTGCAGCTGCTTCATCACCTGCTCAATGACCGGATCGCTTCCTTCAACAGTTATGGTCATCCGGGCAATACCGGGTGTGATCGTTTCACCAACCGCGATATTTTCAATATTAAATCCGCGGCGGCTGAAAAGACCGGAAATCCTGGTCAGGGCTCCGGCTTTGTTTTCAACAAGGATTGCCAGAACATGTTTCATTAGTATTCACTCCCGGTAATGATTTGATTGATCGGGTGGTTGGGCGCAACCATCGGGTAAACATTTTCGCCCGGATTAACAACAAAATCGATTAAGACCGGCCCTTTAAGCTGAAAAGCTTCTTCGATAACCCGGGTTGCTTCTTCTTCACTGGCTGCCCGCAGGGCCTTGGCTCCGTAAGCCTCGGCTACCCTGACAAAATCAGGACTTTCAGAAAGCATAGTGTAGGAATAGCGTTTATCAAAGAAAAACTCCTGCCACTGGCGGACCATGCCAAGTGAACCGTTGTTGATGAGGGCGATGGTAATATCTAATTTGTTATTGACCACGGTGGCCAATTCCTGGATATTCATCTGAAAACTCCCGTCGCCGGTTATGCAGATTACCCGCTGATCCGGCGCGGCAAGACGGGCGCCGATTGCTGCCGGAAACCCATATCCCATGGTTCCAAGGCCACCGGAGGTTAAAAATTTATTCGGCTCGCGAATGATAAAATGCTGGGCAGTCCACATCTGATGCTGCCCGACATCAGTGGCGACAATGGTGTTGCCACCGGAAAGACGGCTGAGCTCCCTGATAACAAACTGCGGCCTTAAGCCATTGCCTGACCCGTTCTTACCGGCCGGCATGGGGTATTTGGCCTGCCAGCTTTCAATCTGCTTCAGCCATTTGCCCGTATTTCCGGGTTTTAGCTTGCGCAATAGTTCTTCAAGCACAAGGCGCACATCACCGACAATGGGAATATCAATATCGACATTTTTACCGATTTCGGCCGGGTCGATGTCAATGTGGATTATTTTCGCCTTTTCAGCAAAGCTGTCCAGCTTGCCGGTTACCCGATCGTCAAAACGCACTCCGGTGGCAATAATCAGATCTGATTCTGTCAGGGCATAATTAGCAGTTACGCTGCCATGCATACCCGGCATGCCGAGAAACAGATTGTTATCCCCCGGAAAGGCTCCCAGCCCCATCAGGGAAAGGATTACCGGGATGTTGGCTTCCTCGGCCAGTTCGCGCAAAACCAGGTGTGCTCCTGACCGGATTAAACCTCCTCCGCCAAAGATCACCGGTTTGCGGGCATCGCGGATCGCTTTGACCGCTCGGTTAATCTGACCTACATGCCCTTCGTAAGTCGGTTTGTAACCGGCTATATGACACTTCTGATCGTAGTGGAAAGGGGCTTCCTGATCAAAAACATCCTTCGGAATATCGATTAAAACCGGTCCACGCCGTCCGGTTGAAGCTAGATAAAAAGCTTCACTAAGAATGGAGGGCAGCTCTTCAATCTTTTTAACCAGGTAGTTATGCTTGGTTATTGGCAGGGTAATTCCGGTAATATCAGCTTCCTGGAAGGCATCGGTGCCGATAAACTGGCTGGCTACCTGGCCGGTGATTAAAACAAGTGGAACAGAATCCATGTAGGCATTGGCAATCCCGGTAACCAGGTTTGTTGCCCCGGGTCCCGATGTGGCAAATACCACCCCTGGCTTTCCGGTAACCCGGGCGTATCCGTCAGCTGCGTGAACTGCCGCCTGCTCATGCCGAACCAACAGGTGTTTAACCGGCGCATCATAGAGCTGATTATAAAGAGGCAGAACCGCACCGCCGGGAAAACCGAAAATCTGCTCGACCCCTTCGAGTTCAAGGGCCTTCAGAATCATTGACGAACCTTTAACCATCTTTTTTTTCATTAATGATCATCCTTTGTCGCTGCTGCTGAATTATCCAGTACTGCTCCCGCGGCTGCCGAAGATACCATTTTTGCATAACGCTTCAGGTAACCGCGGGCTATCTTTGGCGCAGGTTTAGTTAATTGAGCCCGGCGTCTGGTTAGCGCTGATTCATCTACTAACAGGTTAATTATACGGGCAGGCAGATCAATGGCAATCCGGTCGCCGTCCTCTACCAGGGCAATCGGCCCATCCGCTGCCGCTTCAGGGGAGATGTGACCGATGGCCGCTCCGCGGGTTGCTCCCGAAAAACGACCGTCCGTAATCAAGGCCACATCTTCATCCAGCCCCATACCGGCAAGGGCGGATGTGGGGGTAAGCATTTCCCGCATTCCCGGCCCGCCTCGCGGCCCTTCATAACGAATCACAACCACGCTGCCGGGCTTGATTGTTCCCCTGCTTATTGCTTCAACGGCAGTATCCTCACTGTTAAAAACCCGGGCAGTCCCTTCAAAACGCTGCATTTTTTCGGATACCGCACCTTGTTTAACCACACCACCATCCGGCGCCAGGTTGCCAAAAATAACAGCCAGGCCGCCTTCACTGCGGTAGGGTTCAGTGACTGATCGGATTACACTGCGATCACATACCTGCATATCCTTTATGTTTTCAGCTACACTTTTACCGGTCGCAGTTATCAGGCTTCCCTCAAGCAGCTTTGCATCTAACAACTCTTTCATGACCGCACCAACCCCGCCAGCCCGGTGCAGGTCTTCAATCCGATCCGGTCCGGCCGGACTTAACAGGCATAGCTGGGGAGTCTGACGGCTGATTTCATTAACCCGATTCAAATCCAACCGGTAACCTCTCTCATTGGCGATAGCGGTGAGGTGTAGTAGCGTATTGGTTGAACAACCGAGGGCCATATCCACTCTAAGAGCATTTTCAAAAGCCTGGGGAGTGAGAATTTTGCCGGCCGTAACTTCGTTACGCATCAGATCAACAATCCGGATTCCGGCTTCCTTGGCCAGAATCTGCCGCTCGGAGCTGACAGCAGGAATGGAACCGTTGCCGGGCAGGGCGAGGCCAAGGGCTTCTGCCATGCAATTCATCGAGTTCGCCGTGAACATTCCGGCACAGGAGCCGCATCCCGGGCATGCTTTCTCTTCAATATCAGACAGGTCGTCTTCGCTAATCCGTCCGGCTTTAAGGGCGCCGACTGCTTCGAAAACCGAGCTTAAATCGATCTTTTCGCCCTGCCTCCGACCTGCCAGCATCGGGCCGCCACTAATTAAAATGGCCGGGAGATCCAGTCTGGCAGCAGCCATCATCATCCCGGGGGTAATTTTATCGCAATTGGTGATCAGAACCAGGGCATCAAAACAATGCGCCTCTGCCATCAGTTCGACACTGTCGGCGATAACTTCCCGGCTGGCCAGTGAATAATGCATTCCGGCGTGATTCATGGCAATTCCGTCACAGATGCCGATCGTTGAAAATTCGATCGGCGTGCCACCCCCGATCCGCACCCCGGCCTTGACTGCTTCAGCAATCTGCTTCAGCTGGGTATGCCCGGGAACAATATCATTGGCTGAATTCACAATCCCGATTAACGGCCGTTTGAGCTCCTCCGGGTGAAAACCAGCAGCCTTAAATAACGATCGGTGCGGTGCCCGGTCGATACCTTTTAATACTCGGTGGCTGTGCATATTATTATAAATCCTCCTTATCTGCCTAAAGGATCTGTTCGAAATCCGGCTATTTCAGCTATCAATCAAGCGGTGTTCCTTCACTAGCGGCCAGTTTCCTGAAAAGTTTAATTAGCTTATTGGTTACCGGTCCCGGTTTGCCACTGCCGATGATCCGCTGATCAATTTCAATCACCGGAATAACTTCTGCCGCTGTTCCAGTCAGAAAGCATTCTTCTGCAATGTAAAGATCATGACGGGTAAAAGGTACTTCCCGAACCGGAATCCCATCTTCTAGAGCCAGTTCGATTATCGCCTCCCTGGTAATCCCTTCCAGGATACCGAGATAAGATGGGGGAGTTAGCAGCTCTCCCTTGCGGTAAATAAAGACATTGTCTCCGGTCCCTTCGCAGACGTACCCCTGATTGGTCAACATGAGCGCTTCTAAAACACCGGCCCGGTTTGCTTCTATCTTGGCATGGATATTATTAAGATAATTTAAGGATTTAATTCTCGGATCAAGGGCGTCGGGAATATTGCGGCGGGTAGCCACGGTTATTACCTCGAGCCCTTTTTCGTATAGCTCTTCCGGATAGAGGGTTATCTTATCGGCGATAATAAAAACCTGTGCCTCTTTACAGCGGCGTGGATCCATTCCCAGGTCGCCCACCCCCCTGGTCACAACCAGGCGGATATAGGCATCCCGCAGCTTGTTGGCGTTTACCGTATCGACTACAGCCTTGATCATATCATCCTGGCTGAGAGGAATTTTCAGCATGATCGAATGGGCTGACTCGTAAAGCCTCCTGATATGCTCCACCAGGCGGAATACCCGGCCGTTGTAAGCTCGAATTCCTTCAAAAACACCATCACCATAGAGCAGACCGTGATCAAATACTGAAATCACCGCTTCTTCGTCTGCAACCATCCTGCCATTAAGGTAAATCAACCTGCCCACTGTAAGTCACCTCTTTATTAAGGTATGGATGAATATAAAAATGCCCTCCGCCCAAAGGGGCGAAGGGATTTCCTCCGCGGTACCACCCTTTTTACCTGCTCTCCTCAAAAAAATAAAAGAGATTACGCGCTACGTGATATTGATAACGGTATCAACCCGGTCCGGCTTACTAATATTTCAACCGGACAGCTCCGGACCGACCTTCAGCAACTGGCTCTGCCGGTTTTCAGCTGCCCCGGCTCTCTGCAGAGAAGCTGGTTGCTTACTCCTGTCCTTCCTGGCCTTGTCAGTAAAGATTGCCTATAATTATAGCTTCACGGTTTGGGAGTGTCAACAATTTGCGAACAGTTTTTTCCCATTCGGTGCGGGTTCCCTAAACTGCCAGATTGTTAAGCCGGGTAAGCAGTAAATTGATCATCGCCGGAAAGCAATTTTTCATCAACCCGGTACAAATCTTCAGCCTTAAAATTTGCAGCCGCAGCTTTAGGCTTCACTGTATTGATTACCTTGCCTCCGTCACAACTGCTGTTAAGCTCCAGGGGAGGCAGTTCTCCTTTGCGCCGTTTGAAAAAATCAATGGCCACATTGGGAAAAATAATATAGGAAAGAAGATCTTCTTCCTGTTCCAGATATTCAGCGATCTCTTTGCGTGCCTCTTCCAATTGGGGAGCAAGCTGGTCAGCGGGCCTTCCGGTAATGGGCTGTTCATCTTTAAGAACTTTTTTAATCAAATCGGCGCTAACTTCCCCCGGAGGGCGACCGTACAGGCCTCGCAGGTAATTTTTAATTTCTGTCGAGACCATTTTATAGCGCTCGCCGATCAATACATTAACCACCGCCTGTGTACCGACAATCTGGCTACTGGGCGTAACCAGCGGCGGGTAGCCGAGATCGGCACGGACCCGGGGGACTTCTTCCAGCACTTCCCGCAATAAATGTGAAGCTTTTTGCTCGGCCAGTTGTGAAGCGAGGTTAGAGATCATTCCCCCGGGGATCTGGTAGCTAAGCACGTTTGCATCTACACCCATAACTTCGCGGGGAACCTCATAGCCACAGCTAATCTCATTAAAGTGCTCACTGACCTTCGAAAGCAACCGAAGATCAAGGCCCGTATCATAAGGCGTTCCTTTTAAGGCGGCAACCAGGCTGTCTGTTGCCGGCTGACTTGCCCCCATAGCCATGGCGGCATTTGCCGTATCGATCACATCAACGCCGGCTTCTATTGCTTTCAGATAAGCCATTGAAGCCATACCGCTGGTGTAGTGACAGTGCAGCTGAACAGGAAGGCCGACTTCCTTCTTCAGGCGGCTGACCAGGTCATAGGCGTCATAAGGAGCGATTAAACCTGCCATATCCTTGATACAAATCGAATCGGAGCCCAGCGCTTTAAGATCATGACCGACCTGGACAAAATAATCGATGCTGTGAAAAGGGCTGATCGTATAGCTGATCGTTCCCTGGGCATGAGCCCCTTCCTGTTTAGTGTAACGGATGGCTTGTTCCATGTTACGCAGGTCGTTCAAAGCATCAAAAATGCGGATGATATCAATCCCGTTTGATACGGCTTTTTTTATAAACTCTTCCAGGACGTCATCGGCATAATGACGGTAGCCGACTATATTCTGACCGCGCAACAGCATCTGCAATCTGGTATTTTTAAGGCCTTTCCGCAGTTGACGCAGCCTCTCCCACGGATCTTCATCCAGAAAGCGCATGCAGGCATCAAATGTTGCTCCACCCCAAACTTCGAGGGAGTGATACCCGATCTGATCCATAACCTCTACAATGGGCAGCATCTCAACCAGCCTCATCCTGGTCGCCAATAGTGACTGATGGGCATCGCGCAGTGAAGTATCTGTTATTCCAACTCGTCTTTTATCCGCCAATAATTATTTCACTCCTTACTCAATCTTGTTCGGCATCAAGTCCGACCAGGTTGACAACCTGATCATTTGGATCGAGCCTGATCAGGGTCACGCCCCTGGCATATCGGCCCATCAATGATACCTTATCGATTCTTTGACGGTTAACAACACCATTTGCGGTTACAATGATAAATTCTTCATTGGTTTTCCTTAAAACGATAAAGATGGAAAGCGGTCCGCTCTGCGGAGTGGTTTTTATCCCGATCATACCCTTGCCTCCGCGACGGTGTAAAGCAAATTCGCTTGCTGCCACCCGCTTGCCAAAACCTTTCTCGGAAGCTAATAAAAGCTGATGTTCCGCTGTCACCAAATCAGCGCCGACTACGCGGTTCTGTGCCCCGAGAGAAACTGCCTTCACGCCTCTGGCCGCCCTGCCCATCGGCCGGACCTGACTTTCCGGAAAACGGACAAAAAGGCCGGCGCTGGTCCCGACGATCACTTCTTTTTTCCCGTCCGTCAGCCTTACAGCGATCAACTCATCATCGTCCAGCAGGTTTAAAGCTGTCAATCCGGTTTTACGGGTATTCTTGTAATCAGTCAATGGCGTTTTCTTGATCAACCCTTTAGCTGTAACCATCAAAAGGAATCGATCTTCGCTGAACTCCGCTATCGGCAGCGTTGCGGTTATAAATTCCTTCTCTTCCAGCGGCAGCAGATTTACCAGCGCCGTTCCCCTCGATTGGCGCCCGGATTCCGGTACTTCATAAACCTGGAGCAGGTAAACCTTACCCCGATTGCTGAAACAGAGCAGCTTATCATGGGTGGAAGCAACATGGCACTGTTCGACCATGTCATTTTCACGGGTTTGAATCCCTTTTACTCCCCGACCTCCCCGGTGCTGACTATGATAGGTGGTCAGCGGTAACCGTTTGATATAACCGCGATCCGTCAGAGTTAATACGACATCTTCCTCTAAAATCAAATCGGTAAGGACCACTTCTCCCTCGTCGGCAACAATCTGGGTCCGCCGCCGGTCAGCATGCTTGTCCTGGATAGCGGTCAGCTCCTCGCTGATGATCTTTAGCACCAGAGATTCACTTTCCAAAATGCTGCGCAGGTAAGCGATCTTTTCAAGAAGCTGGTTGCGTTCTTCAACAAGCTTTGAGATCTCAAGCTGGGTCAGCCTTTGCAGGCGCATATCAAGAATGGCCTGAGCCTGTTTTTCAGATAGAGAGAGCATCTCCATCAGCCCTGTACGGGCAGTCTGGACATCTTTTGAGGCTCTAATCAGGGCGATTACTTCATCCAGGCGATCAAGAGCCGTCAACAAGCCTTCGACAATGTGCATCCGTTCCTCAGCACGTTTGAGATCAAACTGGGAACGGCGTCTGATAATATCTTTCTGGTGCTCAAGATAATAAGATAAGATCTGCTTTAAATTTAAGACCCGCGGTTGTCCGTCAACTAAGGCCAGCATAATGATGCCGTAGGTTTGCTGCAGCGGAGTATATTTATAGAGTTGATTGATAATGACCTGCGACTGAAAGTCCCGTTTTACTTCCATCACTACCCGGGCACCGGTGCGATCTGACTCATCCCGGAGATCAGTTATTCCTTCAATCTTACGTTCCTTGACCAACTCGGCAATTTTCTCCACCAACCTGGCTTTGTTTTGCTGGTAGGGCAGCTCTGTAATAACAATCTGCTCCCTGTTTTTATCTTTCTTTTCCACTTGGACCAGGCCGCGCACCTTGATAATCCCCCGCCCGGTCTGGTAGGCAGAGTTTATGCCCTCGTGTCCGACAATCAGTCCTCCCGTAGGGAAATCCGGACCCTTGATATAACGCATCAGGTCGCGCACTGAAGCGTCAGGCCGATCAATCAAAAACTTGATCGCCTCGATCAGCTCAGTTAAGTTATGCGGAGGTATATTGGTAGCCATGCCCACTGCAATACCCGAAGAACCGTTCGCCAGAAGGTTGGGGAACCTCGACGGTAACACCACCGGTTCTTCGAGGCTTTCGTCGAAGTTAGGCCTGAAATCTACCGTTTCTTTTTGCAGATCGGTCAGCAGCTCTCCGGCAATTGAAGAAAGGCGGGCTTCTGTGTAGCGCATAGCCGCCGCTGAATCGCCATCCTGAGATCCAAAGTTTCCGTGACCGTCAACCAGGGGATAACGGGTAGAGAAGTCCTGTGCCATCCTGACCAGGGTGTCATAAAGGGCAACATCTCCGTGGGGATGGAATTTACCAAGCACTTCACCGACAATACGGGCCGATTTACGATGCGGTTTGTCATGGGTAGAACCCATTTCAGACATAGCGTAAAGAATCCGTCTGTGCACCGGTTTAAGTCCGTCGCGCACGTCGGGCAGCGCCCTGCTGACAATGACACTCATGGCATAATCAAGAAATGAGACTTTAACCTCATCATAAATATTAACCGGTACTACACTGTCCCTGTTGGCCATATAATCTCCTTCATGTCAGGTTGAAATAAATCAGTTGGCTATCTGTTAATTTTAACACAAAGAGGCGTCCGGCGAAACATTCAGCACGCCTGAAATTACCTAATAATTTGGCTGTTGAGGATACGTGCTTAGCCTTTTTTCTTGGAGCGGGCCTGTTTTTTGATTACATTTTGCTTCAATACCTGCTCGATCTCCTTTTTCGATCCCGGCACAATCTGCCATGATTCAGCGCGTTTCCGCTTGCCGCGGGCAAAGGAGATGGTCAGGACATCTTTGGTCCAGCGAAAAGAATCGACTTCACTCCAGGCCCAGAAACCCCGAGAGGTTGAGATCCCTTTTTCACGCAGAGCTGGACGTTCGACTTCCCTGGCTATAACTACCAGCAGAAGGGCTGCATAAAAGAACACGTAAGTATAAGGACCGAGTGGCAGTGGATCATCGGGAAGCTGGTTTTGCAGTTCAAACCGCATCAGGAGGTATGAAGCTCCGACCAGGATAAGAACAAGAAGGAGCGAATCGGCGCTGAAGCGGCTCAGAAAAACCCTGTTCAACTTTAACCGGACAGGGCCCAATTTGTAGTGACGAACGTACAGGTAGACAAGCACGATCATAAAAAGAATAAAGTAAGGAAATACAAGCCTCAGTAGCATAAGAGCCCTCCGGTTTGCAGGTTTAACGAGAATTTCACCTGATTTGAATTGATCTGCTTTATTAAATCATGAAAATGACGAGTAGTAAATGGGGTGAAACGATCCAGAAAACCTTGTTATTAATAAAGAGAAACGAACTTTAAATATTTGTTAATAAATAAAGGCAGGATATTAAACTCAGAATATTGAATATTAATGATTGAAGCTCGAAATTATTGAATTTACAACAATTCTTGCAATTTGGGGGTGATTTATGCTGTTAGAAGAACGCATCACTGTTTCATTATCTCAATCAATTTTTATGGAGGGTCAAAATGAAAAAAAGAAGCCAGCTTTACCTGTTTATGATTGTTATTGTAATCAGCCTCATGATCGTAAGCGGTTGTGCGAGCGATACTGCTGCGCCTGCTGAGCCGGGCACAGATGAACCGGCAGCTCCTGCTGTTACACGTATCAACATGGGCTCCGGTTGGGTTACCGGTGCATACTACCCTCTGGCCGGGGGTATGTCCCGCGTTATCCACAATCACTCGGACAGTATCTCGCTCACAGTCGAATCATCTGGGGCATCAGCAGTCAATTCAAGAATGATCGGCAGCGGTGATCTTGATATGGCTATCGTTCAGAATGATGTTGCTTTCTATGCCTATAATGGAGAAGGGGTGTTCGACTCCCCCATAACCAATATTCGCGGGATGTTTATTCTTTACCCTGAGCCGGTCCAGTTGGTAGCCGCAGTGGGTTCAGGCATTGAATCTCCGGCCGATCTGGCCGGCAAGAGAGTTGCCCTGGGCCCCCTGGGCAGCGGCGCCGAGGTTAACGCGCTGCAGGTACTTGAAGCCGCCGGTTTGACCGAAGGGGATCTGGCCGCCGCAGAAAGGCTTGAGGCCCAGGAAGCTGCTGATTATTTAAAAGACGGCCGGCTGGATGCCGCTTTTTACACGGTTGCCGTAGGTGCGTCGGTTATCGCTGATTTGGCTGTAATGAGTGATGTTTACTTAGTTAACATTGATGGCGATATTGCTTCGGCCCTGATCGATGCTTACCCCTTTTACGCCAACCTTACTATCAGCGGAGAAGTTTATTCCGGTGTTCCTGAAGCGCAGACTGTTTCGATCCTTTCCATGGTGGTTTGCCGCGAGGAACTGTCAGAAGATCTGGTCTATGAATTTACAAAGACAATTTTCGAGAACCTTGAAGATGTTCAGCGGGCCCATTCTGCAGGTCAGTTTGTGACCCTGGAATCTGCCCTGGACTGGATGGGAATCCCCATGCATCCGGGTGCAGAAAAATACTTCACCGAAGTAGGTATCATGTAAAAAAGAACCCTGTCTTAACTAATTGGTACAGGGCGTATATTACGCCCTGTGCCTTTTACCAACAAAAACCGGGGGTGACTATAATTGAGCCTTGAAGACGCAATTAAAAAAAGCGGAGAAATAGATTTAAGCAACATCGTAGACGAAGGAAAAGTAAGGACCCCGGGAAAAGCAGCTTCTTATATAATTTTCATCATCGGTGTCCTCTGGTCTCTTTTTCACTTTTACACCGCCGGAAGCGGTCTGCTTACTGCGACCCTGCAG
Source organism: uncultured Syntrophomonadaceae bacterium (assembly GCA_964436815.1). GTDB lineage: Bacteria > Bacillota > Dethiobacteria > DTU022 > DTU022 > UBA993. The sequence continues at coordinate 26,490 of CAYTER010000004.1, forward strand.
CGTTCAGCGCATCTTTCAGTGGGACTGGCTCTATGTTTTTTGTATTATCCGTTATTTAAGAAAGACGATCGCGCTTACGAAAATTTACCCCTCTATGACGTAGTTCTGTCAGCCGCCGGTTTTGCTTCAATTTTTTATGTTTTTATCTACTACCGGGATTTGGCAATGCGGGTTGGCGCACCAACCACAACCGATCTGATTATGGGCGGGTTGGCCATTTTACTGATCATCCTGGCCGCGCAGCGCGCCTTTGGTTTAGTGCTGCCGATTGTAACCCTGGTATTTCTCGCTTATCCTTTCATCGGACCTTACCTGCCCGGGATCATCGGTCATGGAGGCTACCGCCTGGTGAGAGTGATTAACGATTTATATATTACTAATACCGGCATTTTCGGCATACCAATCGGAGTTACCTCGACGTTCGTTTTTGCCTTTGTTCTTTTCGGGGCTTTCTTCCAGGTCTCGGGGGCCGGTCTTTATATTGTACGCCTGGCGTTTGCTTCCCTGGGGCGTTTTAAGGGCGGGCCGGCCAAAGCAGCGGTTATGGCCAGCGGTTTCATGGGCAGTATCGTCGGGAGCTCTGTCGCAAACACAGTCGTAACCGGTTCGATAACTATCCCGGTAATGAAAAGAACCGGCTTTACACCTGAGGTTGCAGGAGGAGTGGAGACAGCCGCTTCAACTGACGGACAGTTCCTGCCTCCGATTATGGGCGCCGCCGCTTTTGTCATGGCTGAGTTTACAGGCATTCCCTACTGGCAAATCTGTATCTCAGCTGCCCTGCCTGCGGTAATCAGTTATTTCGCCCTGCTGGTAATCGTCCACCTGCAGGCGGCTAAAACCGGGATGATCGGAATGGATAAAAAAGACATCCCGCCATTTCTGTCAACTTTCGTTCGCGGTATCTTTTACTGGATTCCGATTTGCGTCCTCGTCTATTATTTAATCATCGCCCGCATGACTCCGATTACCGCCGGTTACTTCGCCATAATTTCAGTTTTGGCGATCATGGTGATCATGCGCGCCATTCGATTATTTAGTGAAAGAAAAGAAGACCGCACTTCTTTACAACCACTGCTAATCAAGCACTTAAAGGGGCTGTGGTCCGATTTTCTGACCGGGCTTGACAGCGCCGCCAAAAGCATGTCCGGGATTGCCGTAGCCTGCGCCTGTGCCGGGATTATTGTTGGAGTGGTGACGATGACCGGCCTGGGGCAGAGCATGATCCTGCTTCTATCAGCTTTGGCCGGAGACAATCTTTTGATTCTGTTGTTGATCTCGGCTGGAATCTCAATCATACTAGGCCTTGGCCTGCCTACGACAGCCAAGTACGTAGTTATGGCATCGCTGGTTGCTCCGGCGATTCTGACGATCGCACCCCAGGTTTCGGTCATGGCTGTGCATCTTTTTATCTTGTATTATGCCATCCTGGCAGATGATACCCCGCCGGTTGGCGTTGCCGCTTATGCTGCAGCGGCGATAGCGCGGTCAGATCCCATTAAAACCGGCCTACTAGGCTTTAAATTTGACCTCGGCGCATTTCTGCTGCCGTTTATGTTCATTTACAATCCTGAATTTTTACTTATTGATACAACTTGGTATAAGGCATTACTGGTTGCCGCCACTTCCCTCTTTGGCATTTACTGTTTCTCGGCTGTCATCCAGCGCTGGCTTTTTACACGCATGAAAGTATGGGAACAGGTGATCTTGCTAGGCGTGGCAATCTCCATGATCTGGCCTACCTGGTATACAGATATTCTTGGAGCCGCCGTTTTTTTTATTATTTATTTCCACCAAAAAGCGGTAAAAGCGCGGGAGGATGAATTGCTCTCCGCATAATTATAAAAGAGGCGGGGCGTCTTTTAGATGAGCTACCGAGCGAGCATTAAAATTTACCTAATCGTAATATTGTTAACGCTGCTCACTGGCGCAGGAATCTTTATGAATTACCAGCAGGCCCTGACCAATCAAAACTTACATCTTCTGATCGAAGATCCCCGGACCGGTAAACAGTATTACACTATACCGGTGTCTCCCGGGGATCTTTTTACGCTTACTTATCGTAATTCCGTCAGCAAATCGGTGGTCATCGGAACCTTTGCCATTACCGGAGCCCGGTTAATCGAACCGTTGACTACGGCTTTCACCTCCTATGGTCCGGGCCTGCCCTTTGATTTTATGGAAGATCATCAAATTAAGGACGGTGTGATTACCGTATTTCATGACGAAGAACCCCGCCCTGAATTGAGACTCTGGGTTACCCCCCTGACGGAGGAAAAGATCACCATAAACAACCGTGACTACCCTCTGGGCAGCCTTACTGAAGCCCATCTGCTGCTCAATATATCCGTTGCCAGGTAGAAAATGAAACTTTTTCCTTGTACAACTGTCAATCAGGTGATCATCTTTGAGGGGAGTCTCTGTCATGAAAAAATATTTAATCGTTTCACTAATTATCCTTTCACTGTTGGCGTTAAGTACCACCGGCTGTCTGAGCGACGAAGTTGAGCCTGACGATGAAACCGCAGTCCATCAAGGTTTAATTTATCTGATTGAAGATAACCGAATCCTGGTGGTTAATGACATCGACAGTGCTAATATTCCCTGGAACAGCTGGTTTGAAAAAGGGAAAAGAGCAATCATGTTCACCATAACTGCCGATACAGTGATTGAATTAAACGGAGATGTCATATCTGCCGACAAACTGGCTAGAGGCCAGGAAGTGGAGGTCTGGCACAGCGGCCCGCTGGCTGAATCGTATCCGGAACAGGGCAGCGCAGATAAGATTATTATTACGCAGGATACTTCAGCCGGTGAACTCTACATTGACAGCGGCCGTTTTAGCGGGCAGGCAGAAGATGGAGCAGAAACCCTGATCTCGATCCGGATCAGCGGGGTGCCGGAAGATGTTACACCGCGTATTTTCCGCTTGACGAGAGAAGCGGAAGATTTGATGAAACAGCTAAATTTGCAAGAAGGAAGCGAAATTCTTTTTCGCTATCTTGAAGACGAAAATAGCGATGGACTGATTTTCGATCTTTCCCTGCTTGGAAGCTGAAGCGGGAAAAATTCAAGCCCTGCCAGTATAACACGGCGGGGCTTGATATTTTTAGGATTATTAAATATCCAGATTCTGAACCAGGCGGGCGTTATCTTCAATAAACTTGCGGCGCGGTTCAACCTTGTCACCCATCAGAACACCAAAGATATGATCGGCCTGGATGGCGTCTACCAACTCAACACGCTTGATGATGCGCGTTTCCGGGTTCATCGTCGTTTCCCATAACTGGTCTGGATTCATTTCTCCCAAACCTTTGTATCGCTGAATCTGCACCCCTCCATCACGGCTCCACTCATTGAGCAGTTTATCCAGCTCTTCCTCCCTGAAAAGGTAGGCTTCCTGTTTACCTTTCTTCACTTTGTAGAGCGGCGGTTGGGCGATATAGATAAAACCGCTGTCTATCAACTGGTGCATGAAACGGTAAAAGAAGGTTAATAGCAAGACCCTGATGTGCGAACCGTCAACATCGGCATCAGTCATGATTACAATCTTCTGGTAGCGGGCTTTACTAATATCGAAGTCACTTTCAATTCCGGTTCCCAGGGCTGTTATGAGGGTTCTAATCTCCTCGTTGGCCAGGATTTTATCCAACCTGGCTTTCTCAACATTGAGGATCTTGCCACGTAGCGGTAGAATGGCCTGAATGCGTCGATCCCTGCCCTGCTTGGCCGAGCCGCCTGCCGAGTCTCCCTCAACCAGGAATAGCTCGCTTTCAGCCGGATCCTTTGAGCTGCAATCAGCCAGTTTACCTGGCAGGCTGGAAATCTCAAGAGCATTTTTCCGCCGGGTAAGTTCTCGGGCTTTACGCGCCGCTTCCCGGGCCCGGGAAGCGCGGATTGATTTTTCAATAATACGCCGGGCAATGGCCGGATTTTGCTCAAGAAAGGCTTCAACCCCTTCATAGCAGATACTGTCCACCACACTGCGGATTTCACTGTTACCCAGCTTGGTTTTAGTCTGACCTTCAAACTGAGCGTCCATTAGCTTGACGCTGAGCACCGCCGTTAAACCTTCCCGGATATCTTCACCGGAAAGATTAGCTTCGCTATCCTTAAGAATGCCCAATTTGCGAGCAAAATCATTTATTAAGCGGGTCAAGCAAACCTTAAAACCGTATTCATGAGTGCCGCCTTCGTGGGTGTGTATATTATTGGCGTACGAGTAAATAACCTCGTTGTAGCCATTATGGTACTGCATAGCCAGCTCTACTTCAAAGTTGCTGTCTGATTTGTGTAAGTAAATCGGCTTTTTAGGGACAGTTTCTTTCCCCTGGTTCAGGTACGAAACATATTGCAGGATACCGCCGTCATACTTGAACTTTTCCTCCCGCCCGCTGCGCTGATCTTTAAAAATGATCTTGGTGCCCTTGTTCAGAAAGGCCAGCTCACGCAGCCGCTGGATGATCACTTCATTTTCAAAATCGATCTTTTCAAATATTTCTTTGTCGGGCAGGAAAGTTATTTTCGTTCCGTTTTTGCTGACACTGCCATATTCCTTGATCGGGGTCGTTTTTTTGCCTCTTGCATAGCGCTGGCTATAGATTTTCCCGTCCCGGAAAACCTCAACCTCGAGCCATTCGGAAAGGGCGTTGACTACCGATACGCCAACTCCATGCAGACCGCCGGCCACTTTATAGCTGTCACTGCCAAACTTGCCCCCTGCATGTAGAGTAGTTAAAACCACCTCTACAGCAGGCTTATTCTCCTGGGGGTGATTTTCAACCGGAATACCCCGGCCATCGTCAATTACGGTTACACTTCCGTCTGTATTGATCGTTATTTTAATCTGTTTACAATAACCGGCCAAGACCTCGTCAATGCTGTTATCAACTACTTCAAAAACGAGATGGTGTAAACCGCGGCTTGAAGTAGATCCGATATACATGCTGGGCCTGCGCCTGACAGCTTCAAGCCCTTCAAGAACCTGGATGTGTTCGGCTTTGTAATCGTGATTGTTGTTATTGCCTGTCATAATTCACCCCTGAATAAATAATGATCCTGCTCTTTATTATAGCATTTATGAAACGTCTCTCTGCTGTCCAGATTTGTCAAGACCTATTTCAGGCTGCGCCCGGCTAAAGTTAGCGGAGAGATCGGCGCAGCATAAATTTCCCGATCAGTTAGCACAATTGACTGACTGCGTCCTTTGCCTGCTTTAGGCAACTGATCTTTTGGGAACCAGATCTGTTTATTGGTCTCATTCTGATTTATAGACAGGTGATTATGATTGAAAATCCCGATCAGTTCGCGGTGAAAAACTATTCTGCCGTTACCGGTATGGATAAACATTCCTTACCTCCTTGTCAGGACTATGATTTAGTACTTTGTGGCGAACCGGCCGGAAGTTGTTCGGGATCGATGGAAAAAAAGATATCCTTTACGACCTTCGATCCGGCTTCTTTATTTAACTTGCTGATTAGCTGTGGTTTGAGCATCGTTAAATGATAAGCCCAAACTGAATCCTTGACCAGGACTTTTAATTTTCCCCTGCTGATCGACTCAGCCCTGGTAACTTCACAAAGTGGGGGGCCTACTGCTTCCGGCCATTTTTCAACCACCAGGTATTGCAGATAGCCCTGCCACAAATCATATTTCTTCAGCAGCTGCTCAATAACCGGTCCCATCTTTTTCATCGGTTACCACCCCCCCGTGGACTGAGTATTGGCGATGGCTGCTTCGGAGTTGAGAGCTCAGTAGCCCAAGCTCAACTGCTGATGTGAGAAAGCACTGGCTTTCGTTCCGGGAAAGAAACTCAAGTAAAAACTCTTTTCTCCGGCTATCCAACTCAGAAAAGACATCATCGAGTAAAACAATGGGCCAGCTTCCATTTATCTGGTAAAACAGCTTTGTTTCAGCCATTTTCAAGGCCAGTGCTGCCGTCCTTTTCTGCCCTTGAGAAGAATATTTTCTTGTGTCTTGGCCATTAATCAGAATCCTAAAATCGTCAAGATGGGGGCCGACTAAGGTTGATTGCCTTCTTAGTTCCAAATCTCTTTGATTCCACAATTTTTCCCGAAAAGCTGGCTCCAGTTCGGACAGCCCTTCTGCCCCGCCAAAAGAACTAATATATTCAAGCTTAAGCGATTCGCGTTCTCCGGTCATCATGGAGAAAAAGGGTGCAGCTTCAACTTCAAGGGCTTGCACTAATTCTACCCTGGCTCTGATAATATTGCACCCCAGGCTGATTAAAGAATCGCTCCACGGTTCTAGGAGACGATCCATTTCCCTCCTGCTCCGATTTTCCTTCAACAATTTATTACGCTGCATTAAAACCCTTTGATAAGAACGCAGCTCTTTAAAATATATTTTATTTAATCTTGAAGCTTCGAGGTTGAGAAACCGGCGGCGTGTAGCAGGGCCCTCCCTGATGATCATTAAATCATCCGGACTAAAAACCACTGTAGGGAAAAATTGTAAATACTCGAAGCGGCTGCTGCTATTCCTGTCCAGCTGAACCTTTACCTGGTTTTCACTGTAACTGATCTGCAGTTCATATTTTAAGTCATTTTTTAAATATCTTCCGGTAATCCCAAAAAATGACCCGTTAAATCCGGCCATTTCCTGATCGCGATTAGTTCGAAATGATCTTGTAACTGAGAGATAATAGATTGATTCTATCAGGTTGGTTTTACCCTGGCCGTTTTCACCGACGATTATGTTCAGGCGCGGGTGAAAAGTAACCTGCTGTTGAAGATAGTTGCGAAAATTATTCAAGAGCAGACTTTCCAGGTAGAACAAATCTTGTACCTCCCGGCCTCTCAGATAAACTTTTTAATCGGTAGGGCCAGGTATAAATAATCTTCCGTTCCCGCCAGTCTAAAAATCAGCGGCCCGCCATCTCCATGGAAATCAATGATCAGGTTTTCTTCATCGATATTCTTGATTAAGTCTAAAATATAACGTGAGTTAACAAAAAGATCCAGGAGTTCTCCATCCCTTTCAATCGGCAGGGTTTCCTCCATACTGCCTTCCTGTCCGCTTGCTTTTACCTGCAAGCTTTCATCCCTGACAGAGAAATTTACCGCCTGGTTTTTACCTTCTGCCAGTAAGTTTGCTCTTGCAACAGTTTCTTCAAGTAATTTTCGGCCAACCACAATCCTGGTCTTGTATTGCCCGGGAATCACACCGCTTACATCCGGGTATTTTTCTTCCAACAATCGCGAAGCAAAATAGATACTACCAAACTGATATGAAATTATGCTATTTCCATAGGTCATGGTGACCATACTCTGACTATCGCCGGCTAGACGTAAAAATTCCCTCATCGTCCTGGCGGGTACAAGCAGTCTGAAGGTTTCACCGGCCCAAAGATCATTAGAACTGCTCTTAACTGCCAAGCGGTAGGTATCAGAAGCAGTAAAGGTCAGCACTCCTTTGTCAAGTGCCATCAAAATGCCGTTAAAAGCTGGACGTGTTTCTTCAGTCGATGCCGCAAAAAGAACCATGCGCAGCATTTTTTTTAATAATCCCTGTTCAATCTGGATCGATTTTTCAGCTTCTAATTCCTGGTTAAAGGCCAGGGGAAAATCCTCCGGGTCTGAGCCGAATAGATGAAACTGGGCCTGTCCGCCTGTTATTTCAATTCTTTTATTTTCCCAGTTCATGTTAAGAGTAACCTCTGGTGTTGGGAAATAACGCATAATATCGACAATCTTCGGCGGTAAAAGAATACTTCCTGATTCAGTGCCATTATAAGGTGTCGTTACCTTGATAAACATTTCAAGATTTGTTGCTGAAAGGGTAATCAAATCCGGTTTAACATCTAAATGGATATTGTTGATTACCGGCATTGTAGATCGGGTGGGAAGGATTTTTTCAGCTATTTCAAGGCATTCCTTGAATTGAATTGAATCAATTTTAATGTGCATGATAAACCTCCCGGGTTGGCAATTAGATTTTCTTTTAACAGTAAAAAAATATAACTAGATTAATATATAAAATAAGCAGTAATAATAAGGGCTGTAAATACTGTTAATAATCGTTAATCTGATTCCGTCAACCATTGGTTAATAAAAGAATTTGTCCAAGTTTAATATTAATGGCTATGTTAATAGAATGACTATAAACTGTTAAACGATCCATTGAATATGTTTATAAGTAAAAAGTTATTAATGATGAACAACTTATGCACATCATAATCAGGAGTTATCAAGAACGTTATTTCTGATCAGCTCTACCCGATTCTTGATATCATTATTACTTGAAATTAACAGATCAATCTTTTTAAAAGCATGAAGAACAGTGGTGTGATCTCTGCCCCCAAATTCCTCTCCGATTTTGGGCAGCGAAAGATCTGTCATCATCCGGCAGAGATACATGGCCACCTGCCGGGTAAATGCAATTTCCTGAGTCCTTTTTTTCGAGAGCAGATCTTCAGGGGTCAGGTTAAAATTATCAGCAGTAGCACTGATTATTGCAGTAACAGTGATATTTTTCTGTCTGGTTGTAATGATATCCTGAAGCGCTGTTTCAGTAAGTTCTATGGTTACCGGTGATTTAAAAAGCGATGCATAGGCAACTATTCTAATCAGCGCTCCTTCCAGTTCACGAATATTTGTGTTTACTTTACCGGCAATATACTGGATCACTTGATCAGGCATATTTATTCCGTCTGATATAGCTTTTTTCTTTAAAATTGCAGCCCTGGTTTCCAGATCAGGTGGCTGAAGATCAGTAATCAGACCCCATTCAAAACGGGAACGCAAACGATCTTCAAGAGTTGGGATCTCCTTTGGGGGGCGATCACTGGAAATGATGATCTGCTTGTTGTTATCGTGGAGGGCATTAAAAGTGTGAAAAAATTCCTCCTGCGTCTGTTCTTTCCCGGCAAGAAACTGGATATCATCGATTAAGAGCACATCCATGTAGCGATATTTATTGCGGAATTCCAATGTTCGATTATCGCGGATGGCATTGATAAACTCATTGGTGAATCTTTCGGAAGAGAGATAAAAAACTCTTGTAAAACCGTGGTTGATCAATGTAAATTGTCCAATTGCATGTAGCAGATGTGTTTTACCAAGCCCTACACCGCCATAGATAAATAGCGGGTTGTAGGCTCGGGCAGGGCTTTCGGCCACGGCAAGCGATGCAGCATGTGATAAACGGTTGCAAGCACCGACAACAAAGGTATTGAAAGTATAGCGGGGATTAAAATTAGATATTATTTTATTTTTTCGGTGGTCATTTAGATGCTCATCTTCATAATTGACAGCAAGGTTTTGGGGAGGATAGGCCGGTTCGGCTTCGTTACTTATAGAAAGCACAGCCTCGGTACTGCCTTTAAATTCTGAAGCAATGACAAAATTAACCAGATGATCGTCGGTTGTTACCTCTTTCAGGGCATTGATGATTTGCTGGCGGTAACGTGTTTCAAACCATTCTTTAGTAAAATCATTGGGAACCTCAATGACGAGGCAGTTGTTTTCCAGAGAGATAGGTTTGGTGAGTTTAAACCAGGTTTCGAAACTCGGTTTATTTAATCCCTTGCTTAATTCTTCCAGGGTAAGCTGCCAGATTTCATTTAATTGACTATTCATAAAGGATTCTCCGCTCAATCATCAATAAAGGCTTAGTTATTAACAATGTAAAGAGTTATAAACAAAAGCTGTGGATAATGATCAGGGTTAGCTATGAATTTGCAGCTCCGTAAAAAATATATTAACAGATTACCCGTTAATCTGCAAAGAGTAGTTTGAGCTGTAAAATAGCGATCAAGCTTGAAATCTGAAGGATTTCTTGACACATATTACTTTATTACGTATAATTTTTTTACATTATTAGCGTTTAGTAAAGGGGTTACAATGAAGAGAACTTATCAGCCGAAAAAAAGACAAAGAAAAAGAGTACATGGATTCTTAAAACGGATGAGCACTCAGGCCGGAAGGCAGGTTATCAGCAGAAGAAGGCAAAAAATGCGAAAAAGATTAAGCGCTTAAGTTAATGCCACTGTTCAGGCTAAAAAAAAACTGGGAGTTTAAGCGGGTTTACCGCTACGGCAGGACGGTTGTATCAAAGTATATCGTCCTTTATTACTGCCCAAACGGATTAACAGTGAACCGGATCGGGTTTTCGATCAGTAAAAAAGTCGGGACCAGTGTAGTAAGAAACCGGATTAAAAGGTTATTAAAAGAAGCGCTGTTGCTCCTGGATATAAAACTGAAAAAGGGTTTTGATTTGATCCTCATCGCCCGCAATCCTTCAGCAGAACTTTCTTTTCAGGAAACAGTCAGGGAGTTGCATATTCTATGCCGGAAAGGGCATTTATACTTAAAAGAGCAGTGAAGGAATCGGAATCTCTGGCAGTGAAGTTGTGCCTTGCTTTACTTCGCTTCTACCGGATCTTTATTTCCCCGCTGAAACCAAGGGTATGCCGTTTTTACCCGTCCTGTTCTCAGTATACTTACGATGCCTTGGAAAAGTATGGCGTTATAAAGGGATTGCTGATGGGGTTAACAAGACTTTCCCATTGTCATCCATTTAACCCGGGAGGGTATCACCCTGTTGAGTAGAGCAACAGTAGGAGGAAGTTAGATGATTGATGCAATAGCCCAATTTTTTGGAGTCGTTATCAGCTACATCTACCAGTATCTCCCGAATTTCGGGATCGCGATCATAATCATGACCATCATGGTAAAACTGGTAACCTTTCCTTTGAACAACAAGCAGATTCAATCAGCAAAACGGATGCAGGCCCTGCAGCCGGAAATGAAAAAAATCCAGCAAAAATATAAAGACGATAAAGAGAAACAGAACCAGGCTATGAGCGAGTTTATGAAAGAGAACAACATGAACCCGCTGGCCGGATGTTTGCCACTGCTGGTCCAGTTCCCAATTTTGATCGGGATATTCCGATTGCTGCGAGAAGCCGATCAATTCCTGGATATGAGCGTTATTAATCCTTTCTTGTTCCAAAAGGCCGAGCTGATCGATCTGCTGGTAGTCCCGGAAGTAAATTTAAGTAATTTTCTCAGTCAAATCAGTATCTATTACATATTTCCGCTGATTGCCGGAGCAACAACCTATCTTTATTCAAAAATGTCGATGTCGACGGATAGCAGCCAGAAAATGATGCTCTATATGATGCCGATTATGATCACGGTGTTTAGTTTTAGTTTTCCGGTCGGACTCGTAATCTACTGGATCATGAATAATGTATTTTCCATCGGTCAGCATCTCTTGATTGTTAAACTGGACAACATTAAGGAAAGTTCGGGCGGCGCTGCTAAAGCTGAAAAAAACGAGAATAAAGGCAGCAATCTGATCGAAACCGAAGATGCAGAAGCCAGGGAAACTGTAAAAACCGGCAAGAAAGTTCCTGCCGCTGGCGCATCAAAACCGCGGGGTAAAAAGGGAAAGGGTAAAAAATGAGCGGATACGAAGCTACCGGAAAAACAGTAGATGAAGCCGTAGAAAATGCGCTTGAAAAGCTGGGCATCAGAAGAACTAATGCGGTGATCGAGATCATGGACGAGCCGTCAACAGGAATACTGGGGCTATTAGGCGGCAAAGAAGCACGGGTTAAAGTGATGCCTTTGAAAACTGCCGCTCAGTACTTAAAAGATTATGTGACAGAACTTTTAATAATGATGAACATTAAGGGTTCTGTTTACGTTTCGGAAGATGAAGAAAAGCTGTCAGCAGAAATTGAAGGCGCTGACGTGGGGGCGTTAATTGGCAGACGTGGGCGAACATTAAGTGATTTGCAGTATTTATTGAATGTGATCGTCAGGCGGCAATTCTCGGCTCTCAATAAGATGGTCGTAGTTGATGTTGAGAATTATCGCATCAGGCGCGAGAAAACCCTCATGCAGCTGGCCAGGAGTGTAGCCAAGAAGGTTAGCGCCGAAGGTTATGAGCAAGCCCTGGAACCGATGACTCCCCAGGAAAGAAGAATTATCCATCTGGCGTTGCAGGACTTCCCCGGAGTCACTACATACAGTTCCGGTCAGGAACCATTTAGAAAAGTAATCGTAGCACCACGCTAAAAGTGATTCAACGGCCGCCCCAGCGCTTGGTGTGGGGCGGTTTTTAATTTGCAGATCAAGCGGTTAAAACCTTTCCTTAATGATGGAGGCTATAATTCTGGACAGCGATACAATTGTTGCGATCAGCACACCGCTTGGCGAAGGCGGCATAGGCATCGTCCGGCTCAGCGGACCGGAGGCCTTTACCGCTGTACAGAAGATTTTTGACTGCGTTAAATGCAAGGAAACGGATTTTCCACAACCGAAGTATCTTTACTATGGGATTATTAACAACTTAGAAGGCGAACCGATCGACGAAGTCCTGGTGTCTTTCATGCCTGCACCGCATACCTACACCAGGGAAGACCTGGTCGAAGTGAACTGCCATAGCGGCCTGATTAACTTAAAAATAATATTGCAGACTTTTTTGGCTATGGGTATACGCCTGGCAGAGCCGGGAGAATTTACAAAGAGGGCTTTCATCAATGGCCGCATTGATCTTAGTCAGGCTGAAGCAGTGATCGGGTTAATCAGGGCTCGCTCAGAAGAAGCAACAAGAGCCTCATTGCGAGTACTGCGCGGGCAACTAGCCACTGAAGTAAAAGCTGCCCGCAATATGATCATTTCTGTCAGGGCTCCAATGGAAGCTTCAATTGACTATCCTGAGGAATTTATGGATGAAATCCCTTCGGTCCCGGATATTAAAAATCAACTATCTTCGATAATCACACGATTGAAAGATTTGCTGACAGGGGTTGAAAGAAGCAGGGCCTACCAGGAAGGTGTGTCGGTGGTGATTGTCGGAAAGCCAAATGTAGGGAAATCATCTTTACTGAATAAATTGCTCGGCACACAGAAAGCGATTGTCCACGAACTGCCGGGAACAACCCGGGATATGCTTGAAGGACATCTAAATCTGGGCGGTTACCCGCTATGCTTAATCGACACAGCTGGTATCCAGGGTACTGATGACCCCGTTGAAAAGGAAGGGATTGATCGGGCCAGATCCGCTGCAGCAGAGGCCCGCTTGATCTTATTGGTGATTGACGGCTCAGATGAGCTGGACCCTGGTATACTTGAAAGTATTGCTGAATTAAGGCAGGGGCAGAGAATGCTGGTTATTTTAAATAAGGAAGATTTGCCGCAGAAGACAACCGTGGATGAACTCAGTAGCTATTTAAGCGGACAGCCAGTGATTGTAATTTCTGCGCTCGAAGGTTCCGGGATTGAAGAGCTTGAACAGGCGGTAACCGCTGAGCTTGACCAGCTATTTGGGCCGGCCGGTGAAAGCCCGGTACTGATCAGTATTCGCCAGGAAGAAATCCTGAAAGAGACGATTCTTAACCTTGAGGATGCCTTGGAATCTCTGCAAATAAATCCGCTAGAGCTAATCAGCCTTAACCTCCACCAGGCCTGGCAAAAACTAGGAGAAATAACCGGGGAAACTGTAAGTGATGATCTGCTTGACCAGATTTTCAAAGATTTCTGCCTTGGTAAATAATCGTGAAGCCGGAAGCGGAAACAGTAATCAAAAATGCCCTTGAAAAAATGGGGCTCAAGCTAAGTGACGAGAAGCTTGCAAAGCTTTTAGCGTATTGCACGCTGCTGATCGAAGGTCTTAGATACCAAAGGCTTACCGGGGAAAGCAATATTATTGAACTGATCAACAGGCAGATAACCGACTGCCTGTTTCCATTAATCCGGATTGTATTTAAGAGCAACAGCAGGATTGTTGATTTAGGGAGCGGAGGCGGGCTGCCGGGTGTGCCGCTGGCTATCTGTGTCCCTGAAGTCAGTTTTTACCTTCTTGAAGCAAATCAGAGGAAAGCCGCTTTTCTGGAGAAAACAATAAAGCAGCTAGACCTCAATAATGTTTTTATCTTAATCGGTAGAGCAGAACTATTCGGTCATGATAATCTGCACCGGGAGAAATATGACTATGTTGTGAGCAAAGCTGTCGCATCAACTGCAGCTTTAGCTGAGCTGGCCCTGCCTTTGCTTAAAATTGGTGGAGAAGCGCTATTCTATAAAGGCCCGTTAGGCAGGGGAGAGCTTTTCAGGGCAGCGAGAGCAATAGAGCTTTGTGGTGGGCGATATGATGATAGCTGGGAATATATACTACCGGCTGGTGAAAAAAGATTCATCTACCAGCTGAAGAAGATCAAGGAAACACCGCGGGAATATCCCCGTTCTCCGGGCAAACCGGCTCGAAAACCTTTATATTAGAGGACTGGAGCAGCCCTATTTGTTTTTATGCCCGGGTTGAAGGAAAGACCACATCATTGTCAAATTAAAGGTAAGAATCTTATCCCTGAAAAGGTGCTGGTTAAATGAAAGAAGAATGGATGGATCAATTTCCTTTACCAGAGGTTGAACCGACTACCGAAAATGTCCTGGCGATCGATATGGCCAGGATAAAGCCCAACCCCTACCAGCCACGCCGTGAGATCGCCGCGGAAAAGATCGATGAGCTGGCCCAGTCAATTAAGTCATGCGGGCTGATTCAGCCGATTGTGGTTCGACGGGTAGGTGATGGATATCAACTGGTGGTTGGCGAAAGGAGATATCTTGCCTGCCGGAAACTAGGCTGGAAGAAGATAGCTGCTTCGGTCAAGACTCTCTCGGATAATGCGATGGCCACGATAGCCTTAATTGAAAACCTGCAAAGGGAAAATTTAAATTACATTGAGGAAGCTGCAGGTTACGTTAACCTGATGAAAACTTTTAACATTACGCAGGAGCAACTGGCACAGCGATTAGGTAAAAGTCAGTCTACTATTGCCAACAAGATCAGGTTATTGAAACTGGATGAGAATATAAGAACGAGACTTTTGGCAAGCGGGCTGACTGAAAGACACGCGCGCGCGTTGCTGCGGTTGGATACTGACGAAGCTAAAATGAAAATGCTGCATGAGATCACCGAAAGAGGGTTGACCGTCAGCCAGGCTGAAAAACGGATAGACAGGTTGCAGGAAGCAAAGGGGCAAAACACTCGGACAAAACGATCCAAACCGATCGTTCGCGACATGCGGATAGTATTAAATACAATCAGAGAAGCGGTGGCTGTTATTCAAAGCTCCGGACTTTATCCCGAAGTTGACGAGACTGTGGAACAGGATTACATTGAAGTAACCATTCGCCTGACAAAAGAAATGATTGAGGCCAGGAAGAACCTGGAGAGCAAGAAATATAGTTGATTTCTCGTAAGCAGGATAGGGGAGATATGATGGGCAGAGTTATCGCAATCGCCAACCAGAAGGGGGGCGTTGGCAAGACAACGACGGCAATCAACCTGAGCGCTTCACTTGCTTCTTTCGGATCCACGGTGCTGTTAATCGATACGGATCCCCAGGGCAATTCAACCAGCGGGCTTGGGTTTAATAAGAATGAAGAGAAAAACTGTATTTATAATGTACTGATTGATGGCATGCCGATCAGAGAAGTGGTTAAAGCTTCAAAATGGCCAAATCTCAGTGTCGTCCCGGCAACAATTCAACTTGCCGGTGCTGAAATTGAGCTGGTTGAAGTAGACGAGCGGGAAAGAAGGATGAAGGAGGCTTTAATTAAGCCCCGAAGCGATTATGACTTCATCATCATCGACTGCCCTCCTTCGTTGGGGTTGCTGACTTTAAACGCCCTGACTGCGGCGGATGGCATCTTGATCCCGATCCAATGTGAATACTATGCGCTTGAAGGTCTGGGGCAGCTGATGAATACCATTGCCCTGGTCCGCAAACACCTGAATAAAGAACTTCGGATCGAAGGTGTATTGCTGACCATGTATGACAGCCGCACGAATTTATCTGAGCAGGTTGCCGAAGAAGTGCGCAACTATTTCAAGCAGTATGTATTTAAAACGGTTATTCCCCGAAACGTTCGCTTAAGTGAGGCCCCGAGTTACGGAAAACATATCCTGGATTACGATGAACGCAGCAGGGGAGCACAACTACACCTTGATCTCGCCAGGGAGGTGCTGGATAGATGAGTGAAAAAAGACGCTTGGGAAAAGGCCTGGGTGCATTGATCCCGGATGTTTTTGACGGCAGTGCTGATACAAACGAAATTGATCTTGATAAAATCAGGCAAAACCCCTACCAGCCAAGGCAGAACTTTGATCAGGAAAAGCTTGATGAACTGGCGCAGTCGATCAGAGAGCATGGCGTTTTACAAGCAGTGGTTGTCTGCCCGGCAGTAAGCGAGGAAGGCTATTATCTGGTAGCCGGAGAAAGAAGATGCAGGGCAGCCCGATTGGCCGGGCTGAAGAGCATCCCCGCGGTTATAAAAAATTATGACCACAAGGCGATGCTTGAAATAGCCTTGATCGAAAACCTGCAAAGAGAAGATTTAAACCCCGTTGAAGAAGCCCTGGCCTACCAGAGGCTGATGAAGGATT
Organism: uncultured Syntrophomonadaceae bacterium; assembly: GCA_964436815.1. Taxonomy (GTDB): domain Bacteria; phylum Bacillota; class Dethiobacteria; order DTU022; family DTU022; genus UBA993. The sequence continues at coordinate 42,909 of CAYTER010000004.1, forward strand.
ACAGCTATACCCAGGAAGAGCTGGCGCAGCGCTTGGGCAAAAGCCGATCCGCAGTTGCGAACTGCGTCAGACTGCTGTCTTTGCCGGAATCAATCCTGACTTTACTTTCACAGGGAAGAATTACAGCCGGCCAGGCCAGACCATTGCTTTCTCTGCCTGATCAAAAATTACAGGAAGAGGCAGCCCTGAGAATTGTGGAGCATGGGCTGACCGCTCGCGATGCTGAAAAACTGTCAGATCGATCCGGGAAAAATCGAAAATCCGGCAGGGAGAGAAAACAGGAGACTCCCGAAGATCCAATGCAAACCGAGCTGCAGCTGCAGATGCAGCGGCGGCTCGGTACGAAGGTAAAGATCAAACCGGGCAAAAGTGGTGGGACAATCGAAATATTTTACTATGGAGACGATGACCTGGAAAGGTTGATTGCGAAGCTTTTACCGGAAGGGATCTAGAAATGTTTCACGTGAAACAATCTTTTAGCAGGTTGTTGTTTCACGTGAAACATTTGTCTTTCCGGGGCTTTGCAGTCCTGTTCCGGCCGGTGTCAATGCCGTTATGATGACTTTAAGATTCTATGTTATAATCGACAAGGTGATTTAGCCACTTTAATTGCAGATTATATGATTGACCGTTTGGAAAGGGTATTAGTGTAAATGACTTCAGCTAATAATAAGCGTTGTTTCACAATAATGGTCGTTCCCCATTCTGAGGAGTCCACTTTTTCGATCAGGATTCCCCTTTTGGCTGTGCAACTTGCAGTAGCTTTTTTTGTGCTGGGAATAGTGGGCATCTGCCTTTTGATCTTCTCTTATTTAAGGGTTTCAGCTGATGCGCAGGAAGTATATGCCCTCAGGGAGATGAACCGCGCGCAACAGGAAGAGATCAATTCACTCGCGGCAGAAACCCAGCGGATGATGGAACAGGTGAGGGCTATCGATGAATTAGTCGAATTTGTAACCGAAAAGCTTGATCTTGATATTGAAGAAATCGAAAATGGAATCAGGCAGCAATCAAGCCAGGGTCTAAATTTTTATCAGGGCGAAGAGTCTGCCGCTAATTTCGGCTTGGGGCAGGTTTACGGCGGTGGCACTGAAGCAGATGGTGTTCTGGGGCGTGCAGCGGAAAATATAATTTTGCTGCAGAGTTTAGTTCCGGAGCGCTCGGAAACGCTTGACAATGTGGGCGAGTATATTGTTGAAGCCGCCTCAAAGCCTTCAATATGGCCAACCCGCGGTCGGATCGCCTCCGGTTTTGGAATGAGGCAGATACCTTATGCCAGCGGATTTCAATTTCACACCGGGGTCGATATAATTGGTTCATATGGTTCGACGGTTTGGGCGTCTGCCGAAGGAACGGTAGTATTTACCGGTTACCGGGGCAGTTACGGTAACACGGTTATAATAGATCACGGCTATAGTTATGAAACCCTCTATGCTCATCTTTCCGGTTTTGCCGTAAACGCCGGCGATTATGTCGAGCGGGGCCAGACAGTAGGTTATATGGGCGCTTCAGGCCGGACGACCGGCACCCATTTGCATTATGAGGTGCTGCACAACGGTTCGCCGGTTAACCCCATAAATTACATGCAATAAAGTAAAAACTGTGTAGAGTAATTATGACATCAAGGAGGAAGTAGTATGTTCAAGAAGGATAATTTGGATACACCACCAGATAAGGTCAATACAGTTATAGGCAAAGATACAGTTTTTAACGGAACTCTTGAAAGCAAGGGTTCTGTCCGTGTTGATGGAGAAGTAGAAGGGCAAATCGTCAATAAGGGCGATTTTATTATTGGTGAAAGCGGAAAAGTATCGATCGACTTAAAGGCTCGCAATGTGACGATTGCCGGACGTTTTGATGGTTCGATTGATGCCTCCGGAAAGCTGGAGTTAAAAAGAACCGCGGTTGCCAAGGGTGCCTTCAAGGCCAACGGGTTACATGTTGAAGATGGTGCCGTTCTGGACGGAAGCATCGAGATGAAAAATAAAGATGGCAGTACAATACTGCAGTCGGGAAGCAGCATTGACTCAGGGAAAGCTGAATAGTAATTCTCTGCCGGCGCCAAGTAATGGTTGAGGTGCAGTGGGTTAGTTTATCCGGATTTTCCTGTTACTGATTCCGTAAATGAAAAGAGGGGTACAAATGCTAATCATCTTGCTGGGGCCTCCGGGAGCGGGTAAAGGGACCCAGGCGGAAAGAATTGTTAAAGAGAGAAACCTTGCTTACATTGCTACCGGTGATATCCTGCGGAATGCTGTTAAGACCTCAACGGCGCTGGGACGAAAAGCAAAGCAGTATATGGATCAGGGGCAGCTGGTTCCCGATGAGCTGGTTGTCGAGATCGTCAAAGATCGGCTGATGGATCCTGATTGCGCCGAGGGGGCTCTGCTAGACGGTTTCCCGCGGACAGTTAACCAGGCAACCTTTCTGGAACAGGTTCTCCCTGAAGTTGGTTTTGGAATTGACAGGGTACTTTCCATTGAGGTTGACGAGAAAGAACTGATCGAGAGGTTGACCGGCAGGAGGGTTTGTTCTGACTGCGGGGCCAGTTACCATCTTAAATTTAAACCTCCCCGGGTGCGCAATGTCTGTGACCAATGCGGTGGCGATCTTTTCCAGAGAGATGATGATACATTGGAAACGGTTCAGGAGAGGCTGAATGTTTATAAGAAACAAACTGAACCGCTGATCAGATTCTACCAGGAGAAAAAACTACTGGATCGGATCGATGGCAACCAGGATATAGAAAAAGTGTACAGACAGATTGCTGACCTACTTGATAAGATTTAAATTGTGGTGAGAGAGATGAACGGTGATTTTTTAGTAGGTCAAAGGGTTCAGCTGAAAAAGGGGCACCCCTGTGGCGCTAACAGCTGGAAAATCATTAGGGTGGGAATGGATTTTCGCTTGAAGTGCGAAAACTGCGGACGCAGTGTTTTAATCCCTCGTTCGCGTTTTATGCGCAGAGTAAAAGCTGTCCTGGGTCAAGAAGAGCCTAACCCTGACGCCGGATAAAGGAGTAAACCATGGGTTGGAGTTGTGGCATAGTTGGATTGCCAAATGCCGGAAAATCCACGCTTTTCAAGGCTTTAACCGCTCATAATGTAACTATTGCCAGTTACCCCTTTTCAACCATCGATCCCAATAAAGCGATTGTAGCTTTGGCTGATGAACGCCTTTTACAGCTTGCCGCTGTCAGTTCATCTGAAAAAATTACCCCGGCTACTATTGAGATTATCGATGTAGCAGGTTTGGTCAGGGGAGCCAGCAGGGGAGAAGGACTTGGAAATCAGTTCCTGGGTCATCTGCGCAATGTAGATTTACTGATCCATGTTATCTCGGCCTACGAGGATAATATTGGAACCGGTGAAAGCATTCAGAATAAAATAGATACAATTAATTTAGAGTTGATCCTGGCTGATCTGGAAACGATTAAAAGGCGCAGAGAAAAAAACGAGTCAAAACTTAAGAGCGGTGACAAGGCAGCCCGTTTCGAGTCAGGGCTGCTTGCCCGTTTTGAAAGTTATTTGAATGACAGTATTCCTTTGCGCACTGTAACTTTAAACCCCGAAGAAAAAAACATTCTGGGACAACTTTCATTACTGACCGCAAAAAAGATGATCTATGTTTATAACCATGGCGAAAAAGATCAAGATGAGAACTACCGTGTTAGTTTCGGTTCCGACCCGGTAGTGGCAATGTGCGGACGGCTCGAGGCTGAATTGGTTGACTTGCCACCGGACGAAAGGGCGCAGTATCTCCAGGCCTATGGTCTTTCTAAGAGTATGATCAGCACCCTGCTGCAAATCTGCTTTGAGCTGCTGCGGTTACTCACCTTTTATACAGTTAAAGGCAATGAAGCCAGGGCATGGGTTATCCCGTCAGAAACCAAGATCTTGTCGGCGGCTGGTAAAATCCACACTGATATGGAAAAGGGTTTTATCAATGCGGAAGTAATTCCCTGGGAGTTGCTTGCTTCAACTGGTTCTCTGACTGCGATCCGTGAAAAAGGTCTGAGCAGAACCGAAGGTAGAGATTATGTGGTTCAGGACGGGGATGTGATCCTGATCCGTTTTCGGGCGTGAGTATTATCTATGGGCGATAAATAGCTGTTGTATTTACGAATGCTTGCTTCAGCATACCGGATATGCTATTATGTTCAAGGTTATTCCCTGCTCCTTATTAAAAGGGGCCACTAGTCCAGAGGGAGGTGAAAAAATGGGTCTTTACGAGATTATGCTGATCATTCATCCTGAAGTTGAGAAGGATGATCAGGAAGAAGTATTAAACGGATTAACTTCTACAATCACCAAGCAGGGTGGCAGCGTTTCAACTGTCCTCGATTGGCGCAAAAGAAAACTTGCCTACGAAATCAACAAACTCCGCGAAGGTCAATACTACCTGGTATACTTCAGTGGCGAAGGAACAATAATCCCTGAGCTCGAACATTACTTCAGAGTAACCGATGCAATCATGCGTTATATGATCATTGCTGTTGACGAGAAAGATTATGAGGCTGCAGCTGAAAAAGCCGCTGCTGATGCCGCAGCAGCCGAAGCGACGGAAGCGGCGGAGGCTGCAGATGGTGTTGTTGAAGAACTTGATCTGCAGCAGGATGCCGACGGTGAAGAGGTAGCCGGCGAAGAAGATGTTGTAGTGGAACAGATCGAAAATGCTGAAACTGCTGTTTCTGAAGAAGCTGACGAAGAAACTCCACCGGCTGAAGAATCGCAGAGTGCAGATGAAACTGAAAAGACAGAAGAGTAAAAGATGAAGGGACGGTGTCAAATTGTTAAATCAGGTAGTTTTAATTGGCCGTTTAACCCGTGATCCGGAGCTGCGCTATACTCCAGGCAACGGAGTGCCTGTAGCCACTTTTACCCTTGCCGTTGACCGTCCTTTTACCAATCAACAGGGGGAAAGAGAAGCTGATTTTATTAATATTGTCACCTGGCGCAAATTGGCTGAGAACTGTGCCAATTACTTGCAGAAGGGCAGTCTTACGGCTGTAACCGGGCGGCTGCAGATCAGATCATATGAAGACAACCAGGGTATTAAGCGGAAAGTTGCTGAAGTGGTTGCCGACAATGTCCGGTTTTTAGATCGTGGCGGCCGGGGCTCTGATGAAGCTAAAAGCGCTGAATTTGAAGGTCCGAATGTTGATGATATTAATATCAGTGAAGACGATGTTCCCTTTTAAAAGAAGGAGGTTATCGCTTGAGACGCGATCGAGGACGTAAGCCAAAGAAAAAAATCTGCAGCTATTGCGTTGATAAAATTGAAAATGTTGATTATAAGCAATACGAAAAACTAAAACGGTTTGTTACGGAAAGAGGCAAAGTCCTTCCCCGCCGCATTTCCGGTAACTGCGCCAGGCATCAACGTCAGCTGACCAAGGCTATAAAAAGAGCCAGGATTATGGCGTTAATGCCGTTCACTTCAGAATAAATAGCAATGTAATTTATTAATAACCGAACTATTTAGCAAAGGCAAAAAGGTGCTTTGGCCATTAAGCAAAGCGCCTTTTTTTTGCAGGATAGCAGGTCCCTCGCAGCGAATTAAGCACATTAGTTCGAACAGGAGAGGAGTGAACCAACCAATGAAAGTTATCCTCAACCAGGACATTGCAAGCCTTGGTAAAAAGGGCGATCTTAAAGATGTGGCACCTGGATATGCCCGCAATCACCTTTTACCGCGAGGGTTGGCTGTTGAAGCTACTCCCCAGAAACTTAAGGAGTGGCAACAACAGAAAGATAAATTTGAAGCTGAAAACAGGCTGCATGAAGAACAAGCCAGAAAAAAGGCAGAAAAACTATCCCGGCAGACTATTTTGTTCAAAATGCCTGCTGGCGAAGGCGGGCGGCTCTTTGGGTCTGTAACCCCGGCGGATATTGCCGCCAAACTTAAGGAAGCCGGATTTGAGATCGATAAGAAGCGGGTAGAGCTGACCGACCCGATTAAAGCGATTGGTAATTTTAAGGCTTTTGTCCGTCTCCATCCCGGTGTGAAAGCAGAGTTTGACATTCTGGTTGAAAAAGAAGATTAGTGAGGCGAAGGGAGCCGATCGGGTTTGGTTGTAATTAGTGACCGCGTTCCACCGCAAAGTAAAGAAGCTGAACAATCAGTCCTTGGTTCGATGATCATTGATCGGGAGGCAATATTTGCAGCAGCGGAGCTGCTAACCGAAAATGATTTTTACAGCACTGCCCATCAAAAAATATATGCTTCAATACTTGGCCTCAGCGAAAAAGGGGAGCCGGTTGACACAATTACATTGACTGCTGAACTGCAGAAGAACAAGAGTCTTGAAGATGTTGGAGGCAGTGCTTACCTGGTTATGCTTGCTAACGCTGTGCCAACTGCGGCCAATATTCAGTATCATGCTCACATCGTTCGTGAAAAAGCGATCCTGCGCTCTCTGATCCAGGCGGCAACCGGCATAGTGACCCGCAGCTTTGACTCTCCACATAATGTAGACGAATTCCTTGATGAGGCCGAGCAACTAATCTTTGAAATCGGCAGCCGAGGCAAATACCAAGGATTTGCCTCGCTGAAAGAAGTCCTGGTGCAGGCTTTTGACCGGATCGAAAAGCTATATGATGAGAAGAAAGGCGTTACCGGGTTGTCAACCGGATTCATAGATTTAAACCGGATAACTTCTGGCCTTCAGAATTCTGATCTAATTATTGTTGCCGCCCGCCCCAGTATGGGGAAAACAACTCTCGCCTTAAACATGACTCAACAGATTGCGGTCAGAGATAAACGGCCGACCGCTTTTTTCAGCATGGAAATGTCTAAAGAGCAGCTGGCCCAACGGTTACTCTGCGCTGAAGCGCAGATTGATGCCCAGAATATGCGCCGCGGCCATCTATCCCAGGATGAATGGGCTAAGCTGACCAGGGCTGTCGGTCCGCTTAGTGAATCCCCTCTCTATATTGATGACAGCGCCTCTTTGTCAGTGATGGAAGTCAGGGCGAAAGCCCGTCGTTTAAAAGCGGAAAAAGGCCTGGATGCGATTTTTGTCGATTACCTGCAGCTGATGCGTGGTTTTAGCCGCTCTGAAAACCGGCAGCAGGAGCTGTCAGAGATTTCCAGGGCCCTAAAGGCCCTGGCCAAAGAACTTAATTTGCCGGTGATCGCTCTTTCGCAGCTAAGCAGGGCAGTTGAAAAACGAAATGACAAACGGCCAATCCTCAGTGACTTAATGGAATCCGGAGGAATTGAAGCTAATGCCGATCTGGTAATGTTTATTTACAGAGATTCTTACTACGATAAAAATTCCGACAAAGGGAATCTGGCTGAAATTAATGTGGCCAAACAAAGAAATGGGCCTACCGGTCAGATTGAGCTTTACTTCATAGATCGCTACACTAAATTCGCCAACAAAGCTAGCGAAGCAATCCGGGAAGAAGGATAGAGATGGCCATTTCTCGCCTCTATGACATTATTATCATCGGCGCAGGGCCGGCTGGTATTTTTGCCGCGCTGGAACTGACGGCCAATAGCAGCGTAAAAATTCTGATGATTGATCAGGGCGCTCCTCTTGAAAAAAGAAATTGTATGACCCAGGGCGAGTATGGGCACTGTCTGCGCTGCAATCCCTGCGCAGTGACCTGTGGTTGGGGCGGGGCGGGAGCATTCAGCGATGGGAAGCTGACGCTAACTCCTGCATTCGGGGGTTTTTTGAATGAATTCATTGATCAGGCTGTGGTCGAAAAACTGATTGACGAAGTAGATCGGGTTTACCTTTCCTTCGGCGCTTCGGCAACAGTTTATGGCACCGATCTTGAAGCAGTGAGAGAAATGGAGCGTCGCGCCGCTGCTGCGGGCTTAAGCCTTATCCCCGCAAAAATAAGGCATCTTGGAACGGAAAATTGTTACCGGGTTCTGGAAAAGATGCATAAAGCTTTGTCAGGCCGGATTGAAATCCTGATGAACCAGCCGGTAGCTGAACTGGTTGCTGGTGACGGAGTTATAACAGGGGTTAAATTATCAAATGGAGACATTTTTAAGGCTAAGTATGTAATCTGCGGACCAGGTCGAGTCGGTGCAGAGTGGATGCACCGGGAGTCAATCCGGCTCGGCCTTAAAGGTTTAAACAATCCGGTTGATATCGGTGTTAGAGTGGAAGTCCCGGCAGTAATAATGGAAAATATAACCAGCCAAATCTATGAATCCAAACTGATCTATTTTACCCGTCAGTTTGATGATCGAATCCGCACTTTCTGCATGAACCCTTATGGAGTAGTGGTTACCGAAAACAGTGATGGTCTGGTGACTGTAAACGGTCACAGCTTTGCCGAAACCAGGACAAATAATACCAACTTCGCGCTTCTGGTCAGCAAATCGTTCACTGAACCTTTCAATGAGCCAATCCGTTACGGTCGCTATATTGCCAGCCTGGCTAACATGCTTGGTGACGGGGTAATGGTTCAGCGTTTAGGCGATTTACTCATGGGCCGAAGATCAACACCGGAAAGGATCCGGCGCGGACTGGTTCGTCCTACCCTGACCGAGGCCACTCCCGGCGACCTGAGTCTGGTCCTCCCTTACCGCTACCTGCTGGCCATTATTGAAATGCTCGAAGCTTTAGATAAACTGGCTCCGGGAGTAAACTCCAGGCACACCCTTCTCTATGGGGTTGAGGTTAAATTTTACTCCTACCGGCTAAACCTGAGCGATAAACTGGAAACAGAGATCAAGAATCTTTTTGCCGTCGGCGACGGTGCCGGAATAACCCGCGGCTTAATCCAATCTTCAGCTACCGGAGTCCTCGCGGCAAGGGAAATTCTTACCCGCTTGCCCTGATTCAGATTAGATGTTATAATTCTTCTGCTCAACGGATCGCTTAATCGGCCATGCCGTTTTTTTGTTCAATAGGTATATGTTTATTAATAAAAGCAGATAATGATTGCAGGATCGACCGAAGCATCGCAGCGGAGAAAGGAACATCCAGATGAGACAAAGGTCAGTCCAAAAAGTGCCTGCTGGTAAAAGGCCAAAGATCAAGAAAACAACTGATTACAAAAGTATATATAAACCGATAATCGCCTGGTTCAAGGCCAAGAAAGTTAGAAGCCTGTATTTTCTGGCTTTCACCGCTTTATTGATCCTGTCTTTACTTGGTTTGCATAACCACCTTCAGAATTATATCTACATAGTCAAGGTGAACGATCAGGAAGTTGGGATTGTCGACAATGCGAAAGAAGTCGAAAATTTCATTGCCCACTTAACCGATCGCTGTGGCAGCCTCTATGGCATGTCAATGGAACCGGCAGCAGAAATATTGCTGATCAAGGAATTCCGGCCAGGAGCTAAACCGACCCCGGATCAGGTGCAGGAAAAGATCAGGCAGGAGCTTACTTTCGTTACTGATGCTTACCTGATAACTGTTGATGGTGAGCCATTCGTTGCCGTCAGGAATGAAGAGGATCTTGATCAGGTGATTAGCAAACTTAAGAATGTTTACACTACTAACGGTTACGGGGCCAGGACGATCGAGACTCAGATCAAGGAAGAGTTGGAAATTGAACCCTTCACTGCAGATCCCGATATGCTATTGGAGCCAGATGAGGTTATAACCCTGCTGACAGGATTGCAGCCGCAAAGTGAGCAGATTGCGCTTTTACCCCGATCAGTCGATTTTTTAGTAGAAGGCACCGGCAATACCCCGGGCTCCAACGACCTGCCCTTTTCCATTTTATTCATTCCGGAGAAACCGGCAGAGACAGTTGAACTTCCGGTTATAAATGATCAGGAAATCCATATAAAAACTGTTGAAGAAGTAACTGTCCGGGAAACGATCCCCTTTGAGGTGGAGTACGTATACGATGAAGATCTCTGGGTGGTGCAGAAAGATATTACCGTTCAAGGAGAAGAAGGGCGCAAAGAGGTTATCTATTACATAACCCGTGAAAATGGCCTGGAAATTGATCGCCTTAAAATCGGCGAAACTATTATATCAGAACCGGTCACCCAGGTTGTGACTGTTGGGACTACCAAGGTGCCTGCTGTTGGAACAGGACGTTTCGTATGGCCTGTTGAGGACGGAGGAGAGATCACCCCGGGGCGGGGTTTCAGTACCTGGCATACAGGAATTGATATCCATGCTCACACCGGAACCAATGTTTTGGCCGCAGACAGCGGAGTTGTCTGGTTTTCCGGTTATGGAGGGCCTCAGGGTAACTATCTGATCATCTACCATGGCTCATTCTGGACATTATACCTGCACAATAGTGAAAACCTGGTCAGGGAAGGTGCTTCTGTCCAGCAGGGAGACGTAATCGCCAGAGTAGGTTCAACCGGTCGTTCATCCGGTCCGCACCTGCATTTTGAAGTTCGCTTGGATGATGGTTCCGGTGAGTGGCATACTTACTACCAGCATACGCCGATTGATCCGTTACAGTTTTTCAGACCTTAACCGATCTAGTTTATATAATCAGCCCTTCCCTCGTTCAAAGGGAGGGGCTTTTTGTGCCAATCAAGGCATTCTGGAACAAAAAGGTATTCATGTAATGATCGCGAAAACCATTAAAGGTTCAGTTTAGCTCAGGACTTAAAGCAGCTGGATCCGATTATTAATATGGGGTGAAATTCCGGGTGAAAAAAATCCTGGTTGTTGATGATGAAAAGCCGATTGTTGAAATTCTGCAGTATAATCTTGAAAGAGAGGGGTATAAAGTCTCTACGGCGTTTGACGGTGAGGAAGCATTGCGGCTGGTTGAAAAGGAGAATCCTGATCTTATCGTCCTTGATATTATGCTGCCGAAAAAAGATGGATTTACAGTATGCCGCGAAATTCGTTCTTCCCGTAACATACCAATCATCATGCTGACCGCCAAGGAGCTGGAAACTGATAAAGTATTAGGGCTTGAGCTTGGGGCAGATGACTACGTGACCAAGCCCTTCAGCGCCAGGGAGATTGCCGCCCGGATTAAAGCAATACTCAGGCGCAGTGACACCGGCAGCACAAAACCGGATGGGAAAAAAGGAAAACTGACCATTGGTCCGGTCACAGTTGATCGGGATCAAATCCAGGTATACTTTCAGGGACAACCGATTGAGCTTACCCTGCGAGAATATAATTTGCTACTTTTCCTAATGAATAGCCCCGGATTTGTATACAGCAGGGAGCAGCTTTTAAACCAGGTATGGGGTTATGAGTACGTGGGCGAAGAAAGGACAGTGGATGTGACTGTCCGCCGCCTGCGTGAAAAGCTGGAAATAAATCCGGCCAAACCGGAAATTATTCACACAAAGCGGGGTGTCGGTTATTATTTCAGGTGGAGGTAAATTGTTTAACAGCCTCCAGTGGAAAATTATATTTGTTTTTCTAATGCTTATTCTTTTCTCTCTGCAGTTAATCAGCGTCTATCTCGTTCAATCACTGGAGCAGTATTACCTAAGAAATTATAAAGAGGGACTTGAAAATCAGGCCCGCCTGCTTTCTGTATTCATGCAACCGACCCTCGGAGACGGGCAGAGCTGGGCAGAGGATACTGTCCGCCTGGCCCGTGAGTTCAGGGACCTCTATACGATCGAGATCATTATTCTGGATAGCTATGCCCATATTGTCGGTACATCCGGCAGCCAGGCGCTGATTGGGCGCCGCCTGATCAGGGATGAAATTACCCGGGCTCTGACGGGTCATACCAGTGACGTAATCCGTTTCGATCCGAACAGTCAGGAGAGGCGCTATTACCTGGCCTACCCGGTAATAAGCGGTCAGAGCACAATTGGAGTGATTTATCTCAGCGGTTCTCTACAAGCTGTTGATAATACCCTTAATGAAGTAAAGACTATCCTGCTAACCGGAGTACTTCTGGCCTTGCTGATCTGCCTCATTCTTGGGGTTATATTAACCAGAACGATTACCACACCGATAAAAGCTGTTACTGATCAAGCCAATTTAATGGCCGGCGGAGATTTTACCCGCAAGATAAAAGTTCAGACTGCTGACGAAATCGGTCAGCTGGGCGAAACTTTCAATTACCTGGCTGAACAGCTTAGTCAGACGATTGACGATATATCTTCAGAGAAAAGCAAAGTCGAAGCGATTATCAATAATATGTCTGATGGCATCATTGCTCTCGACGAAAAAGGCCACGTGATCCAGATCAACCCTTCAGCCCGCAACCTGATCCGGGCTATGGAATTCAATGTTCCGGTAATGGGGCGCTCAGGATTTCATCTCCTGCGCAGCCTGATTGGTTCTGAAACACTGCGTCATTTTATCCGCAGCCAGGAACCGCTCATGGCGGAGATATCGGGCCTGGGAGTGAATTATACGGTCCAGACAAAGATAGCGCCTTTTAAAATCGAAAAAGGCAAACTCAACGGGACGCTCATTGTTTTGCATGATATAACCCGGGAGAGGGAATTTACCCGTCTACAGGAAGAGTTTGTCGCCGATGTTTCTCATGAACTGAGGACACCACTCTCAACGGTTAAAAGCTATGTTGAAACGCTTTTAGATGGCGCTGTAGATGATCCAAAGGTTAGGACTCATTTTCTTCAGGTTTTGTCGGCGGAAACCGATCGGATGGTGGCGCTGGTAAAAGATTTACTGACTCTTTCACAGATGGATTCCGGAAAGGTTTACTGGCAGAAGACCGCTATCGACCTGGAAGAGTTGGCCAGGGAAGCAGCTGATAACCTTAAGCACAAGCTCAATTCCAATCTGCCATCGATAGAGGTTGACTGTGAACTTGGTGAACGCCTGGTGTACGTGGACCGGGATAAAATGATGCGTGTGTTTTCCAACCTGTTAATCAACGCTGCCAAATATACGGGCAAAGACGGGGCTATTAAGGTTATGGTATCGGAGGATCTGGGTGTTATCAGAGTTTGTGTTTCCGATACAGGTACAGGTATACCCGAACAGGATCTGCCCCGAATCTTCGAGCGGTTTTACCGGGTTGAAAAAACGCGCAGCCGCGATTACGGCGGGACCGGGTTGGGTTTATCTATAGCCCGTAAGGTAATCGAGGGGCATGGTGGGAAAATATGGGTGGAAAGTACTCCCGGCAGAGGTACATCTGTCTTTTTCACGATACCGGATAATTATGAAGGGGAGGCGGGTAGTTTATGAGAGAAAAAATAAAAAGCCTGGTTCTCCTAATCTTGGTTTTCTTAAGCTTATTTTTAACCTTTCAGCTTTGGTACGGTCAACAGCCGGCAGAAGTGATCGCCGATGAAGACATTTATGAGCAGATTATTATTGAGCAGCCCCGCCCTCCGGAACAGATCATCTTTCCCGAAACGATAGCGATAGCAGCAGATAGCGGATATTATATCTTACGGGAAGGCGAACAGTTTTATTACCGGCTGTGGGAAACACTACTGGCGTTGAGTAATGCTGCTGCCAGCAGCGACAATTTAGTCGAAGTTGGTAATGCTGAAGGAGCGCCGATCCTTCTTACCTGCTATTTTAAACCGTTTCTTCCGGTTGGCAGTGATCATTTTATCCTGACCGACCTTCCGGAGGGAGATATTGAAAGACTTGAGCTAAAAACAGAAAGTGGAGCATTCTGGCTGTGGCTGATTGGAACAGATGACGAAGCAAAATTTATAACAGAACTTACTGATGAGCAATCAGCTCTTCTGGCTAATATGATCGCTGACTTTATAGCTGAAGATCATCTAATCTACAGAAGACTGAACAGCGATTTAATTTCTGCGGCTGTTGATCAGGATCTAATCATCAACACACCCGTTTTTGTCCCCCAGGAAGAAGTTTTGTTAGCCCGATTGCCGGTACGCTCCGAGATAATTGATCGCGATCAGCTCTTAAAAACCTTTTTTGTCGATTACAGTTTAGCCAGAACGATTGAGGAAAAAGACGGAGCGGTGATCTATACTGACGGCGAAAAAGGTTTGCGCCTTACTCCAAGGGGTTTTGAGTTTTCTTTTCCCCGCCTGGAGGAAGGAGAGGCAAACCAGACTGATGTAGAGGCGCTGCACAACAGCGGTATTCTAATCAGCTACCACGGAGGCTGGCCAGCCGGCTTGCGCCTGGAGAATATCAGCCAAACGCGCCGGGGCAGGGCTGTCTCCTACAGTGTTCAATGGCGGATGTATTATCAGGGTTATCCAATTTATGCCGGGAAGCCAATCAGGGCAATCTTTAATGATCGGGGCTTAATTCACTTCAGCCGTTTCATTTACACTATTCATTCCGCTGAACCGGATATGCTCGAACCGCGTTCTGCTGCTGAATGGCAGGAAGCTTTAAGAGCTGCGCTCAATTATTATCACCAGGATAACAAAGCGAGAGATGACGATATTAAGCTTGAAGCTTTTAATCTCGGTTATGCTATCGTGGCAGGGGGTAATGAAATAGTGGCTGAACCGGTCTGGCATCTGCAGCTAAATGACAGTAAGATCCTGATGAAAGCTGACAATCTTCTGCAATATAAACCGGAGGATTTACAATGAATCTTGGCCGGGCTAAATTGATTCTGATCATCGCCTTTGCAGCCCTGAATCTTTTTCTTGGCTACTATCTGTTTTGGCCTGATTTTGGCCGCCTGACCAGGGTGGCAATATCAGCGGAAGAGCTGAGTTTGACGGAACAACTGCTTAATGAGAATAATTATTTTCTTGAAGCGCCAATTAATAGAGCGGTTCAAACTATCGACTTCCTCACCGTGACTCCATCCCTGACAACACAGCGTGCAATTTTACTCCGTTTCTTAAGAGAGGGCGCCCGTATAAATCAGGCTGATGATGCTAATTATTATTATATAGAAGGTGAAACCGCAGTCATTCATCCCAGCGGCTTGATCCGAATTCTCTATAATCCTCCGGTATTTATCAGCGAAAATATGCTGGCCAAAGAGTCGCGTGAAATCAGGACTTTGGTTGATAATTTTATCAATGAGCATCAGTTGAATTTTGAAGGACTGGTTTTTGATTACCTGGAAATAAAAGATGATCTCTCGCTAAATGTTTACTACTACCAGGTGATCGGAGAGGCTCCGGTATTTGCCGGACAAATCTGGGTGCAGATTATAGAAGACAGGGTCCATGCAGTTGATATATACTGGTTAGAGCCGGGAGAAAGATCGCCTGCGCGTGAAATCAGGGTTATTTCTGCAGCTGAAGCTTTAAGTAACCTGGTTTATGAACTGGGTCCGGCTAACGAACCACAGACGATCAAAAAAATCGATTTGGGTTATTATAGCGGAGAATATGATGCAGAGAAGTGGGAAATTCCGCCAGTATGGCGTATTATGATCAATGAACAACATTATTTTGTTAATGCTTTTACCGGTAACCTGGAACAAGAAATTGTGATACCGGAACAATTACAGCAATAAATCTGGATTTGAACAGCAGTTCACATCCGAGGCTATCAGTAGCAGGAGGTTGTAATGGAGAGAATAATTGTCTCAGGAAAAA
>CAYTER010000004.1:58410-75208 GCA_964436815.1 uncultured Syntrophomonadaceae bacterium
CGAGGCTATCAGTAGCAGGAGGTTGTAATGGAGAGAATAATTGTCTCAGGAAAAACTAAACTAACAGGCTCTGTCAAAATAAGCGGCTCAAAGAACGCAGCTGTTGCCGTACTACCGGCCGCCATATTATCTTCTGATACAGTCTATATTGAAAATTTACCGGATATAACGGATGTTCGCACCCTAATCTCAATCCTGGAGTACCTGGGAGTCAAAATCCGTCGCAGGGGCAGGAATGCTATAGAATTCACCGCGGATAATCTCTCAAAAATTGCTCCGCCGTACGATCTGGTTAAAAAAATGCGCGCCTCTTACTACTTCATGGGTTCCCTCCTGGGACGTTTCGGCCGCGCTGAGGTTCCCATTCCAGGAGGCTGTGATCTCGGTCCGCGTCCCATAGATCAGCATCTAAAGGGTTTTTCTGCGCTCGGGGCAAAAATAAATATCGAACACGGAATGATCAGCATGGTTGCAGATAAATTGGTCGGAGCCCGTATCTATTTTGACGTCGTCTCGATCGGAGCAACGATCAACCTGATGCTTGCCGCGGTGGCAGCAGAAGGAAGGACTGTTTTGGAAAATGTTGCTAAAGAGCCTGAGATAGTTGATGTGGCTAACTTTCTTAATGCCATGGGGGCATCGATCAGGGGTGCCGGGACAGACGTGATCAGGATCGAGGGTGTAAAAAAGTTTTTCGGGGTCAGGCATACAGTTATACCGGATCGCATTGAAGCAGGAACATTTATGCTCGCTGCAGCTGCGACGAGAGGAACAGTAACGGTTGATGAAGTGATCCCTAAACACCTTGAGGCCATTACGGCCAAGCTGAGAGAAACCGGAGCAGAAGTGCAGGTGGAGCCGGAAAGTATTACCGTCAGCGGGAAAGAAGAATTATGTCCTTCTGATTTAAAGACATTTCCGTACCCGGGTTTTCCAACGGATCTGCAGCCCCCGGCGATGGTATTGTTAACGGTCCCCAAAGGGCTAAGTGTAATTACAGAAAATGTTTTTGATGGGCGTTATAACCATGTTGATGAATTAAAGCGTATGGGAGCCCACATTAAAGTAGAGGGCAGGACTGCTCTGATTGAAGGGGGCAAAGAACTGACCGGTGCGCCGGTCAGCGCTCCGGATCTGCGTTCAGGAGCGGCTCTGATGATTGCCGCTTTGATTGCCGAAGGGGAAAGCGTCATTAGTGAAGTGGAGCATATCGATCGCGGTTATGAAAATTTTGAAGAGAAGCTGATCAGTCTCGGAGCGAAAATCCGGCGTGTAAAAGTCAGGGAAACTGGCGAGAACGCCGGTAATTCTGAATAATCAGTAGTCTGTAAAAAGTTTCACAGCTTTACGGGCAGTTGCAATTGGTATAAAATGTATTTGAGGAGGGATTTCGACATGGAAAGAGATTACGATAGCCATTCCGGTAAAAACAGACGTGGCTTCTGGTCATATGTGGGTTATGTTTCCTTTGCAGTACTGGGTATTGTGCTCGGCGCAGCCTTGGTTTACTACCTTTTTGTCTTCTGTCTGGCGCCGCAGACTGCTTTAGAACCACCTGTTGCAGGTGAAGAAGCAGTTGTTAAAACACCGCCCGTCGTGGCCTCCGGGAGTTCAGGCCTGGTAGAGGTAGTAGAACGGGTTATGCCGACTGTCGTTGGTGTTAACAAACATGTTTCATTAACGCTGGATGGCAACCAGGAAATGGAAGAAATTGAATCCGGATCGGGGGTTATCATAGCTGCTGACGGTTACATAGTTACCAATCATCATGTTATTGACGGAGCAGACCGGATTTCTGTCTTGATTCCCGGTAAGGGCCGTTATGATGCCGAGCTGATCGGAGAAGATGCCCTGACTGATCTGGCTGTGCTTAAAATTGATGAAGGTGGACTTCAATACGTGGTTTTCGGCGATTCAAGCCTAACCCGGGTGGGAGAAACTGTCCTTGCTTTCGGCAACCCGCTCGGTTATTTTCAACAATCGGTGACAGCCGGGATAATCAGTGCCGTGGAAAGACAGGTTAGGGTGCCCGGCAGTGATTACGCTTATACTTTTTTACAAACTGACGCATTGGTTAATCCGGGCAACAGCGGAGGGCCGCTGGTAAACGTTAACGGTGAAATAATCGGGATCAACACGGCTAAGATTTCCCTGGTGGGGGTTGAAGGAATCGGCCTCTCGATCCCCAGCAATACTGTTCAACGGGTGATTAAAGATCTGGTTGAGCAGGGGAAAGTAAGGCGCCCACACTTGGGAGTTGTTATTGAAGACTGGCTTGAATATGGAGAAGAGCAGCCTGAACGCGGCGTTCTGATCCGTGATATTGCGCCGGACAGCGCCGTTGATCGGGCAGGCTTACAGCGCGGCGATATCATCGTGGCCATCAATGGTCGAGAGGTGTATTATCTGGCCTTGCTGTTTGATGTGCTGTTCTCATACTACCCGGGAGATACTGTTATCCTGGAGTTTTATCGGGACGGAGTTAAAATGGAAGCTGCCGTTACTCTCGGTGAAAGACCTGATTCACTGCCTATAGTTCAGGATGTGCCGGATCTGGAAGAAGCGGAAGATTCTGAAGAAGCTGAGCCGATCGAACCGGTAGAACCTCAGGACGATGAACAGTAAGGCGGAGGCCTTTAATTGCAGCAGATCTTTATTTTTATTGATGGGGTAGGTCTCGGCGAATCCTTAAGCGGGAACCCATTTTTCTCTTGCCATACTCCGGGGCTTGAATCAATCCTGGAGGGTAAGAAGTTGGTTGCCGGTACTGCCGGCTTCCAGGGCAGACAGGCTACCCTGATCGGGGTCGATGCTTCCCTTGGAGTTCCAGGTTTGCCGCAAAGCGCCACTGGCCAGGCCTCTATTTTCACGGGTATTAATGCTGCTGCGTACCTGGGAAGGCATTTAAATGGATTTCCTAACCGTAAACTTCGAGGTTTACTGGCTTTAAGGGGCCTGTATAAAAGGTTCCAGCAGAAAGGTTACCGGGTCTGTTTCGCCAATGCCTACCGTCCTCAGTTTTTTAACCTGTTGGCTGAGGGGTTGCCCGGTGACCACTATTCTTGCTCAACCCTGGCTGCATACTATGGCGGATTAAATTTTTTTAGCTTGCCGGATATTGTAAACGGGCAATCAATCTTTATGGATATTACCAATGACTTACTTAAAAAACAGGATTTTCAAGTGCCGCTGAACACTCCTGAAGAAGGCGCAATAAAACTATTAAAGATCAGCAGGCAGTATGACTTTTGTTTATTTGAGTATTTTTTAAGCGATCTGGCCGGTCATCTGGGCGAAGAGCAACAGGTTGTAAAGGTGATTGACATTCTCGATCGGTTTATCGGTACTCTTGCCCGGGAGGTTGATCCGGCTGAGACCTTGATCATGATCGCCAGCGATCATGGTAATCTTGAGGACAGTACTGTCAGCGATCACACCTTAAATAAAGTTCCGCTTTTGCTGATTGGCGATTCTGAACTGCGCCGGATAATCCGAGCTGATACTATGAATCTTACCGATTTGCTTGGAGCAATCGAAACCGGGCTTGCTTGGAAAGGATAAGTTTACATGATCAAGGTAGAAACGATCACAGTAAGTATGTTTGCTACCAATTGTTACCTGGTTTCCTGTCCGGTTACCGGTGAAGCTGTCATTATCGATCCGGGTGCCGAGGGAAAGAAGATTATTGAAAAGGTAAAACAGCTGCAACTTAAAGTTAAGCAGATTATCAATACCCATGGCCATATCGATCATATCGGCGCTAACGCCAGGCTTAAAGAAGAATTCCGCATTCCCATAATGCTTTCAGAGAAAGATCTTGCCGTTTATAATAATCCGGGTTATGGTTTGGGTCTAGTCCTGAAAAAGCAGCCGGCACCGGATCAATTTATCTGTGAAGGTGACATCATCGAATTCGGTCAGCAGAGCTTCGGTGTGATCGAAACACCCGGGCACACCGAAGGTGGCATTTCGCTATTAAGCGAGGGGGTAGTTTTTTGCGGGGACACCCTTTTTGCCGGATCGATCGGCCGAACAGATCTGACCGGAGGTTCTTACGAAAAACTGATCCAGAGTATCAATAGCAAGCTTTTAACCCTGCCAAATGAGACCGTTGTTTATTGTGGCCACGGACCATCAACCACAATTGGATTTGAAAAACTGAGCAATCCCTTTGTTACCGGTTTTGAACCTTAAAAAAGATTTATATTTTTTTTAAATCAGGCAGGAAAGTTTAAGGTAAAAACGAATATAGAGCTACCGGTTCTTTTATGTTATTCTTCATAGTGCGATTTTTCATTCCTAAGAAAAGCGAAAATTGTTTAACGTAATTTATCTCCCCTCTAAATTTAATATCTCAACTTTCAAGGAGAAAAATGATTAATCACTGGCTTCAATTTGTAATATGTGCAGCAGTTATTGTCTTTGCCGGTAGCAGATTAACGAGAAATGCGGCGGTTGTCGCCGATAAAACTGGAATTGGTTCAGCCTGGGTCGGAGCATTGATGCTTCCCCTGGCGACATCGCTTCCTGAATTGGTCACCACTCTGAGGGCGGCAGCAATCCAGGCTCCTGATTTGGCGTTAGGTAATATCCTCGGCAGCTGCCTTTATAATCTGGCGCTATTAGCGGTTATTGACATGATCGAAGGTCGCGGCCCCCTGACTGCCCGCATTAATAAGGGGCATACAAT
This sequence comes from uncultured Syntrophomonadaceae bacterium, assembly GCA_964436815.1. Taxonomy (GTDB): domain Bacteria; phylum Bacillota; class Dethiobacteria; order DTU022; family DTU022; genus UBA993. The sequence goes on from CAYTER010000004.1 coordinate 63,101, forward strand.
AGTTGCATCGTTAAGTATAATCACAATCTGTATTGCAGCGCTGGCCGTTATCGGGGTCTTCACCCTGCAGGCCGGCTGGGTTGGCATTGAAACAATCCTGATCGCGGTTATTTATCTGCTTGGCAGCAGGTTCATTTATCGGTATGAAAAAAAGAATATGCCTGAGGTCTTTGGCGAGGCAGAACTTGAAACCGGGACCGGGGTAAAAACAACCACCGGAAAAGCATTGACTAATTTTGCGCTTGCAGCCGGGCTGATAGTTCTTGCCGGGATCTTTCTGACTGACGCTTCTGACCGGATTGCCATTGAAACCGGTCTGGGTCGTACTTTTGTCGGCTCAATTTTCCTGGCAGTCAGCACTTCTCTTCCGGAAACCGTAACTACGATTACTGCGGTTCGTTTAGGCTATCTTAACATGGCTGTGGCAAATATTTTCGGGGCCAACTTCATGAATCTTTTTATTATTTTTATCGCCGATATATTCTACCGGCAGGGCCCCTTATTACAGGCAGTATCCGGACAGCATCTTCTTTCAGCAGTAATCGTGATCTTGATGAGCACAATAATCATTTTCGGTTTGACGTATCGTTCAGAAAAAACATTCACACGGGCTGGAATAGATACCATTCTGGTCTTTGTGGCTTACCTTGTCGCATTCTATATGTTATTTAAATCAGCTTGAAATTAAGGAATAGGTGGTGTGTATAAAATGGAAATTGATAAGCTGCAAGAGCTGACCCTGGCGGAACTGCATCGGTTGGCAAAAGAAAATGAAATAAAAGGCCAATCGACTATGCGCAAACCGGAACTGATCGATGCCCTGAGCCGGTTATTCTCGGTTAGCGGTGAGCAGCAACTCGCTTCCGGGATGCTGGAAATCATGCCGGATGGCTTTGGGTTTCTACGACGGAAGAAATATTTCTTTTCAGATGATGATATTTACATCTCCGCATCGCAGATTAGAAGATTCAATATGCGCACGGGCGATATCATTGCCGGGCAGATTCGTCCTCCCAAGGATAATGAGCGATACTATGCTCTGCTCCAAGTTGAAGAGATAAATGCTGAAGATCCTGAAAAACTGGCTTACCGTCCCGGTTTTACTTCACTGGTACCGATTCATCCCGATGAACAGATTAAAATGGAAACAAAATCCAATATTTTGTCAACGCGTATTATCGATCTATTGATCCCGATCGGTAAAGGGCAGCGCGGCCTGATCGTGTCGCCCCCTAAAGCAGGTAAAACCATGCTTCTTAAACAATTGGCGAACAGCATATCGATCAACCACCCCGAGATTGAAATGATCATCCTCTTGATTGATGAAAGACCGGAAGAAGTAACCGATATGGAGCGCAGCGTAGACGCTGATGTAGTCAGTTCCACATTTGATCAAAAACCGGAAAATCATATTCGCATAGCTGAACTGGTCCTGGAACGCTCCCAACGCCTTGTTGAACAAGGTCGGGACGTAGCGGTGCTCCTCGACAGCATTACCAGGTTAACCAGAGCGTATAACCTGGTGATTCCACCCAGTGGAAGAACTCTCTCCGGAGGGATCGATCCGGGTGCCTTCTATAAACCAAAACGCTTTTTCGGAGCTGCCCGTAATATTGACGGCGGTGGCAGCCTGACGGTTCTGGCAACGGCCATTGTCGATACCGGCAGCAGGATGGATGATGTTGTCTACGAAGAATTTAAGGGAACCGGTAATATGGAGCTGCACCTAGATCGCCGCATTGCCGAGAGGCGTATTTTCCCGGCGATCGATATTTCCCGTTCTGGGACAAGGCGGGAAGAGCTGCTTCTGGATGAAAGAAAAATAGAGCTGATGTGGGCGCTGAGGCGGGCTATGGGCAGCAGCACTTCAGTTGAGTTCCTGGAAGCGCTCCTTGACCGGCTGCGTAAAACAAAATCAAATGAAGATTTCTTGAGCAATATGCATACCATGTAAAAACGAATAACAGAAAGCTGCGCCGTTCAGCATGAACAGCGCTGCGGGTTGCAAAGCAGGCGTCTTTATGCTATTATCTTACTTCGGGAAAGTTGGAAGGAGGTTCAGATTTATGAAGGCGGATATTCATCCAAAGTATTACAAAACAACCGTAACGTGTGCCTGCGGCGAGACTTTTGAAACCGGTTCCACCCGGGAATCCCTTAAAGTGGAAATCTGTTCGAAGTGTCATCCATTCTTTACCGGGAAACAGAAGTTTGTCGATACCGGGGGCAGGGTCGAAAGATTTAAGCGTAAATACGGCATGTAAAACCCTGAGCAGAGTAAACACTCTGCTCGTTTTCCATCAAGGAAGTGAAATAATGATTGCGATTGGCCAAAGTGGCGGTCGCCCCGGGGTGACCGCTTATGTATGAAAAATTAGATATGATCGAGTCCCGTTATGAGGAGCTTGAAAAGCTGCTCAGCGATCCGAAATCACTGGAACAGCGCGATGAGTGGTTGAAGATGTCAAAAGAGCTGGCTGCGCTCGTCCCTGTTGTGGAGCTTGCGCGTCGTCTTAAAGAGGTTGATCGGGAAATTGCTGAAGCAGAAGAGCTGCTCAGCGGCAGCGATGAAGCTGAGATGAGTGAATATCTTCGCAGTGAAGCCGAAGATTTGAAGCAGGAAAAGGAAAGGCTGGAAGAAGAGCTCCGGGAGAACCTGCTCCCGAAAGATCCCTACGATGACAAGAATGTTTTTATCGAAATCAGGGCTGGCACCGGAGGTGAAGAAGCAGCGCTTTTTGCTTCCGACCTGCTTAAAATGTATATCCGTTATGCTGAAAAAAATGGTTATAAATCTGAAATTGTAGATGCGCATGAAACTGACATCGGCGGTTACAAGGAAGTAATTTTAGGGGTAGAAGGCAGCGGAGCCTATAGCCGTTTAAAGTATGAAAGTGGTGTCCACCGGGTTCAGCGCATACCTTCCACCGAATCGGGAGGCCGGATTCATACCTCGGCGGCGACCGTTGCAGTTCTGCCCGAAGCAGAAGAGGTAGAAGTTGAAATTAACCCGCAGGATTTACGGATCGATACCTTTTGTGCCACCGGACCTGGCGGTCAAAGTGTCAACACAACCCAGTCAGCAGTGCGTATTACCCATGTTCCGACCGGGGTAGTGGTCAGCTGTCAGGATGAAAAATCACAGCTGCAGAATAAGGAGAAAGCGCTGCGCATCCTTCGCAGCCGCTTAATGGACAAATTTATTTCGGAGCAGAATGCCGAAATGGCGCAGACCAGAAAGACCATGGTGGGAACCGGCGATCGCAGTGAGCGGATCAGGACTTACAACTTTCCACAAAACCGGGTTACCGATCACCGGATTGGTCTCACCCTGCACAAGATGGATTTGATCCTGGCCGGGGATCTCGATGATATTGTTGATGAACTGGCTGCCAATGAAAGAGCGGAGCAGTTAAAAGCCAGCGGGGGGTAAATTAATAATGAAAGACACTTACAAAGAAGCTCTGAAGAGGGCTTCTTTTTGCTTGCGCCAGGCGGGTCTGAAAAATCCCCGGGCAGAAGCTGAACTGCTGCTTGCCTCAGTTCTCGACGTTGATCGACTCAAGCTGATTACCAGTCTTAATGAAGAATTTGATCCGTCAAAGGGCAGGAAGTTCGAAGCAGCTTTGAAGCGCAGGGCATCTTTGGAACCGTTAGCCTACATAACGGGTGAAAAATTTTTTTTTGGCCGCAGATTCCATGTCAGCCCAGAAGTGCTGATCCCCCGACCTGAAACGGAACTGATAATTGAGGAAGCGATTCTCAGGGTTGATAGTGTCAGAAAAAAAAGCAGTGAAAATTTAACAATTCTTGATCTGGGTACCGGTTGTGGTAATCTTGCGATTACCCTGGCCCTGGAGCTGCCTGACGCTGATCTTTATGCTGTTGATGTATCATCGGCTGCGCTCGAAATAGCCTTTCTTAACGCCCGAGAACATGATGTAGAAAACCGGATTAAATTTTTGCAGGGCAGTTATTTTGAAGCTCTTGAAAAACAGCAGGAAGAGCTTTGTTTTAACTTGGTTGTGAGCAACCCGCCCTATATCAGCCTCCGGGAAATGGAGAGGCTGCCGGCATCAGTCGGCAGTTTTGAACCGCAGGAAGCGCTGGATGGTGGAGAAGATGGATTGGACGGCTATCGTCACATTTTGAATGATTTAGCCTGCCACGTCGAAGAACCGGCTCTGTTGCTGGTTGAAATTGGATCAGAACAGAGGGCAGCTGTGACCGAACTGTTCAGAAAAAGCGGTCTCTTCAGGATGATCGGCTGTCGCCCTGATCTGGCCGGCCACCCACGGGTGATGATCGGCTTGATCTAGCTTCTGGTGAGTATAGGGTTTTCTAATCATTCTTTGCGATGAATCGAATAGGACAGGATAAATATTTCTATTTAAGTTCTTTTCCGGTAGAGGTGATCGTCAACTTGCCGTGCTTTACGCCCTTGACTCCAATCAGGCGGTTGGCCAGTTGCTTGGCTTCACCGGCTGGTCCCTTGATCACCATCACTTCAAGGCAATGCTCATGCTCAAGGTGGACATGCATGACCGAGACAATCAAATCGTGGTGCTCGTGTTGAACTGCCAACAGCAAATCGCTCAAGCCGCGAACATGATGGTTGTAGATAATAGTGATTGTACCGGCAACTTCTTCTTCGTCTCTTGACCAGTCAACTTCCACCAACTGATTGCGGATCAAATCCCTGATCGCTTCAGACCGGTTTTGAAACCTTCGTTTGACGATCTCCTGATCCAGCCTGTCGAGCAGTTTTTTCTCCATTGATATACCGAAACGGATCAAATCCGGCAACTGGTTCCACCTCCCGCGCTTCTTTTTGTGATTATAGCATATAAAGCATTATTTTCCGGTAAAGAGCAACAAGCTATCGGGCAAGAAACCGCTGCTGCGGCAAGACAATAATAAATTGAAATATAAGAGGGTGTACTTTATAATGTGATGAGTATGGACTAAACATGCTGTAAACTTCTTTACTGGAGGAGTAATCATTGATCTGGAATATGATCTTCAGTACCTTAGGCGGGTTGGGCCTATTCTTGTTTGGCATCCAGATCATGGCTTCCGGTATGCAGAAGGCGGCAGGCGATCGTTTCCGCAAAATCCTCGAAATGCTAACCAACAACCCGGTTGTCGGTGTCCTGACCGGAATCGTTGTGACTGTCCTGGTTCAGAGCAGCAGTACTTCCACCGTTATGGTTGTCGGCTTCGCAAATGCAGGACTGATGAATCTGTCACAGGCGATCAGCGTGATCATCGGCGCCAATATCGGGACTACAGTTACAGCCCAGATAGTTTCTTTTAAAATCGGGGTTATCGCCTTTCCAATGATCGGGATCGGTTCGATCCTTAATTTCTTCGGGCGGCGGCGGTTTCACCGCTATCTTGGCCAAACCATCCTGGGTTTCGGACTCCTGTTTCTCGGTATGACCACCATGTCCAGCGGGATGAGTCCACTGCGCGAATTTGAAGCATTTCACCTGATGCTGGCCCAGTTCAGCCGTTATCCGATCCTCGGCATTCTATTTGGCGCTGTCTTTACAGCGCTGGTTCAGAGCAGCAGCGCTTCAACAGGGGTTATTATTGCCCTGACCATGCAGGATCTAGTTCCTTTTAATGCTGCTGTTCCGCTAATCCTGGGTACTAATATCGGAACCTGCGTTACAGCCATTATCGCCAGTATCGGCGCAAATGTAGCGGCCCGGCGTGCAGCAGTTGCCCATGTTCTGTTCAATGTAATCGGGGTTATCCTGGCGCTGATCTTTCTTAAACCCTTTACCGAAATCATCCTTGAAACAGCAGCGACTGTTCCGCGTCAGGTGGCCAACACTCATACAGCTTTTAATATCCTTAACACCATTCTTTTCATAGTCTTCTTAAAATATTTCAGCGCGCTGGTCTGCCGGATCGTCCCGGGAGAAGATGAGAAAATTGAATTCGGTCCTAAGTATTTGGATCCCAGAATCCTAAAAACTCCTGCTGTCGCCCTCGGGGGAGCCAAGCAGGAGCTGCTCAGGATGGCTGGTATTGCCCGGGAAATGCTGGATGAATCGATGCAGGTTTTTTTGCATGACGATCTGAAAAAGATCAAGCACATTGAGCAGATGGAAGAACTGGTTGATGGTTTGGAGAAAGAGATTAATGTCTATCTGGCCGAACTTTCGCAGCATTCCATGTCCGGGGAACAGTCAAAGCAGGTGGCAGCTTTAATGTCTGCGGCAAACGATTTGGAACGGATCGGTGATCACTCGGAAAATATCATGCAGCTTTCAGAAATAAAAACAGAGGAAAGGCGGCCATTTTCCGCTACCGCCATGGAAGAAATTACTTCAATGTACGAAAAAGTAGCTGCCATGCTGGAAAGAGCAATCAGAGCTTTTGAACATGAAGATAAAGAGTTGGCCCGGGAAGTCTTTTTTGAGGACGACGTCATCGATGAGGAAGAAAAAGTATTACGGAAAAGACATATCGATCGTATAAACACCAAAAAGTGCTACCCCGCAGCAGGGGTAATCTATCTTGACCTTTTAAGCAACCTGGAGAGAGTTGCCGATCATGCCAACAACATTGCATCCTTAGTCCTGGAGGATTAGCCGGCGCTGAGAAAAAAATTATGACTAAAAACTACAAAAGAGTGAAGGGCACTCTCCTTTTGGATGGTCGCCCGCAATCGATCAATCGGGCCGCCGCATTGCTTAATAAAGGCGGTCTTGTTGCATTTCCAACTGAGACAGTTTATGGCCTGGGCGCGGTCGCCACTGACTCAAAAGCGATTGAGAAAATATATGCAGCCAAGGGCCGCCCGGCTGACAATCCCCTGATTGTCCATATCGCCGGGATAGATCAGCTTGAAGAGGTAGCGGCTGAAACTCCTGCAACAGCGAAACTGTTGGCCTGTAAATTTTGGCCGGGGCCGCTCAGCCTCGTCCTTAAACGTTCGGTTAACATAGCCCCGGAGGTTAGTGCCGGCCTGCCCACCGTAGCGGTTAGAATGCCTGCTCATTCACTGGCTTTGAAATTGATTGCTGCTGCCGGTGCGCCGATAGCTGCCCCGAGCGCTAATCTCGCCGGCCGCCCCAGTCCGACCACCTATAAACATGTTTTGGAAGATTTGAGCGGCCTGGTTGACGCTGTAATCATGGATAAGCATTGCCGAATCGGCGTGGAATCGACTGTCCTGGATCTTACCGGCAAGGCCCCGATTATCTTAAGACCTGGAGGGATAACCCGGGAACAGCTTGAGAGAGTATTAAACTGTAAAGTACCGGTGGCCGGTCTGCATTATACAGCAGAAAGACCAAGCTCGCCGGGTATGAAATACCGTCACTATTCGCCTGCTGCACCGCTGATCCTGATCACGGGCGATCCATTGCGGCGAAAGTATTTATTAAAAGAGATTACTCGCTTCTACAGTAAACAGGGCTTGCGGGTCGGGTTGTTAAGCGAGACAGCGCTCAATAGCAGGAGGGGCACTTCCGGCGCTGAGGCGCTGGCAGCCGGGCTATACCGGTTAATGCGCCAGATGGATGCTGCAGGAACCGATATAATCCTGGCTGAAGAAACAACGGTTTCCGGGCTTGGGCTGGCAGTCATGAACCGCCTGAAAAAAGCAGCTGCCCGGATCTTAAAAGTTTGATTTCGGAGGAAGAGGACATTGCTTACTATTTTATTTGTGTGCACAGGCAACACCTGCCGCAGTCCTCTGGCTGAAGCTTTGCTTCGTCATGAATTACAGGATCGAAACCCCGGGTTTGAATTATCGGTAATCTCCGCTGGCCTATCGGTATATAGAGGAGATTCAGTGGCGGAAACTGTAGTCAAAATGCTTAACGATGAAAAGATCGAAATAGATGCTGGTCGCCCGGCTGTCCAATTGAATAGTGATTTGGTTAGTGAGGCGGACTTAATCCTGACTATGACTGCGAATCAATTAAAGCAGGTAGCGATTCGCTTTCCTCAAGCTGTTTCCAAGGTCTATCTGTTTAAAGAATATTGTGGTCTGGGTTCAGGCGATCTAGAAGATCCTTTTGGCAAAAGTCCTGAAAATTATCGTCTCGTAATGGAGGAAATCAGGGTTGGTGTAAAGAATCTAATGACTAAACTCGAGGAAGGTTGATTAAATGATCATTGCCCTCGGTAGCGATCATGCCGGTTTTCAGCTTAAAGAACAGGTTATCAGGTATCTGCAAACCTCAGGAATCGCTCACAAAGACTACGGTGTTTTCAACCAAGATAGTGCGGATTACCCCGATCAGGCAGCTCAGGTAGTAAAGGCTGTTCAATCCGGAGATTATGATTTTGGAATTTTAATCTGCGGAACAGGAATTGGCATGTCCATTGTTGCCAACAAGCACAGAGGTATCAGAGCAGCATTATGCAGTGAACCCTATTCTGCCCGCTGTGCCCGGGAACACAATAATGCGAATGTGCTGACCATGGGGTCACGGGTAATCGGACCCGGTATAGCCGAAGAGATTGTCAGCATATTCCTGCATGCTAAATTTGCCGGCGGCAGGCATGAACGCAGGGTTGGCAAAATAGAGCAGCTGGATCAGTACAGGTAATATGAGATTTACAGCCCCGCAGAGGATGGAGATGGTTTGCCAAAATGAACCCCGCCAGCAATCGCATCAGCAATGAACCCCTGCAGCAGATAGATCAGGAAATCGCTGCTGCTATCGAAGCAGAGAAACAGCGCCAGCAGGACAACCTGATTATGATCGCTTCAGAGAACCTGGTCAGCAAGGCAGTGCTTGAAGCACAGGGCTCGGTGCTAACCAATAAATACGCCGAAGGTTATCCGGGAGCAAGGTATTATGGCGGTTGTGTTAATGTTGATCAGGCGGAAGCGTTAGCCCGGAAAAGAGCCCTTGAAATATTTCAGGCTGAACATGTAAATGTGCAGCCACATTCAGGTACTTCGGCTAATATGGCTGTTTACCTGGCGCTGCTGGAACCCTCGGATCGAATTTTAGGCATGGATTTAAGTCACGGCGGGCATCTTACCCATGGCAGCAAAGTAAATATTTCCGGAAGGTACTACCAGGCATACAGCTACGGGGTAGATCGCATCACCAACCTGATCGATTTGGACCAGGTACGAAAAAAGGCCCTGGAAGTTAAGCCAAAGCTTATTATTGCCGGCGCCAGTTCGTATCCTCGTCAAATCGATTTTAATGGTTTCAAAGCAATTGCTGATCAAATCGGCGCTATTTTTATGGTTGATATGGCCCACACCGCCGGCCTGATCGCAGCCGGAGTTCATCCCAGCCCGGTTAGCAGCGCTGACATTATTACCGCAACCACCCATAAAACATTTCGCGGTCCGCGCGGAGGGCTGATTCTCTGCCGTAAAGAATACTCTGCAGCGATCGACAAAGCTGTTTTTCCCGGTCTGCAGGGTGGACCGTTAATGCACGTTATCGCCGCCAAAGCTGTATCATTTAAAGAAGCGCAGCAGCCTGAATTCATTACCTACCAGCAGGCAGTTTTGACCAATGCGGAAACCCTTGCCTCCTCATTAATCGAACAGGGTTTTGATCTGGTTACCGGTGGTACTGACACCCACCTTGTCCTGGTAGACCTGCGCAATAAAAAGATCAGCGGCAGGGATGCCGAGTGTCTGCTCGAGAAGGTCAGTATTACTGTTAATAAAAATGTTATTCCGTACGATCCCAAAGGGGCAAATGATCCCAGTGGAATAAGGCTTGGTACGCCCACCCTCACCTCACGCGGAATGGGGCCGGAGCAGATGAAGGATATAGCGAGAATCATTGCCGGTGCCATTGATAGCCGCAACGATCGACTTTATCTTGAGAAACTAAAGATGGAGGTGAGTACTGTCTGCAGGACCTTTCCGGTGTTTTAAAAGATTATTAAGGAGATGAGTTAAATGGATAATGTTATGGTGGTCAATCATCCGCTGGTTCAGCACAAGCTGACTCTTTGCCGGAAGAAAGAAACCGAGAACTGGCAGTTTCGCGATCTGGTTGAAGAGATCACTTCTCTGCTTATTTATGAGGCGACCAGAGATATGGAAACCGTGCAGACCGATATAGTAACTCCCGTATCAGCTGCTAAAGGTCCCCTTGTCAAAAGAGCAAACCCGGTATTTGTTGCAGTGCTAAGAGCCGGATTAGGTATGGTACCGGGAGCTCTCAGACTTTTCCCCTATGCCCGTGCCGGCCATATCGGGCTTTACCGTGATCACGATACCCATGTTCCTGTTGAATATTACTGTAACTTACCTCCTAACATAGATGACTTAGATTGCTTCCTGCTCGAACCGATGCTTGCAACCGGTGGTTCCGCTTCTTATGCCGTGGAGATGTTGAAAAAAGCCGGGGTTAAAAAGATCAAACTGCTTAGTCTGATCGCTGCGCCGGAAGGGATTAAAAGGATTACTGCCAGTCATCCGGATTTAAAAATTTACCTGGGTGCTCTGGATGAAAAGTTAAATGAAAACGCTTATATCGTTCCGGGTTTAGGTGACGCAGGAGACCGTTTATTCGGTACCGCCTGATCAGCATTAAGGGAGAGTGTTAATGGATAGGCCGGATTGGGATCGCTATTTCATGGAAATCGCAACGGTAGTTGCCAAACGCTCTACCTGCCTGCGTCGCCAGGTGGGAGCGCTTTTGGTTCTGAATAAAAGAATTCTTTCTACCGGATACAATGGAGCGCCGGTTGGTCTCAGCCACTGCGGTGAAGTCGGCTGCCTGAGGGAACAGCTTAAGGTTCCCTCAGGCGAAAGGCATGAGCTCTGCCGCGGGTTGCACGCTGAGCAGAATGCGATTATCCAGGCAGCCGTGCACGGGGTAGCAATTGAAGGAGCAATTTTATACTGTACCCATTATCCCTGTGCCGTCTGCGCCAAAATGCTGGTTAACGCCGGGGTTGCAGAGCTGGTCTTGGAATCAGATTACCCGGACGATCTGGCCAAGCAGATCTTTTCAGAAGCCGGCATAAAAATCCGTAACGTAACAGGCAAGTAACTTTTCCAGGCAATACAATTTAATGAAGGCTTTATTATTTGACGTGAAGTTCAGGTTTGGTTAAAATTTATAATTACGGTACAGATCATTTTTTTTTCATTTTCTATTTTTTGTTGAATACTGCAATAGAGCAAATAAGGATCAGTTTAAAGGATGGTGGGGCATGTCTATTCAGGTAAAAGAACTCATTGACAAGATTAAAAACGAGGGTGTCCTTGCGGCCGAGACAGAGGCTGAAAAAATTATTTCTGAAGCCGAAGCAAAAGCAGCCCAAATTATTAAAGCAGCCCGGACCAGGGCAGAATCAGAACAAACCCAGGCCGAAAAGGAGATAGAACAACAAAAGGCTGCCGGTATAGCTGCTATTAAGCAAGCTGCGCGCGATGTTTTGATTGGTTTGGACAAGGAGCTCACTAAACGTATGGAAGCAGTGATCATTGAATCTGTGGATACTGCGATGACCACTGAATTAACAGAGAAAATTATTGTAGAAATGGTCAATGCCTGGGCTGAAAAGGGCGAAGAGGGCATCAGGGTGGTTCTTTCTTCAAAAGATGCCGAAAGATTAAAGGAGTCCTTAAAGGGAAAATTCTCGCAGGGTCTTAAGGATGGAGTGGAAATCATCCCCTCTGCTAAATTTGATAAAGGTTTTCGTATCGGTGGTAGTAGTGGCGTTTTATACGATTTTTCCAAGGAAAGTATAGCGGAGGTTCTGGCTCAGGCTCTTTCCCCCGATCTTGCGGCAGCTTTAAAAGATGCAATCTAGGACCTGGAGGAAAGTGTCATGAAAAGTTTTTTTTACACATTAGCCGCCTTGAAAACAATCAGACTGGGAGAAAAGGCGCCTGTCTCCGAAGAAGATTTTTTAAAGTTTGCTGAAGATACCATTGATCAGAAGAGCTATAAGATTTTGCTAAAATGCCGTTGGGGCTTAACTGAACCAACCGGCTTTTCTTTTGCTGACCGGATTCTCTCCCGGGAAAAGGATCTGCGGTTCGAATTGGCTAAAGCCCGGATTATAAAACTGCCATTTGATCTTTCTTTAGATCTTGAGGCTTCGGCTGATAGCTACATGCTGCTTGAGCAGGTTCGGGCGGTTATT
>CAYTER010000005.1:0-62981 GCA_964436815.1 uncultured Syntrophomonadaceae bacterium
GTAGGAATAAAGCTTTTTCACCCCCACCCCAACCCTCCCCCCTCAAGGGGGAGGGAGTTTGAGTCTCAACCTTAAGGGGGAGGGGGTTTTGAGCGGTAACCTATTAAGGAGTGGGAGTTTTAAATTATCTTCTTAGGAGAAGGGGTTTTAAGTTCACTCTCTCCTAGACAGCAACCAGACCAGCAAGAAATAGCTATTAATCCCCTCTCCCCTGGAGGGAGAGGGGCAGGGTGAGGGGGTTAAGACCGGTTCCTGTTAGTATGAAATAGCTTATTCATTAAGGTTACATTTCTCTCCGGTGACCAGGAAGATCACCTCTTCGGCAATATTGGTGGCATGATCGGAGATCCGTTCCAGCCAGCGGCCGACAAAGAGCAGGTGTGTGGCCTGGGTAATAGTTTTCGGGTTTTCCATCATGATTGTTAACAGCTCGCGGAAAATCTGCCCAAAGAGCTTATCGACCTCGTCATCATCCTTACCGACGGCTGTGGCCAGCTCTACATCTTCGCGCACATAGGCATCGAGGGCCTGCTTGACCATTTTCTGGCTTAATAACGCCATCCGCGGAATATCGATCAATGGTTTAATCAAGGGCTGATCGGCAATACGCAGGGTAATTTTGGCGATACTGGTAGCGTAATCGGCCATCCGTTCAAGATCATTAATCATTTTAAAGAGGGTTGCTACCCGCCTCAGATCCTTGGCCATTGGCTGCTGGGTAGCAATCACTTCCAGGCATTTTTCCTCGATCTCGTGTTCAAGGTCATCGATCAGGTCATCACCAACAATTACAGCCTGCGCCAATTCAAGATTCTGTGTTTTAAGCGCTTCTATTGAACGGGCAATTGCCTCTTCAACCAGGCTGCCCATCTGCTGCAGCTTATCAAAAAGATTTTTCATTTTTTCTTCATAGACTACTTTACGCTCTGAAAACTCAGGTTTATCCATCATCATCATACTCCTTTCAAATACCTGCGCTAACCGAACCGCCCCGTAATATAATCTTCGGTGCGTTGATCTTCCGGCTTGGTGAATATTTGCGCAGTTTTCCCCCACTCAACCATTTCCCCCTGCAGGAAAAACCCTGTAAAATCAGAAATCCGGGCAGCCTGCTGCATGTTATGGGTTACGATTATAATCGTGTAGTTCTGGCATAGATCCCGCACCAGGTCCTCTATTCGTTGAGTGGCAATCGGATCGATTGCAGAAGTTGGTTCATCCATCAGAAGCACTTTTGGTTCTACAGCAAGCGCCCGGGCAATACAGAGGCGTTGTTGCTGACCACCGGAAAGAGCCAGGGCCGGTTCGTGCAGCCGATCTTTGACCTCTTCCCAGAGCGCTCCGCCTTTCAAGCTTTTCTCCACGATCTGATCGAGGATTGCCCTGTTTTTCTGGCCATGGATACGCGGCCCGTAGGCAATATTATCGTAAATGCTTTTCGGGAAAGGATTGGGCTGCTGAAATACCATCCCTACATTTTTTCGCAACTCAACTACATCTGTGGCAGGATCATAGATATTTTCACCGTGAACAGTAACCCTGCCTTCCAACCGTGTCCCGGGCACCAGATCGTTCATCCGGTTAAGCACCCTGAGAAAGGTGGATTTACCGCAGCCGGAAGGGCCAATTAAGGCAGCCACCCCTTTTTCTTTTACTTCAATACTGACATCGAATAAGGCCTGGACCGGGCCATAATAAAAATTCAAATGCTCGACCTTAACCTCGCAGTATTCCTGTTCAATAGATTTAGAAAAGCTAAAACCATTTTCATGAGAGTTTGCCCCTTCGGCGAGCGCTTCAGTTTTTACATTATTAAATAGTTGTAACATTGTCGCTGGGGTTCCCTTAATTCAGAACCATTTTCGCTCCTTTCTTGATCAGTCTGGTTCATCTCAGACAGTATTATAATCCCCTGGCAGAACGGCTCCGGTAGCGTTTCCGCAGCAAAACTGCCGCCAGGTTCAGCAGGCAGACCATGGTAACTAAAACCAGGGCTGTTCCGTAAGCAATTGGCCTGACAACAGCCAGGGCATGATGCTGGGTGGACATGATAAAAAGGTGATAAGGTAAAGCCATAAACTGGCTCTTAATTGAATCTGGCAGAAAAGGCAGGAAAAAAGCGGCGCCGGTGGCCAAAATCGGGGCAGTTTCGCCCGCTGCCCTGGCCAGGCCGAGAATTGTCCCGGTTAAGATACCGGGAATAGCCCGCGGCAAAACCACGGAACGTACAACCTGCCAGCGGGTGGCACCCAGGGCAAATGAACCGGCGCGGTATGACCGGGGTACAGTGAGCAGCGCCTCTTCCGCAGCGGTTACCGTCACCGGAAGGGTTAAAAGCCCTAAGGTCAAACCGGCGGCAATCAAAGAAGGGCCGAAGCCAAAGAGTTTGACAAAAACAGCCATACCGAAAAGACCGAAAACAATCGAAGGTACCCCGGCCAGGTTGCGAAGTGACATCCTGACCAGCCTTGTAAAACGACCCTGCACGGCATATTCAGTCAGGTATATGGCAGCTGCCACTCCTAAGGGAACTGCAAATATAACAGTGATTATGGTAACGAATAAAGTGCCGACAATGGCCGGGAAAATACCTCCTTCAGTCATTCCTGCCCGTGGGGCTGTGGTGAGAAATTCCCAGTTGATAACACCGATCCCCTTGGTAAAAATATCATAAATGATGAAGCCAAGGATGAAGAGAACCAATAGAAGACATAAGCGTAGCAGCCAGTAACCTGCCAGCTCAAACCCGCGCCACTCAATTCTGCTTTTGCTTACCGCTTTATTTTTCATTTCTATTTGTTCACCTCCGGGTTACGATGAATCAGGATGTCGGCCAGGAAATTAACGGCAAAGGTAATTAGAAAAAGCACCAGGCCGACGAAGAAAAGGGCGTGAAAGTGAACTGAATTATAAACCACATCGCCAATATCAATAGCGATGTTGGCGCTTAAAGTCCTGGTTGAATCAAGAAAGGAGGAGGGTCGGGCAATCATATTGCCGGTTACCATTAGAACGGTCATCGTTTCGCCAATCGCCCGGCCCATACCGAGCATGGCTGCTGCGGTAATACCGGAAAAGGCTGCCGGCACCGTGACCTTCCAGATTGTCTGCCAGCGGGTGCCTCCCAGGGCCAGCGAAGCGTGGCGATACTCTTTGGGCACTGCTGTAATCGCATCTTCGGCCAGGGTAATAATGGTCGGCAGGGCCATGATCCCGACCAGGATCGCCCCGTTCAGGGCGTTGATACCGCTCGGAATGCCGAAAAGCCTGGCAATCAGGGGAGCAAGGATCACTAACCCGATAAAACCTAAAACGACAGATGGAATCCCTGCTAAAACCTCAACTACCGGTTTAAAAAGCTCCCGCTCCCAGGGAGAAGCTATTTCGGCCAGGTAAGCCGCGGCAGCAATACCCAATGGTACGGCAAATGCCAGGGCTCCAATGGTCACCATAAACGTACCGATGATGAAGTTGTTGATACTAAATGTTGGTTCCCCATAAGCACCCGGGCGCCATAGTCCGGGTTTAAAGAAATTTAACAACCCGACTTCACCCAGCGCCGGAAGACTGTTAGAAAGCAGGGTGAATAGGATGCCGGCTAAGAAAAGGATGATGGCAACTCCGCTGGCCCAAAATATAAATCGCATAAAAAGTTCTGTCCGGGATTGCACTTTAACCCTCCTTCATGCTGAAAACTGGTTCCGCTATTTTTTCATCCCGCTTAATAATCAAGCTGCTCCGCGACCTGTTACCAACTAAGCAGCAGGTCGCGGAGCTTAAACGGGGGTAGTCTTAGGCAACAGCCATTGTCCGTTTATCTGTCTTTAATTGCTACTGCAGCGCTTTCTGGTTAAACTCCTTATCAGCATCGGTGATCGGGTAGAACCCTTCTTCCAGTATCAGCTGCTGCCCTGTTTCGCCAACTTCATAGAGCAGGAAATCGAGTATCGCACCAGTCGGCTTACCAATAACAAACTGATAAAGTGGACGGGTGAGCGGATATTTTCCACTGGTTACGTTTTCTAAGATTGTCGGATCAAAGGCTTCCGAAGCCTCATCAGCCGCTACCAAAACTGCTTTAATACCATCCTTGGTAGCATAGCCAATAGCAGCATAACCGATTCCACCAAGGTCATTAGTTACCGCTTCGACTATGTCGGAAGTACCGGCCAGGTTACGCATTTCCGGCGAGTAATCAGCCTGAACTACTTTTTCCATGAAGAAAACGTAAGTACCGGAAGTACTCTGACGTCCATAAAGGGTAATATCTAAATTTTCGCCGCCAACTTCTGACCAGTTGGTGATTTCACCGCGGTAGATAGCACCAATCTGATCAACGGTAAGTTCCACAACCGGATTATCTTTATGGACAACAACGGCAACTCCATCTACGGCAAAACGGACAGCATAAGCATCCTGACCCTGTTTCGCTTTCAGATCCGCCTCTTCTGATTCTTTCATCGGGCGGGATGAATTGGCGATATCGATATTTCCGTCGATCAGCGATGAGATGCCCACACCGGAACCGCCTCCGGTTACGGCAATGGCAACACCGCTATTGGCATTCATGTACTCTTCAGCCAACCTGGTTACCAGGTTAACCTCCGAGTCGGATCCGGCAATCATCAGCGAAACCGAGCCATTTTCCGCTGCCCCATCATTTTCCCCCTGGTCTGCCGGTACAGAAGAACCACCACAACCGGTAACAAACAATAAAGCACCTATTAAAATCAGACCAATCAAAGTCAACCACCTGTTTCTATTCATCCTAATCCTCCTGAACAAAATATTTAACCTTGATCAGCATAAGCGATCAAGGTTAAATACAAAGGAAATTAAAGTTAAATTGATGTTAAATGAAAGTTAATTCATTCAGTCTCGTCAGTTAAATTATTATTAGCCAAGTGGAAGGTGGAAGCGGAAAGTGGTACCGGCCCCTTCGACACTATCTAAACTGTAGACGGCATGATGCGCCTCCATTATATGTTTAACAATTGATAAACCCAGACCGGTACCACCGCTTTTACGTGACCGGGCCTTGTCAACCCGGTAAAATCGTTCAAAAACAAAAGGCAGATCAACGGCAGGAATTCCGGGTCCATCATCGGTAACGGATACCACCGCGTTGCCGGCTTCATTATCAAGTTTAATGATGATTTCCCCCTGAGGCCTCCCATAACGGATACTGTTTTCAAGAATATTGACCAGGGCTTGGCAGAGCCATTCAAAATTACCGGCGACCCGGTACTCGTCGGCAGGAAGGATAAGATTTACAGCTACCCCTCTCTCCTGACTTAAGTGAACAACCCTTTTAACCGCTTCGTTAATCAGTTCGTTTAAGTTTACGTCCTCTTTGTGGATAAAACCCTTTTCATTTTCAATCTGGGCCAGGTCTAATAGATCATCAAGCAGCCCGGAAAGTCTGCCGCTCTCGCGTTCGATTATATTAAGAAAGTCATAAAGCTGTTCACGGGAGAGTTCATCATGCAATATGGTTTCCGTATAACCCCGAATAGTGGTCAGGGGTGTGCGCAGTTCATGCGAAACATTGGCTACAAAATCGCTGCGCATTTTTTCCATGGTCCGGATCTGGGTTACTTCATTAAACAGCAGCAGCACCCCGATCAGTTCTTCATTCGGATCGGTAACCGGCAGCAGCTGACATTCAATCAGTGCTGAACTCGGATAATAGACCTGTATTTCAGTTTCTTTGGCGCTTTTATCCAGGCGCAACGCTTTAAGGCTTTCAGAAAGGGTGTAATTACGTATTACCCCCTGCAAAGGTTTACCAATTGACTCCTGCCTGGCAGTGTCAAACAACTTTTCCGCTGCAGGATTGATCAGTTCGATTCTCAGTTCCCTGTCGGTCAGTATAATTCCGCTGCTCATTGAAGAGATTACCTTTTCCAGTTTATTCTTTTCCCCGAGGACCTGATCCATTCTGAGTTTAAGATTAAATCCCATATCATTGATTTTTTCTGCCAGATCCATCAACTCATCCGGGTTTTCAATTTTTAATTCAGGCGAATAGTCACCTGCTGCAATTGCCTGGGCAGCGCTGCGAATCTTACGAATCGGACCGGTAATCCGCTGGGATAAAATCACTGCCGCGCCGAGAGCTAGCAGTGACGAAAAGATTAGGGCTCCGATAATAAAGATTTTCAGATTAAAAACCGCATTGTTAATTGAAGACAGCGGCAAAGCAACACGGATGATCAGCGGCGGAACAGCCCCAGAACCGGCATCGCCCGTTTCAGGGACTAAAGGGATGGCCAGGTAGTACATATCTTCATTGACTGTGCTGCTGTAACGAGATGCAATCCCTTTTCCCCTGTTAAGGGCGTCAATAATCTCCGGTCGGCTGAGGTGGTTTTCCATGGCCTCGGGGTTTTCGGCTGAGTCGGCCAGCACTAAGCCATCGATGGAAATCAGGGTCAATCTGAGACCCAGTTCGCTCCCCAGTTTTTTACTCAGGTTATCAATCTCTGTCGGTGACGCCTGACGCTCAAACATTTCCCCGATCAGGGCAGAGGTTAAACGGGCCTGGGTGAGCAGGTTGTTCTGTAAGGTCTGCATGTAAATGTAATTTAAAAACCAGATAAAAAAAGCCCCCATGATCACCACAATGACGGCGATAACCACCAGGTAGTATGAAATTAATCTTCCACGGATACCACTGAACAAACTGCTCCCCCCTACTGCCGTGAAAATCTGTAACCTACGCCCCGCACGGTCTCGATATAAACCGGATTAGCCGGATCGCATTCTATCTTCTGCCGCAGGTAACGGATATGCACATCCACCGTCCGCGTGTCTACTTCAACTTCATAATCCCAAACCTGTTCCAGCAGCATCTCCCTGGTAAAAACTTTTCCACAGTTCTGCATCAGTAATTGCAGCAGCAAAAACTCCTTATGGGTCAGACTGCGCGGTTCTCCCCTGACTGTAACTCGGTAGCTTTCCGGGTCAAGGGTTATTTCGCCATAGCTGATCTGTCGATTTATTTCCTGCTCCTGTTCAAGTGGCCGGGTTTGTTGATCAAGGCGCCTGAGCAGGGCCCGAACCCTGGCGACCATTTCACGCACTCCAAATGGTTTTACCATGTAATCATCTGCGCCGAGTTCAAGGCCGAGGACCTTGTCGAGTTCCTCCTTGCGCGCCGAGAGGATCATAACCGGGGTTGATGAGGTAAGGTCACTCTTACGCAGGCGGCGGCAGACCTCAAGTCCGTCGATTTCCGGCAGCATGATATCGAGAATAATTAAATCGGGCGGGTTTTCAAACGCCTGCCGCAGCGCGTCGCGACCATTTAAGGCGCTTTCTACCTGGTAGCCTTCTTTTTCCAAGTGAAATTTCAGAAGACCAACTATATCTTCCTCATCCTCAACCACCAGGATCCGACGGGGTTTATATGCTGAATTTTCTTTATCCATAATCCTATTTTAGCATAAGCTGGTAGTAGCTTTTATTAAAAATCAACTACTTAAATTTCTATCAGCTTTTCTCTTTAGTTTTTATTAATTCGGGTGTAAAATATTTATAGTCACTTAACCTTTCATGCTGGTTAATACTGTTATACGGAAAGCCGGCGCATCATGGATAGCTATACCCGGTTTAATAATTTCCCTCGTTCCACTTTCAGGGTTCCAATAATCACTGCTCCATTTCAGATTTTTCACCTTTTTATTACCCTTCACCACCTCCGCAGATAAAAACTGAATTCACAGCGGCTCAACCTTAAAACTGCACTTTTAATTCCGATGGCATTCAATTAACAGATAGGTGGTGTTCTGTCATGGGTGAGATTGAGCTATCAATCAACATGACCTGGATCGACTGGGTTATTGTTATAATTTACCTGGCCGGGATGGTCTATGTCGGCCTCTTCTTCCAAAAGCGGAACAAGAGTTTTGAGGATTACTTTCTAGCCTCAAAAGGGATTACGATGCCGCTTTTGATCGGCACTCTGGTTTCCACTTTTTTCGGACTCGATACCCTTTTTGGCACATCAGAAATCGGCTTCTATGAAGGTGTGACAGCTTTCTTTGCCTACGCTCTGCCTTATACGGGCATGTATATCGTTATGGGTTTCCTCGCTCCTAAATTCCGGGAGCTGAACAGCAATACCTTTGTTGATATCATGAGTGAACATTACGGTAAGTTCACCCGCCTGATATCGGCGCTCTGTTCCTTTTTCTATTCAATCAATACCATGGAAATGATGGGTATGGGGTTTATTTTTGCCCTGATCTTTAAAATACCCTTTGGCGTCGGAGTCCTGATTGCTGCTGTCATCGTTGTCGTTTACACTTATACCGGCGGTTTATGGGCGGTGGCTACAACCGACATGATTCAGTTCCTGATCATGGCTGTCACCCTGGGCGTTGCCCTGCTGATCTGCTGGTTTGATGTCGGTGGTTACAGCGGCGTTTACACCGGCTTAACTGCTTACCTGGGTGAAGATCCCTGGTATTATTTCTCGCCATCCGGCGGGTATTTAACGGCAGGGGTAATCGTCGCCTATGCTCTTACCTCATTGGCGGTGCTATGCGAACCGGCCTTCCTGCAGCGGATCTTTGCCGCCCGCAGCCCTAAGGAAGCCCGTAATGCCCTGCTGATCGGCACCCCGATCTGGACTGCTTATGAGTTCGCCTGCTGCATGCTGGGGATCACTGCCGTTGCCGTAGTAGGTTTAGGATTGATGGGTGAACCGCACGCTAACCAGGCTTTGATTGCCGTTGTTGCCAAGTACATACCGGCCGGTTTTCTGGGCCTTTTTCTGGCAGGTGTCCTGGCTGCGGCAATGTCTACCGCCGACTCGTACTTTCTGGTCTCTTCCGGCAACCTGGTCTATGATATTTACCGGCCGCTGTTTAAACCGGACCTGCCTGATGATAAGCTGATCAGTTACACGAAAAAAGCCGTTCTGATCTCTGCCGCGGTTTCAATCGGGTTGGCCTTTTACTTTGAAAGGATCATGGGAGTCTGGGTTTTCCAGGCCAGTATCATCATCAACACCGTTTTAATACCACTATATATTGCCGTTTTCTTTAAGAAATTTAAAGCTACAAAGTTGAGCGGCACTCTGGCTGCGGCCGTGGGCTTTTTCGGGACAATCGGTTATTATATCCTGATCACCACGGCCGGTTATTTCTCCGAGGATTGGGAAACGATGGTTATTGATGTTAATATTTTCGGGCGCACATTTGAACTCTGGCAGGAGTACGGTATTTTCCTGATCCCGCCTTTTGTCATCCTGGCTTTCATCATCGGCCAGATCTTCGGGCAGAAGAGCCCGGACAGCAACCTGAAGGAGGCGCTATAAATGACCGGTTGGGATGTTGGAGTATACATTGCAGCAGCGATCTTGATTGTCGGGCCGATTATCGTTTTTTCGTTTTATCTTAAAGAAATCCTTCGTCATATCCGCGAAGACGATTTTGGCCAAAGGGAATAATGATGTTCATCTTGATCCAAAGCTGTTTTACGGTTATGGACGCCAGGCGGTTACTGTAAGCTATCGCTCACGATCGCTCACTTAAGAATTGCTGCGGCTCTTCAAGTCTTTCCGCAGGCGACCTCGCAAGGCGTCACCAAGACTTCGTGCTCAGCCCGACCCTCAAATAACTGAAGAGGTAATTTAATGTTTTTGAGGGCCGGGTCCTGCATCACTCCTTGAATCGCCGGCAATTCTAAAGCGTTCTCTTTATGTTCGCTTAAGCTTACAGCATTCCCCTGGCTTGGCTATCTGCTCTTATACTTAAATCAGAAACAATCTCCAATAAGTTATAGCCTTAGTATAAAAGTATCAGTCAGCGAAAACCCGGTGCCGGTATTATTAATTCCTTGACCGAAGACTACCGCGATACAGTTGTCACTCCTGCAATTAAGTGGTAATATAAGGCGGGAATTAAAACGGTAATATTTGTAAAATACATCGTTTTCAAAATAATTGCACATGGAGGTGCCTTAGTTGACAAAAAAAACAGAAACGATGGACGGCAATACTGCCGCGTCCTACATAGCCTATGCTTTAAGTGATGTCGCGGCGATCTATCCGATCACACCCTCTTCACCGATGGCTGAAGTTTGCGATGAATGGGCAGCATACGGACGAAAGAATATTTTCGGCCAAACCATGCGGGTTGCAACCATGCAATCGGAGGCTGGCGCCGCGGGAGCCGTGCACGGATCGCTGGTCAACGGCGCTCTGACTACTACCTTTACTGCATCTCAGGGACTGTTGCTTAAAATTCCGAACATGTATAAGATTTCCGGCGAGCTTCTGCCCAGCGTATTTCATGTCTCAGCCCGGGCCTTATCTACTCACGCGCTCTCTATCTTTGGCGATCACTCTGACGTAATGGCCGCCAGGCAGACCGGCTTTGCCCTGCTATCATCAGCTTCGGTCCAGGAAGTTATGGATCTGGCGCTGGTGGCACACTTAAGCACCTTAATAACCAGGGTTCCATTCCTTCATTTCTTTGACGGCTTCCGCACTTCGCACGAAGTCCAGAAGATAGAAACAATCGACTACGAAGACATCAAAAAAATTGTTGATTGGGATGCTATCCGCGCTTTCCGCGAAAGAGCTCTTAATCCCGAGCATCCCCACCAGAGGGGAACCGCCCAAAACCCTGACATCTACTTCCAAAACCGTGAAGCAGCAAACCGTTATTACCTGGAAACCCCGGAAAAAGTCGCCGCTGTAATGAACGAGGTTTACAAGATTACAGGCCGCCGTTATAACCTCTTTGATTACTGCGGCGCTCCTGATGCAGAAGAAGTCGTTGTCTGCATGGGCTCAGCCTGTGAAACAATGGAAGAAACCATCAATTACCTGAACAAGAATGGCGAAAAGGTCGGCCTGCTTAAAGTCCGGCTTTACCGTCCTTTTTCAAGAGATCACTTCCTGGCAGCACTGCCCAAGAGTTGCATGAAAATAGCCGTGCTGGACCGGACCAAGGAACCGGGCGCTTTAGGTGAGCCTTTATACCAGGATGTCTGCACAGCTTTAATGGAAGTAAAACAGACTCCGCTGATTATCGGTGGCCGTTACGGTCTCGGTTCAAAAGAATTCAACCCCTGCATGGCCAAAGCGGTAATTGATAACCTGAAAGAAGCGGAACCGAAGAACCACTTTACAGTCGGGATCAACGATGACGTTACCCACACCTCTCTTAGTGTGCCCGAGTGTCTCTACACTTCACCGGAGGGGACTTACCGGGCGAAGTTCTTCGGGCTGGGATCCGACGGAACAGTCGGGGCCAACAAAAACAGCATCATTATTATCGGCAATAACACGGACCAGTATGCACAGGGTTATTTTGTTTATGATTCAAAGAAATCCGGAGGCATCACCGTATCTCACCTGCGCTTCGGACCGTCAGAGATAAAATCAACCTACTTGATTGATCAAGCGGATTTTGTTGCCTGTCACAATCCCTCCTTCGTAACCCGTTATGACATCCTGGAAGGTATTAAAAATGGCGGCGTTTTCCTGTTAAATACCGAATGGGATCTGGCCGAACTGGAAGAACAACTGCCGGCTGAGATGAAACGGACTATTGCCCGCCAGAAAATCAAGTTTTATAAAATTGACGCTTTTAAGATCGCCGGGGAAATTGGTCTCGGCGGCAGAATCAACGTAATCATGCAAGCCGCTTTCTTTAAACTTTCAGGTGTAATTGACTCTGAAACTGCCTTCAAGCAGATTGAAAAGATGATCAACAAGTCTTATGGCAAGAAAGGTGCAGACATAGTAGAAAAGAATGTTGCGGCCATCTACAAAGGAGTCGAAGCTCTGGAGGAAGTCAAATACCCCGAGAGCTGGGCTGATGCAACAGAAGGAGCTCACTTTACTCCCGAAGAAGCGCCTGATTACGTGTGTGACACAATTTACCCAATGACTGCTCTGAAAGGAGATCAGCTGCCGGTCAGCGCTTTTAATCCTGACGGCACTGTTCCAACCGCAACAACACAGTATGAAAAACGGGGCATCGCGATCAATATTCCAATCTGGATTCCGGAAAACTGCATTCAGTGTAACCAGTGTTCCTTTGTCTGCCCGCATGCCACAATCAGGCCATACCTGGCTAAACCTGAAGACCTTGACGGAGCACCGGAAGGCTTTGCAACCCTAGACGGAAGCGGCAAGGATATTGCCGGTCTAAAATACAGGATTCAGGTATCACCGCTCGACTGTACCGGCTGTGGGAACTGTGTTGATATCTGCCCGGCCAAGGAAAAAGCTTTAGAAATGAAGCCGCTCTTTGATAATGCCGAAGCAGAAGATGCCCGGTACCGTTTCGCGGAAAGTTTGCCGGAACTCGATCTGGACATCTCGCCAACCACGGTGCGCGGCAGCCAGTTTCGCAAGCCGCTGTTCGAATTTTCAGGGGCCTGTGGTGGATGCGGTGAAACACCTTACATCAAGGTAATCACACAACTTTTCGGCCAGAGAATGGTCATCGCCAATGCCACCGGTTGCTCATCAATCTACGGTGGCAATGCTCCTACAGTTCCTTACACGGTAGACAGCCGGGGCCGCGGACCGGCCTGGGCCAGTTCTTTATTTGAAGATAATGCTGAATTTGGCTTCGGTTATTCCCTGGGGATCAACCAGCAGCGCGATCGACTAATTGACCTGGTCAAAGAAGTGCTGCAGGGCCAAATATCCAACCAGCTGAAAGAAGCTTTTCAAAAGTGGCTTGAGGTAAAAGACAATGGTGAAGCTTCAATGAAAGCGGCTGATGTAATAAGGGAACTTCTCGAACTTGAAAAACCGCAGGCCGCTGAAAAAGCAATATTAGATGAAATCAAAGAAAAATCAAGCTTGCTCACCAAGCGTTCAATCTGGGTTTTTGGAGGCGACGGCTGGGCCTACGATATCGGCTATGGAGGGCTCGATCATGTTATCGCCACTGGCGCCGATGTGAATATCCTGGTCATGGACACCGAGGTTTATTCAAACACCGGTGGCCAGTCATCCAAATCCACCCCGACCGGCGCCATTGCCAAATTTGCGGCAGCCGGAAAAGAGATGCGCAAGAAAGACTTAGGTCTGATGGCGGTCACATACGGCTATGTCTACGTGGCAATGGTCTCGATGGGAGCAAGTAAAAACCAGTTCCTGAAAGCGATAGTGGAAGCCGAGGCCTATCCTGGTCCTTCACTGATTATCGCTTACTCACCGTGCATCAACCACGGTATTGACATGAGTAAGAGCCAGAGTGAAGCCAAACTGGCAGTTGAATCGGGCTACTGGCCGCTCTACCGTTACAATCCACTTTTGGCCAAGGAGGGCAAGAATCCCTTTGTTCTTGATTCCAAGGATCCAAAAGAGGATCTGCGCACTTTCATGATGAACGAAGTCCGCTTCCGCGCCTTAAAGAAAGAGTTCCCGGAAAGGGCTGACCAGCTGTTTGCCAAAGCTGAGCAGGTTGCCAAGGAAAGGCTGCAGATGTACAAGCAGCTGGCCCAGGTGCAATCCGGGGATGAAGCATAAGCAAATCGTTTAGCTTGATAACTTTATGGGGCTCCTTAAGCAGGAGCCCCTTTTATTTCGGATGAAATGAAGCACACATTGCAAGCATCGCTCGCTGATCGCTGCGTTAAGAAATGATACGTCTCATTTTCAGGCTTAAGCAGGGAACCTCGCCATTCAACTCCCAGTTTCAAGTCTCGGTCCGGCCCTCAATAAAACTGAAAAGGTATACTAATAATTTGAGGGCCGGAACCTGCTTCAGCCCTCAATTCGACTTCAATTCTTATTCCTTGCTTTATGCTCGCTTAAGCTTGCAATATGCACTTCTACATTAGTGCAGTGCATTAAATCTGCACCAAACTAAGTCATTTAGTCTCTGTCTCAAAATAATTATGGTTATGAATTCCTGGCATGTTAAGCGTTTTAAAAAAATATAGCACTTACCCTAAACCCCTTCATAAATGAAGCAATTCGTGAGCGGTGCTTGCAATCTGCGCTTCTATTCAGTGGATCGATAGATAACGCATAAGGATAAATGCACATACTGGCTTACAGCCGTCGTCCAAGTTGTCCGATGGCTATAAATTGATGACGATTTCTTCCCGCTTGAGGCGGGGGCGGGGCGGGGGATCCTGGGCCGGATAACCAACCGGCAGCAGGACTATTGGCACCAGATTGTCCGGCAGATTTAAAACCCGGTGCAGTTCTTTCTGGTTAAAAAGCCTGACCCAGCAGCTACCGAGACCCAAAGACGTTGCCATCAAGGCCATGTTTTGAATGGCAATACCCAAATCGAGGTATCCCGAATCGGGGATGATCACTTCTTGCACCTGCTCAGGCAGTTTTCGCTGGTAGATATATTGGGCTGCCTCTTCACTGATTACATCAGCCTGCACCAACTCGGTCATCCTTTTTTCGACTGTGCCGCGGATAAAAGCCTCCCGATCAAGACAGCAGATAAAAACAGCAGGCGCTTCACAGACAAATGGCTGCATCACCATGCCGGCTATGCTGTTCCGTTTTTCTTTATCCGTCAGGAGGATAAACCGCCATGGTTGACGGTTTGTTCCCGAAGGGGCCAGCCGGGCCGCTTCAATTATTTGCTCAAGATCTTCAGTTTTAACAGCCTTTTGCTCAAATTTCCTGATACTGCGGCGTTTTTCGATCGCGTCACGGCAATTTAACATAGTAACAACCTCCCCGGGGTTATCGCTTAAACTTTTTGATCATTTTTTTGATTATGCTGCTTCTTTTCTGGAGATTAATGTTATCCAGCGCAGCAGCGGCAGCTTTATAGCCTTTTTTAATTAACTTACTGCTTTTACCTGTATCCCAAAAAGTGAATTCGCCCAGTTCAGGCTCGATCAATACATCGGCATTCTTAAAAGCGGTAATATCACGTTGTCGAAGCAATATATCATAGGATTGGATCAACACTTCAAAAATATTTTCCGGTTCTTTCTTCAAGGGCTTCTGAGCGGTAACATTGACCGCTATTACCAAATCAATATCTTTCTGCCCTAAATGAACAGAGGGTACATTATCGAGCAGACCGCCATCCACTAATAAGTGTTGTTTCCATCTAACGGGGCTAAAAATTCCCGGTATGGCGCAACTTGCTGTCACCGCCTCCGCAACCGGCCCTTCCTCAATGAGCACTTCTTCACCTTTAAGCAAGTCAACAGCATTAACCACCAGGGGAATCTTGAGCTGCTCGAAGGTAATATCACCCAAGTACTCTTTCAACATCTTGTTTAGCATTGAAGATCTGATTAAACCTTTACGTGGTATGGACAGGCGGATTAAATCTTTCCAAGACATTACTTCCGCGATCCGGATTAACTCATCAACGGATCGTCCTGAACAGTATAAAGCGCCAACAATACTGCCGGCGCTGGTCCCAGCTATGCAGCAAGGCTTAACTCCACGTTCTTCCAGGTATTGAAGGACGCCGACATGAGCAATACCCCTGGCCGCCCCTCCGCCCAGAGCCAGGCCAATTCTCATTAATATTCCTCCGCTCGTTCAAACTAACTGTTTAATTCGTTGATGATCCTTAACCCTTCAAGGGTTAGAAGGGGATTTACCTTGTTAATTGTTTGCGATTCACTGGCGATCAGATTGGCAAAACCGCCGGTCGCAATGACCAAAGGCACAGTTTCAAATTCAGCCTTCATGCGAGTTACAATACCGTCAACCTGTCCGACAAATCCGAATACTATGCCCGCCTGCATACTGCTGATCGTATCTTTGCCAATGACCTGTTTTGGTCTGATTACTTCAACCCGTGGCAGCTTGGCTGCCCTTTCAAAAAGGGCTTCCATTGAAATGCCGATCCCAGGAGCAATTGCCCCTCCAAGGTAGTCACCCGATGCCGAAATTGCACAAAAAGTAGTAGCTGTCCCAAAATCAACAATGATTAAAGGCCCACCATAAAGTTCCAGGGCAGCCACAGCGTTAACAATGCGGTCGGCTCCGACCTCACGGGGATTATCGGTTACTATGTTTAAACCTGTTTTAACACCGGGGCCGATTATTAAAGGTTCAATTTCGAAATATTTCTGCCCCATACGCTGAAGAGAATACATCAACTGGGGGACAACCGATGAAATGGCTATTGATTTGATATCTTTTAGATTTAAATGACTGTTATGAAGCAGATTTTTAACCAGCATTCCAAGCTCATCCTCTGTCCGGTCTCGCCTGGTTGCCAGCCTCCAGTAAACCAATATCTCTCGCTCGTTATAGACACCGATCATGATATGCGTGTTGCCGACATCAACTGCAAGAATCAAGCTCTTACCCCCGGTCCAATCAAGTAATAATCTCCTTAAAGTATCTTTAACTATAGCAGAACAAGCTCTTTTTGGAAAGATAACCGTTTCGGGACTCGGTTGAATTAGTTTTGATTTAAGAGTAATATTATGTTCATTGACTAGATTTTTTCGCATGATGACAACTTGAAAAGAACAGGGAGGCATTGCATTTGAGGCTAAAAAAATTATCAGGCAAAAATTATTTTATTGCATTGCTGATCTTGCTGGGGATAACAACTATACTGGTTATCACCCTCTTTATTATAAACTCGGTTCTCCCGAACGCTCTTGGCGATGAACCCTACCAATATGAAATTAACTCTGTATCCTACTTTGAGCCGTGGACTTTCGCAGCAGATGATCTGAAAGCTGACTTCCCCAGGGGCGGAATTTTACTTGACATTAATGAAACTGATCGTTTTCGAACCGTGATCCTGCTGGGTGAAGGTAGTTTTGAGGATAACGGGAAAAGATTTGAGAATGCTGAAACCAGCGGTCTTTTATTGATGATCGAACATGAGCTGTTTGAGGAGATCAGGGGCAGCAACATTTTTATGCCGGTAGAAGAGCAATCCATACACTTTCTGGTATCATTCATATTCAACAAACAGATTGGTGTTCCGAACATCTGGAAAGACCGCATACCTCTCGCCTTCCACGGTAGAAATGGGCTGGCTTTTTACTACCTGCTAGACCCGGAAGGTAACCCAATCCTTCCGCCAAGGACAAACCTGACCTTCATTGAACTTTATGGAACCTTTATTATTTATTTTCTTTTCTTTTTAATTACAATTCTGATCATGATGATTTTTTCGCTTGATCATCGTTACTCGCGTTATTGGATTCATCTTGCCTCTATTCCTCCGGGTAGATTTGCCCTCCTTTCGATCGCTGTTATTGTACCGCTGCTTGCTCTCAGCGATATAATACCCGCGGTGGCCAATCAATCAGCTTTTTTTGCTTCCCTGGGATATGCACTAATGATTGCCGGCCTGGTAACTGCAGCAAAATATGGTAATATTGATTATCTGGACTTCGGGTTACGACGTGACAGAGCACTTTATGGTTACGGGCTGGCGCTGATTACAGCTGCAGTTATTATATTATCTGCACACGGTCTGCCGAGCGGGTTAAACTTAAGTGCAATGAGTACAGTCTATACATTGCCCCTAATTTTCCTGTTGATCGGGCTGCCGCGGGAAATGATTTGGCGTGGATATATACAAGCTGTGCTATCACGTAAATTTGGGGTTAACCGGGGCCTTTTAATCATGGTAATGCTGGCAGCGCTGGTACGCTTCACTTACCTGACTGTTTCCGAACCCTGGATGTTAACCTATCCTTATACATACCTGGAAATATTAATTCTGGCACCCGGACTGGCAGCAATACTTGGATACCTTTATCTGCGCACTGAAAATATTTTAGCCTGTGCACTCTTACACAGCTTGATTATCTGGTTACCGGAGATAATCGTTTACTAACTGAAAGGCGGGTATATAGTGGACAACGAAAAGATCATCAAAGGTGTGGAAATGATCCTTGAGGGCGTTGGTGAAGATCTGAAACGTGAAGGCTTGGTAGGCACTCCGTTGAGAGTTGCGAAAATGTACGCCGAACTTTTCAGCGGCATGGATCGCGATCCCCGTAAACATTTAAGAACCTGTTTTGTCGAGGACGGCCATGACGAAATCGTGCTGGTCAAGGATATCTCATTTTATTCAATGTGTGAACATCACTTACTACCATTTTACGGCAAAGCACATGTTGCCTACCTGCCGGCAGGGGGAAGGATAGTTGGTCTAAGCAAGCTGGTGCGGGTAATCGACACTATATCAAGACGGCCACAGCTGCAGGAAAGACTGACCAGCAACGTTGCTGACATTATCACTGAAGAGCTTAAACCTAAAGGCGTTGTTGTAGTAGTTGAAGCTGAACATCTCTGCATGAGTATACGGGGTGTTGCCAAACCAGGTGCCATTACGGTAACTTCGGCTGTGCGCGGACTTTTCAGGCGAAATGCCAGTTCCCGGGAAGAAGTTTTCAGCCTGATCCAGAGCGGCAGGTAAGTTGCGATGGAAAGAGTAAACAGAATCCTTAAAAATCCCTCATTTTTAAGGTACTTGGAGCAAAATAAAAAAGCAGAAGCAGATAGGGTTTTCTGTAACCATAGTTTTTTTCATCTTATTGATGTTGCCCGCTTAACTTATATTTTTTTACTGGAAGAGGGTAACCCTTATATTACCCGGGAAATGGCCTATGCCGCAGCTTTGCTGCACGATATCGGACGCTGGCAGGAATACAGTTCCGGTTTGAATCATGCTGATGCCAGTGCAGTCCTTGCCGGACCAATTCTATCGGAATCCGGATTTGTAAGAGGCGAAACTGAATTAATCGAAAAAGCAATCCGCCAGCACCGGCTTGATGAAAGCGCTGCTGTGCATCGTTCTCCCCTGAGCAGGGCTCTAAAGAAAGCAGATCGTCATTCAAGAATTTGTTTTTCTTGCACTGTAAGTGATAAGTGTAATAAAGTTGAGGAACAACCGCATGCCGGTAGCCTCAAATATTGAGTGTTGGGGATGGTCTGATGCAGATAATCTCACTTGATCCGAATTTAATTGAATATGAAATTCTTAAAGCCGGTCTTAAGCCTGAAGAAGCGGCTTCTTTCGTCCATAAAGAAATCACCCGCAGTTTTAAATTATATCTCATCCCCGGTAACTTAATCAGCCCACTAATGACCATTTTTTCAAAGCACAAAATTGCTTCTCTGACTTATGGCTACCAACTGCAAAATCCTGCCACTCAAAACCTGATCATTGCCGGTACTATAACTGCTTTAAGAAGGGCAAGCGAAGAGCTTGCCTCAGCTGGGAAAGAATTGGCGCCGGTCGGCAACCTTATCGCAAAACGTCTGACTGCCCTTACCGAAATAAAAACTGCAGAGCTTAAGATTGGAGACCGTATTTTTAAGTTAGGCCGTAGGACATACCTGATGGGTATCCTTAATGTTACTCCCGACTCATTTTCTGATGGAGGCCAGTTCGACACCATTGATAAAGCAATCGAGCATGCTTATGTGATGGCCGATGAAGGAGCTGACATTATCGATATTGGCGGTGAGTCAACCAGACCCGGTCACTTTCAGATACCGGCCGAAGAAGAGTTAAAACGGGTACTGCCGATCATTGAAATTCTGAAAAAAGACCCGACCTTCAATCTTCCTCTGTCGATCGATACTTATAAAGCTTCAGTGGCTGAAGCAGCTCTAAAGGCCGGAGCTGATATGTTAAATGATGTATGGGGTTTAAAAGCTGATGCAGAACTGGCAACTGTGGCCTCCCGGTTCCAAGTGCCAGTTTGCCTGATGCACAATCGCAACAGTACAAAATATGACGATTTGATGGCAGAAATACTCACCGAACTAGAACAATCTGTAAATCTTGCTCTCAATGCCGGGATAGACAGTAAAAACATTATCGTCGATCCCGGTATCGGTTTCGGCAAGGATCTTCAACAAAACCTTGAAGTAATGCTGCACCTGAATGACTTTGCTAATCTCGGTTATCCCCTGTTGCTCGGCACATCCCGTAAATCGATGATCGGCAAAACACTTGATCTGCCAGTGGAAGAACGACTGGAAGGCACCGCAGCCACAGTTGCCTACGGAATCAGCGCCGGAGCAGATCTAGTCAGGGTGCACGATGTGAAAGCGATGAAACGGGTTATTGATATGACCGATGCGATGATTCGGAGGTAAGCGAGATATGGACAGAGTAATTGTAGAAAGAATAGTCTGTTATGCTTTTCACGGTGTGCTGCTTGAGGAACAGTCGCTGGGTCAGGAATTTCAGGTCAGCCTGGAGTTGGGGATTAACCTCTCCGGGCATAACAGCGACGAGATTGATAGTGTTGTAGACTATCGGGAAGCGATCGCTATAGTTGAAGAAGTAATGTATGGTCAATCATGCCGCCTGCTGGAAACCCTGGCCTGTCGGATAGCAGACAAATTAATGGCCCTGGATGGGGTAATCGAGGCGGCAGTTGAAGTACGCAAACCTAATCCGCCCATGCCTGGTGTGCAGGGCGGAGTGAGCGTTATGGTCACCCGGGGCAGGTAAAATAATGAACCCTGTCTATATTGCCCTCGGCTCCAATATGGGCGAACGCGCTGAAAACATTAAATCTGCTTTAAAAATGCTCGCCCAAATCGATCAATTGAACATTATTGCTGTGTCTGCCCTTTATGAAACTGCCCCCGTTGGCGGACCGGAACAGGGAACTTACCTGAACTCTTGCGCAGCACTGGATACTTCGCTGTCTCCCACAATCCTCCTGTTAACCATGCTTGAAATCGAAGAGCGTTTGGGAAGAGTGAGGGATGTGCGTTGGGGACCGCGCATCATCGATCTTGACCTGTTGGTTTATAAAAATGTAATCATGAAAAGCCCACTTCTGGAACTGCCGCACCCGCGAATGAGCGAGCGCGATTTTGTCTTGATTCCCCTGGCTGATATCGCTCCCGACCTGGTCATCCCCGGATTTAATCAATCCGTATCCATGATTCTATCCACCCGCCCGGAGACTGAAGATGTTCAGCTTTACCGGCCGCAGGGCTGGTATGAGCAAATCTAAACTTCAGTTCCATAATTTAGGATAGTCTGATCAATAAACCCTTGCTCACAGCTAAGGTTTGCATAAGCAGCCATCATTAACAGCATAAAAAAAGTTGTTTATGCAAACCGGCTGCGAACTTTAAGTGAAGAAGCTTGAATTGCCGGCGAAGCAAGGAGCGGAGCAGGCCCGGTCTCTCAATAATAATAAAATCCCGCTTCCGGTTTAATTGAGAGAACGGCCGAGACCTGAAGACTGATTGTCGAATGGCGAGGTTGCCTGTGAAGCATCGCAGATGAGCCGGGACAATTCAGCCTGAACGATCAGTGAGCTAAGGTTTGCATGAGCAACTTTCTATCAATTCGAGTAATAACCGATCTAAAAATGTTTTTTACTTTAAAAGAAAAGAAATCAATAAAAGGACGCCCGGGGGCGTCCTTTGCCGATAACAAATTGTTTCAAGCGGTAAAGTGAAGGTTTAGAAGAGCCCCTGCACTTTGCCTGTTTCCACATCAACATCAACCCGGCGATAGGCAGGGTTGGCAGCTGTACCGGGCATCAGTGAAATGGCACCGGCAACTGGAACAACAAATCCGGCTCCGCCGTAAGTAAGAATATCGCGGACATGGAGTTTCCAGCCCTTCGGCACCCCTTTGAGTGTCGGGATATCAGTCAGGCTGAGGTGGGTTTTAACCATACAGGTTCCCATCTTCTGGATTTCAGGATCCGCTTCCATCCGCTTGGCCTTTTCAAGCGCCTCAGCAGAGTACTCTACACCATCTGCCCCGTATACTTCCTTGGCGATCAGCTCAATACGCTGACGCAGCGGGGTTTCAAGCTCGTAGAGAAACTTGAAGTTATTAGGCTCGTTACAGGCTTCGACAACAGCGTCGGCAAATTCAAGCGCTCCTTCGCCACCGTACTGCCAATGCTTGGAGAGGGCAACACGGGCACCGGCTTCTTCAGCCAGGCGGCGCACTGCTTTAACTTCGTTATCAGTATCGGTGTAGAAATGGTTGATACAGACTACCGGGTTGATCCCGGCTTTCTTAACAGTCTTAATGTGATGGATCAGGTTCTCGCAGCCTTTTTCAACCCAACCCACATTCTCCTGGCTGTAAGCAGGATCAAGCGGCTGCCCCGGCATAGGAATCGGTGCCCCGCCATGGCATTTAAGGGCCCTGATCGTGGCAACGATAACCGCGCAGTTCGGGGTCAGTCCTGACATACGGCACTTAAGGTTCCAGAACTTTTCAAACCCGATATCAGCAGCAAAACCGGATTCAGTGATCACATAGTCACCAAGTTTTAGGGCTACGCGGTCTGCAATGATTGAAGACTGACCGATGGCGATGTTGGCGAACGGACCGGCATGGACAAAGACCGGCTGTCCTTCCACTGTCTGGAGCAGGTTCGGGTTGATCGCTTCCACCATCCATGCTGTCATCGCTCCGGCAACATCAAGATCGCCGGTGGTAACCGGTTTTCCTTTTTTATCATAGGCAACAACAATCTTCGCCATCCGTTCGCGCATATCCTTAAGATCTTTAGCTACAGCCAGGATGGCCATAACCTCGGACGACACGGCGATGGCAAAGTTGGAATTCATCATGAAACCGTCTTTACGTCCGCCGAGACCGATAATGATGTTACGTAAAGCCTGGGCACAGAAGTCGATTATCCATTTCATTTCTACATTGCGCGGATCAATGTTTAATCTCTTCAGACCGCTGCGCTCAAGAAAAGCATCAGTGGAATTAAATTCGTGCTGAATCCGTGAAGTCAGCGCCACCATGGCCAGGTTATGGGCGTTCATGATCGCATTGATATCTCCGGTCAAACCAAGGGAAAAAGGCGTAAGGGGGATACACTGTGCTAAACCGCCGCCGGCAGCCGAGCCCTTGACATTCATAGTCGGACCGCCGGAGGGTTGGCGGATTGTTGCAATTACATTCTTACCGCGCTTTCCCATACCCTGGGTCAGACCCATGGTCGAAGTAGATTTACCCTCACCCAGAGGAGTGGGAGTAATAGCCGTAACGTCTATATATTTACCGTCCGGCTTGTCTTTCAGTCTTTCGAGCACTTTCTTGTAATCAACTTTTGCCACATAGTGACCGTGGGGCAGGAGCTCTTCCTTATCAAGGCCTAGCTCATCTGCTAACTGGTAAACTTGCTTCATATGCGCTTCTGCAGCTTCAGCAATTTCCCAGTCGGCGTGTTTGGTTGGATCCAACGGCATTAAAACAACCTCCTTAAATTATTGAATATTTCTAAAAACCTCCTACGTTATTACACAGACAAGATAGTTAGTTCAACAAAGCCTTCATAATTCCTGCTTTAATGTTAAATGTTTCACAATTATTTAAGATTCAGATCACTGAGTGCCGGAATTTTCCCTAAAGAGGTCGCTGTTAATGCCGCTCGTCTAACGGCTTCAGATACCGCTTCTGCCGCCATCAAGCTGACCAGGTTTAGATCTGCCGTAACTGAGCCTTTTGAGATTGCATATATTGCATCGCCATCCCACATGGTGTGGACCGGCCAGATTGATCGGGCCAGGCCGTCATGACCCATGCGGCAGATTTTCTCCAGCGCCGGAGTTTCAAAAGCCGCATTTGTTGCAACGATACCCAGGGTTGTATTACCCGGAAAATCCAGTGCCTCCTCTTCCATAAGCAGGGAGATTGTTTTTTCCATCTTTCCGCTTTGTGGATTACGCGGCCCGGCCAGCAGGGTTCCGTCTTCGTAATAGATATCGCCAAAGGCATTAACTGCCACCAGGGCAGCGACTACTAAATCTCCCCGCAACCTTACCGCCGAACCCTGGCCACTTTTGATCGCCCCGGCTGTACCGTACAGTTTCCCCACCGTTGCTCCGGTGCCAGCGCCAACCGAACCTTCCGGCACGGGGCTGCTGCTGGCAGCCAGGCAGGCCTGGTAACCCATTTCCGCATCGGGGCGGATGGAGCCGTCACCGACAAACAGGTCAAAGAGAACAGCTCCTGATACGATCGGAACGCAGTAAGGGGGAACGTTAAAGCCACAGCTCTGTTCCTCAAGATATTTAACAATGCCTGCTGCAGCGTCAAGCCCAAAGGCGCTGCCACCGGCTAAAAAAATAGCCTGGACTTCGCTTACCAGCTGGCCCGGCTTAAGCAAATCAGTTTCCCTGGTGCCTGGCGCTGAGCCTCGCACTTCAACAGCAGCGCGCATTCCTTCTTCTGACAAAACCACGGTAACTCCTGTCGCTGCTTCCAAGTTGGATGCGACACCTACTTTAATTCCTCTGACTGCAGTTAAACCGGAGTTCATAGCGGTTTGAACCTCCTGCTGGTATAATTGTTAATCAGAATAAAAAATTTGCCCAAGCGGTGAGTGATCATTTAAATGATTATTGACAGTCATGTCCACCTTTTCCCGGAAAAATTGATGAAAGCGGTTTATGCTTATTTCCGGAACCAATACGGCTGGAAGATTAATTTTCCGGCCGATCCGGTGCAGCTGCTTACTATCTTGAAGGAAGCCGGATCCAGCAAATGCATAACCCTGGCTTACACGCATAAACCGGGACTGAGCCGTTCCCTAAACCAGTGGCTCTTTGATTTCTGCAGGGAACATAAGGGCTTGGTACCTTTTGGTGCGGTACACCCGGCTGAAAAAGAATTACCGCTAATTGTTGAAGAGTGCCTCGAACGTTTTGATTTCCCCGGCTTTAAAGTTCATTGTCTCGTCCAGAGGTGCCGGCCTGACGATCAAAGACTCTATCCGCTCTATGAAGCAGTAGTGGAGAAATCACGGGCAGTAATCATGCATGCCGGCAGCTTTCCTCAGCCTTACGAGGGAATTCTGGAGATAGGACATGTTGAAAATTTACTTCGACGCTATCCCACATTAAAGCTGATCATCGCCCATCTCGGCTTGAATGATCTTTCAGCTTACACCGGTTTAATGGCTACTTACAAAAATTTGTACCTTGATACTGCCTTTGTTTTTCAAAATGAGATGATCAAAATCCCGCAGGAAAATATTTTCGAAGCAATCAACGGTTTTCCGGATCGCATTTTCTACGGCAGCGATTTTCCCTTTATCCTTGAACCACCGCAAAATGGAATAGATCGCATAAAAAAACTCGGTCTTTCCAAAAATGTTCTGGATAAGCTCTTTTATCAGAACGCCGTAAACTTTTTGGCTGAAATCAACCATAAATGAAGGGAACCCGCAGGTTCCCTCTGATTATTACTCCGGTTTCTCCTTGGTTTCGCTGCGCCTTTGGAAAGAGGCACGGCGATCGGGTTTCTTCCTGACAACGCTGATTTTTTCTTCTTTCAAATTATCCTGGAAAACAGGTTCTTTTCCTTCAGCTTCAACTCCAGTCGTATTTTCGCCTTCCTGCCGGTTGTCAGTTTCGACTCCGTCTTCGGGTAAATCTTCCGCCGGCCGGGACTCTTTCAAGGGCAGCGGTTTCCCTCCCACGAGGGCTTTAATCTCATCAGCATCCAGTGTCTCCTGTTCCAGAAGAGCCTGGGCCAGGTTTTCCAGCTTATCGCGCTCTTTCTCCAATATGTCCTGCGCTTTCTGGTAACAATTATCGATCGTTTTCCTGATCTCCTGATCGATAGCCTTGGCGATCTCTTCGCTGTAGTTTCGATCACGGGCCAAGTCACGTCCAAGGAATATCTGGTCATGTTTCCTGCCAAGGGTTATCGGACCCAGAGTTTCACTCATTCCGTACTCCATGATCATCTGGCGGACGATTGAAGTAGCTCTCTCCAGGTCGTTCTGGGCTCCGGTACTAATATCATTGAGCACCAGTTTCTCGGCAACCCGCCCACCAAGCAAGGTGCTAACCCGGTCGAGCAACTCTGATCGGGTCATGTAGTAGCGGTCCTCTTCCGGAAACATTAAGGTATAACCTCCTGCCCGTCCGCGGGGAATGATTGAAACTTTGTGAACCGGATCAGTATGCGGCAGCAGATAGCCGACCAGGGCATGCCCGGCTTCATGGTACGCTACAATCTTCTTCTCAAAAGCACTGATCACCCTGCTCTTCTTCTGGGTTCCGGCAACTACCCGTTCAACTGATTCCTCCAACTCCTGCATCCCGATCCGCTTTGAAGATTTACGGGCGGTCAACAGGGCCGCTTCATTAACAACATTCTCCAGATCGGCTCCCGTAAATCCCGGTGTGCCGCGAGCTAATACCTTAAGGTCAACGGCTTCTGAGAGCTGCTTATTCCTGGTGTGTACCTTAAGAATTGCTTCCCGTCCGTTTACATCAGGCAACCCGACGGTAATCTCCCGGTCAAAACGGCCCGGCCTCAAGAGCGCCGGATCTAAGATATCCGGACGGTTGGTAGCAGCGATGATTATGATTCCTTCATTGACATCGAAACCATCCATCTCAACCAGCAGCTGATTCAGGGTTTGCTCTCTTTCATCATGCCCACCGCCAAGACCGGCTCCTCGCTGACGGCCAACTGCATCTATTTCATCAATAAAAACAATACAGGGCGAATTTTTTTTGGCATTTTCAAACATATCCCGCACCCGGGAAGCCCCGACTCCGACAAACATTTCCACAAAATCAGAACCGCTGATGCTGAAAAAGGGCACTCCGGCCTCTCCGGCCACAGCCCTGGCCAACAGGGTTTTACCCGTACCCGGCGGCCCAACGAGCAGGACCCCTTTGGGGATCCTTGCCCCAATTTCAATGTATTTTCGCGGGTCTTTCAGGAAATCAACAATTTCGGAGAGTTCAGCTCTTTCTTCATCCGCACCGGCAACATCCTGAAAGGTAACCTTTTTTTTGTCGCCTTCCTGCAGGCGGGCACGGCTTTTACCAAAGTTCATTACTTTATTTCCCCCGCCCTGGGTCTGCTGCATGAAGAAAAAGAAGATCCCGATCAGCAATAGAAATGGAATCAGGTAGGTTAGGGCGCTTTGCCACCACTTTGGTCCCCTTGGCATGTAGGTTTCCAGAGTTACCTTATTGGCAAGCAGCAGCTCTGTCAGGTTATGATCATCAGGTCTGATGGTTTTTACTAATGTCCCGTCTTTTAAAACAGCTTCAACTTCACTGCCGTAAAGAGCAACGCTGGCAACCTCACCCTGTTCCACTCGCTGAATAAACTGATTATAGGCGATTTCCTCAGGGGGCGTTGCCGTATTAAAGGTGGACAACAGTATAAAGACTACCAGGGCAATGACCAGGTAGAATGTAATTTGACGTAAAAATGGGCTCAAACAGAACCCTCCTCTCCAGCACAAGCAATAAAGCTTAAATTAAATTCTAACACAGTGCAAAAACAGAAGCAATTGAGCTATCCCGGTTCGAAGGTTTAGGATTTAAAAACACACAAATCAGCCAACTGGCGATAATTCTCATCAAAATCCAGCCCATAACCGATCACAAATCGATCCGGAATTTTAAATCCGCAGTAATCCGGTGAAAACTCAACCTGGCGCCGATCCGGCTTGTCCAGAAGAGTGACCACCTTTAAAGTTTTCGGTCCCCGGCTGAGCAAGTTCTCATAAAGATAGGTTAGCGTCAGGCCGGTATCGATGATATCTTCCACGATCAGAACATCTTTGTCCTTGATGCTTTGTTCGAGATCTTTCAATATCCTGACAACCCCCGAAGAGTTCGTGTCAGCTCCATAGCTGGAGACAGCCATAAAATCAATCTCGACCGGGACACTGAGGTGACGGACTAAATCACTCATAAATATTACGGCACCTTTCAAAACCCCGATTAATAACACTTTTTTCCCTTCATAGTCGGCGGATATCGCTTCAGCCAACTCTTTAATTCTTTTTTCAATTTGCTGAGCCGTCAGCATTACTTCCATTTTTTCTTCAGCCATAGATACCACCTTTTCTCTCAATAATTTAAAATACCTTATACCTAAAGGAATGCTTCCCGGTCCATTCTTAATTATCCTTTATATTCAAGAACCAGTACTTTCGAAGTTCTTTCCGTAACTCTGTAAGGGTGAGCGATCCTCATTCCAGCGACCCAAATTATTTCTTCCCCAACTGTCACCAGAGGGACCTGATCTCTGAAAAATCTGTCTACCTTTTGATCAATCATAAACCTTTTCAGCTTTTTACTGCCCCCGGATCCCTGCGGGAAAAAACGATCTCCCGGTTTTCTAAAACGGACAATAATCCTGCCTGAAGGTAACTGATCATAGTCTAAGTAAGCAAAACTGCTGACGGGCGGCCATTCGAGCTCATCACTTCGGGATAGGGTGGCACAGATCTCGCGTCCCCCGGGAAGCCTGGTCACACCCGGGATGATCACCCTGATTTCAGCATCTTTATTTTTTTTAATTAAACTCTTGCGGGTGACCACCAAATTATTGGTTGTCCGGTAAGCCCGCAACCTGCCGGGAAGGTGAAGCTGAACTCCTGGTTTTCTGCCTTTTGAAAGGGCAATAAGCTGTTCAATATGCAAACGGCTAAATTCTTTTCCAGTTCTGAAACGAAACAGCAACAGGCGCAGGACTCTGCCACTAAGGGCTACCGGCAAACCTGTTAATGCCTGAGCATTAAGATATAAGCTATTCTCCTTAAATTCAGCCAACTCGGTTGCTTTTCTCCGGGCCAGATAACGAAGAAAACGGCGATCTTCAGCAGCAAGGTCGGCCAGGCTGGCCAGAGCTTCCCGAATCCTTGGGTTGTAACGCTGCTCAAGATGTGGGATGAGCTCCAGGCGAATTTTATTACGAGTGTAGTCCTGTTCTAGATTACTGCTGTCTGTGTAAGGTTGAAGCCCCTTTTCAAGACAATACTTCTCAATCTCGCTACGTCTGAAACTAAGAAGAGGGCGGATTAATCTTATATTCCCAACGCTGCGCAGTGGCAGGATCCCCGCCAACCCGTCAATCCCGCTGCCGCGAAGCAGATTGAGTAAAACTGTTTCAGATTGATCATCACGATGATGCCCGAGAGCAATCGCTGTTGCCTTGTATTTTCTGGCGGTCTCCAGTAAAAAGTGATAACGCGCTTTTCGTCCGGCAGCCTCTTCTGACAACCCGGTTTCTTTCTTGTAGTTTCGAATATCGACCGTTTTTGATTCAAAAGGCAGGTTTAACCTGTCGGTAAAAGCTGCAACCCCTTTTTCTTCCAGAACAGCCTCCGGGCGCAAGCCATGATTCAAATGGGCCACCACAAGCTTTAGTTTATAGTCAAAGGCCAGTCGATCGAAAAGGTGAAGGAGGCACAGGGAGTCAGGGCCGCCTGAAACGGCGAGAATAATCTTATCACCTCGTGATAAAAGGTGTTTTCTGTCAATATAATCTTTAAAGCGCTCATAAAGCATCGGCATTTCATTCCGGCTCCGGGCAAAGATAAAAAAACACCCTGATCCAGAGTGCCTTTCCAAAAGTTATCTTGCTAAAGCTATTTAAAAAGCTTCCCTGAAGGAACCACGACCGCCTCTTTTAGATTCAGTGTTTCTTTTCAGGTCCAGCAGTCTTTCATCGCTTTCTTTAAGAAAACGGTTCATTTTATCTTCAAAAGAGGCTTTATTGACCGGGGCAGGCCTGCTGCGTCCATTATTGTTCTGGGCCTTGTACCCGTCAACTGCCTGGCGGATTGAAAGGCCGATTTTCCCGCTGTTTTCGACATTTAGGATTTTAACTTTGACCCGATCGGTTTTTTTAAAAAATTCGTTAATGTCTTTGACGTATTCATCTGCCACTTCTGAAATATGGACCAATCCGGTAATTCCACCGGGGAGCTCAACAAAAGCACCGAATTTTGTGATTCCAGTGATCACCCCATCCATGATACTGCCAACCACGATATCTTTCTTGATAAAGAAACCCCTCCTTGGTGAAATTACACGCAGACTAAGGATATTATAACTTTTATTGCATTATTGTCAATCCTCAAACTGAAAGATAACCTCATCCGGCTTAACCAGACCAAGCCTTTCGCGAGCCAACACTTCGATATAATCCAAATCCTGTAACCGCAGTATTTCTTCTTCCAGCTCCGCCTGCCTTTCGCGCATTTCAATAATTGTCGCTTCCAATTCTTCCAGCGCTTTGCCGGCCTGATACTGCCTGATATATTGAGCCCCGATAATAATTAAAAGGCCGCAGACCATAAAACCAAGGATAATGATCAGCAGTCTGTACATACTGTAACGATTTTCCCTGTGCCGGCCGGGAAAAGTAGTTAAGGCATCGTTTTTACGCCTTCGAGCAGCGGGCATTAGATGATCAACTCCGCTATTATAATCAATCATCTCTTATGAAAGGAAAATCCCCTTAGAGAAGGGGATTATAATTTATAATAGTAATTCTATTATTACAACACCTTATCTTGAGCTGTCTTTGAGATGTCTATTTTACTTTGTCTTTTAGAGCTTTCCCAGGCTTAAACGCCGGGACTTTAAGGGCTTTAATTTTGATTTTCTCTCCTGTTGCCGGGTTGCGCCCTTCACGAGCTTTACGGTGACGCACTTCGAATGTTCCAAAACCCACCAGTTGTACTTTTTCGCCTTTAGCCAAGCTGCCGGCAATACCTTCCAAAACTGTTTCTACTGCTTTCTTACTGGTCTTCTTCGATAATCCGCCCTTCTCAGCAACCAAATCCACCAACTGAGTTTTATTCATTTACCAAGCCCTCCTTAAGACAGAATAAATGCTTACAATAATGGCTCTATTCGACGTCTATTTTAAGACTCCTTCTTTTTTCCCCTAATTACTTGAATTTTTTCGCATCATTCCACCAAAAATCCAATTGATCGAGAGAAAAAGCATTAAATGACTGACCACTTTTTTCAACCTGTTCAGCAACATATTCAAACCGGGAGATGAATTTATTACTGGTCTTACCCAGGGCTACTTCGGGATTAACCTTTAAAAAGCGGGCTACATTGACAACTGTGAAAATAAAATCGCCTAGTTCTTCTTCAATAGCGGCCTGATCTCCGCTTCTACATGCTTCTTCAAGTTCAGCGAGCTCCTCGCCTGCTTTTGCCAGCGGGCCTTCAATTGCCGGCCAGTCAAAGCCGACTTCTGCTGCTTTTTTCTGGATCTTATAAGCCCTCAGCAAAGCCGGCAGCGATGCATCAACGGCAACTGAAGCAGAACCGGTCTTTTCATTTCGCTCTGCAGATTTTATTTCTTCCCACAAAACTTTCACGGCATCAGCATCTGCTGCATTTTTTGTACCGAAAACATGGGGATGCCTGCGAATCAACTTTTCATTGATCGCTTTAATCACATCATAAAAAGAAAACCGGCTTTCTTCACGGGCGATTTGGCTGTGGAAGATCACCTGCAAAAGCAGATCTCCCAGCTCATCGATCAAGGCCCGATCGTCACCACTGTCGATTGCAGCAACAACTTCATAAGCTTCTTCCACCAGATATTGCCTGAGACTCTTGTGGTTTTGTCTCCGATCCCAGGGGCACCCATCTTCCGCACGCAATCTGGCCATAATCTCAATCAGTTCACCGATACTACTTCCCCGGTACGGGGAAATATGAAGAGTCGTTTGATGATCAAAATCACTGTAATGATCCAACTTGCATAAAATCGTTCTGTATATTTGTTCTCCGTTCATCCCTGCTGATTTTATTACCGTCACCGGATATGCTGCCGGATAAATTTCGAGCAGTTTGAGCTTAACCCGCGAGGCGATCACTTTGCTGTAAACCTGGGCCAAGATCAGGTGATTTCGGGAAGGTTCCTTCAGGGTGCTTATGGATAAAGCATCCATGACCGTCACCCCATCGAGCAGGTCGATTTTTAAAAGGCTGAGCAGCGGCTCAAGAAAAGAGAGGCCGTCAATGAATTTTAACTTAACCCCCATCCGGGGAGCTATCCGCTGTAGCCTTTCTACTGTAGCCTCTCCAACGGCAGGGTGTCCGGGAACAGCATAACAGATTGTATCATGCTTAAGGCTCTCTTTTAATAATCTTCGGGCTATGGCACGATAAACCTGATCAAAATCACCTTT
This sequence comes from uncultured Syntrophomonadaceae bacterium, assembly GCA_964436815.1. Classification (GTDB taxonomy): domain Bacteria; phylum Bacillota; class Dethiobacteria; order DTU022; family DTU022; genus UBA993. Next base: position 31,897 of record CAYTER010000005.1, read on the forward strand.
TTGTTCATAAAAATGATCAAAAGAAAAGCTATAGCTGCTGCGCATTGCAGCCAATCGGGCTGCGGGATGTTTAAGCGTCCTGATGAAAAGCGGATAATTACTAAAAAGATATTTTCTCGCTTCAGCAGTCAAATGCCGGGAACTACCCGGGCCAAGTCCAATGACAATTATTCTAGCCAGATAGAATCAACTCCGTTCATCGTCTGCGCGAATAAGTCTTAGTTGGCCAGCGAATTTAACCAGAGGTTTACCGATATACGGGATCATGATCAACTCTTCTTTTTTTAGTCCGCCAAAAAGCAGGAGAAAAATGCCATAAACAACTAGACCAATCATAATTGCTATGAGTACTGCCACAGCGTTCAAAAGACCGGCCGAAAGCAAATCCAGCGCCAGGATGTTTACGCCGCGATAACTAAAATAAACAGCAGCAGACATCAGCGCTGCAGCCAGGAGAGGAAGGGCTGCCACTTCCCGCCAGTTTAAATGCCACCCGGTATAACGTTTAACATGGATAAGATTCAGGATTGCCGCAACGGTAAGTCCAATAACCGAAGCAAGAGCGGCCCCTCCGACATTTAAAGAGGGAATAGCAGTCAGAAACCAGGTTAGAGCGGTCTTGACCAACCCGCCATAGAACATGTTTACAGCCGGTAAAATTGGTTTTCCCAACCCCTGAATCAGACCGGTGGTTGTGACATACAGGCAGAGCGGAATCACCGACCAGGACAGGTAGGCCAGCGCATAACCGGCTTCAGCATTATTAAAAAGCAGTATTGTAATCGGTTCGGCCAGTAGGAAAAGCCCCAGAGCGGCAGGGAGAGCAAAAAGAGTTGTCAATTTCAGAGCGATGGCTGTCCGGCTCTGAATCAAAGCGTTGTTCCCCAAAGCAAAAGCCTCAGAGATCGCCGGAACCAGGCTGATGCTTAAAGCCAGAGCTACAACATTGGGGAAGTAAACCACTGATCCGGCCATTCCGGTTAACTGCCCGTAAAGGGCACGGGCTCTTTCCAGTTCAAAACCGGCAGCAAGCAGCTGCCTGGGAACGATAGCCAAATCGATCATGGTCAGGAGCGGAATCACCAACCCTCCGATAGTTACAGGGATAGCCAGGCTCAAAATCCGTCCAATTATCTTTTTGACTGAATCAGGGTGATGCTCTTCCTGCTGCGCTGCCAGAGTATGCAGGTCAGTCCTTTTTTTAATATAAATCACAAAAAGAAACAGCAGTCCGGCCAGCCCGCCGGCAGCGGCGCCCGATGTCCCACCGGCGGCGGCATATTCAAGTCCGGCCGGAATGAGCAAGAGCACCAGGACAATTGAAAAACCAACCCGCACCAGCTGTTCTATGAGTTGTGACACAGCTGTCGGAGTCATATTCTGCTGGCCCTGGAAAAAGCCCCTCAGCGAAGCCATGATCGTTACAAAAAAGATTGCCGGCGAGATAGCGATGAGTGGAAATAGCGCTTTGCTGTCCCTGATCAGGGTGTAAGAAATATATTCCGCACCCAGGAATAACACGAGAGTGATGGTAAAACCGCTCACAGCCAGTAGTATAAAAGCAATTCTAAAAACACGTACCGCTTCACGATAGTCACGTAAAGCGATTTTTTCAGCCATAATTTTTGAAAGGGCAACAGGGATGCCGGCAGTGGATAATACCAGTAAAGTTGAATAAATCGGGTAAGCATACTGGTAGAGGCCTATGCCCTCATCACCGAGCATTGCCGCCAGCACTACCCGGTAAACCGCGCCGATAACCCGCGATGCAAGACCTGTCAGGGCAAGGATTGCGGCGCCTCTGACAAAAGCGCTGTTATTGTCTGACAATATATGAACCTGCCTTTGTTTATCTTATGCTGTATTATAACAGCTTAATGATCTTCAGTCAGCATGCCTGCTCAGCAAACCTTTGTCTTAAAACCCTTCGCTAAAAACCCTTAAAGCCTCCAGCTCTTCGATATCAAGCAGCAAACTATCCAGTGGCGACAAACCGGGACGGGGGCTGAGCAGTTTGAAACTGAGCGGATTTTTCCCGCTAATGACCGCTCTCTTTTCGGCGAAAGCCCTGTGCCGTTCTACGGAAGCCAAATCAATCCGGCTTGAAGCACTGAACCGAAGCAGGATACCATTTTTTGAATGGCTGATCAGCACAATCCCCGCATCAGCAGCCCTGATTCTAATCCTCGCCACCTGTAACAGTTTTCTGACCGGATCTGGAGGGGTAGCAAAGCGATCAATCATTTCATCTTCAATATCAGCCAACTCATCAAGGCTGCCGGCACTATAGATTTTCTGGTAGAAATCAATCTTCTGGTCCTGAGCCGGGATATAAGAGGAAGGGATATAGGCGCTGATTTTCAGATCCAGGCTCGGTTCAATTCTGGTTTCAGGCGGTTCATTTTTAAGCAGCGCAACAGCCTGATCCAGCATCCGTACATAGAGATCGAATCCCACCGCTGCAATAAAACCGTGCTGCTCGGCTCCAAGAATATTGCCGGCTCCCCTGATTTCGAGATCGCGCAGGGCGATTTTAAACCCGGAACCAAGTTCAGTAAACTCCCTTATAGCCTTCAACCGTTTACGGGCAGTTTCGCTGATTAGTTTATCTTTTTGGTAGGTCAGGTAAGCATAGGCCAGGCGGTTAGATCTTCCTACCCGCCCCCTGATCTGGTATAACTGGGCCAGACCAAACCGATCAGCATCACAGACTATTAATGTGTTGACATTCGGTATATCAAGTCCGGATTCGATGATTGTTGAACTTACCAGTATCTGATAATAGCCTTCCTGAAAGTCAGACATGACTTTTTCCAGCTTGACCTCCGGCATCTGCCCGTGCCCGACAGCTACCGATGCAGAGGGAAACAGCTTGGCAATTTTATCCGCAAACGCTTCGATCTGCGCTACACGGTTGAAGACAATAAATACCTGCCCCTGACGGTCCAGTTCGCGTTGTACCGCTTCGCATACCAGGTTCTCCGAGTACTCGAGGACATATGTCTGAACCGGATAGCGATCCTCGGGAGGAGTATCGATAATACTTAGATCACGGGCCCCGGCCAGTGAAAGGTGAAGGGTGCGGGGGATCGGTGTTGCAGTCATGGAGAGTGTATCAACCTCCAGGCGCATTTTCTTAATTTTTTCCTTCTGTTTTACGCCAAACCGCTGTTCTTCATCAATGACCAGCAAACCCAGATCAGGCAAGCGGAGATCCTTCGCCAATAGGCGGTGAGTCCCGATCACCAGATCAATTTTTCCTGCTGCCAGGTTTTTGATAATTTCTTTCTGCTTTAAAGGTGGAACAAAACGGCTTAGCTGGGCTACCTGCACCGGAAAACCGTTAAACCGCTCCCTGAAAGTTCGGAAATGCTGCTGGGCTAATACCGTTGTCGGCACAAGAATAACCACCTGCTTGCCTTCCATTACCACCTTGAAAGCCGCCCTCATGGCAACTTCGGTCTTACCATAGCCCACATCTCCACAAATCAAACGATCCATGGGGTGGTTTTTTTCAAGATCTTCTTTAACATCAGCTATAGCCTGCAACTGATCAGGGGTTTCTTCGTACGGGAACTGCGCTTCAAATTCCTGCTGCCAGGGGTGATCCGGTCCAAAACTATAACCTGTAATTGCTTGACGGGCTGCATATAATTGCAGAAGATCACGGGCCAGATCTTCCACAGATTGGTTTACTTTTCTTTTCAGCCTCCGCCACTCTGAACCACCGAGGCTGTGAAGATGAGGTGCAGTTCCGGCACCGCCTGAGTACCTGCGGATCTGACGAACCTGATCAATTGGGATATATAACTTATCGGTTCCCCTGTACTTCAGCTGTAAATAATCGCGTTCAATTCCTGCCACACTAAGGGTGTGGACTCCCTGGAATTGCCCGATTCCATGCTGTTCATGGACGACATAATCCCCGACGGCCAACTCGCTGTAACTACTGAGCAGAGTCCCCTCACGCTTGCTGATCCTTTTTTTCTTTTTTCTTTTTGGCAATAAATTCTGCTCTGTTATTACTGCCAACTGCAGGCTTGGAATGATAAAACCTTCATCCGGCACACCGGCCAGGCTGGTATAGGTTAAAGAGTCGGATAACTGTTCCCTGATCAAGGCTGACAAATTATTGCTCCGCTCTTCTGAACCCGCCGCAAGAAAGACCTGATAATGTTCTTTATGCCAATAATGTAAATCATTTTCGAAAATCCCCCACTGCCCGTGATAAAGAGGAGCGCTCTTAACTTCCAGGCTGTAAGACTCACCTGTTCGCAGAAATCCCGGGCTGCCGGATAGAGCATTTAAACTGATCACCGGCCCTTCGTAGCGCGTAAAAATATCCTCAATGCCCCACAGTTGTTCTGTTGTTCTGCCTAAGAGCTCTCCCTGGGCATATGATTCCTGATCATGCTTATCTAAGTCTTTTTTAAGATGGTCCGCCTTCTGTATAACCAGATCTGCTTCTTCCAGGGCTAATAAGCTTCCTTCCGGCAGGTAATCCAGAAGAGAAGCGCCATGGCTATAGAAATAATCAAAGTAGCTACTAAGGAGATCCAGGCCTTCAGGATGTGACAATCGTTCCAGGTGATCCCCAACCATCTGCCTGAGCTTGACAGCCGTTTCAGTGTCACCTCTTTTACGCAGCCGTGACAGCGACTTTTCAAGGTTTTCCCTGATCCTTTTTTCACCCTGAAGATAATCGGCCGGGAGAATGATCAACTCACGTGCAGGCATTAGCAGAAGTGAACTGTGTCTTTCGCTGGAGCGCTGGCTTAGAGGATCAAAATAACGGATTGATTCGATAAGATCATCGTTTAGTTCAAGGCGTAAAGGTCTTCCCAGCCCGGGTGAAAATAGATCAATAATTGCTCCGCGGGCGCTGAATTGCCCTACAGTTTCGGTCAGAGAACTCCTTTCGTAACCTCGTTCCACCAGATCGGTAATTAGTTGCTCCCGGTTTATCCTGCTGCCCAGATCAAGCTTGATTGTCAGTTTATGCCATGTTTCCGGGGGTAGATTTTTACTGAGGAGGGCTGCAACCGGTGCGACAAAAATTCCTCCTGAACTGCTTGTCAGCCACTGTAAAAACTGAAGTCTTTGATGCTGTATTTCTTCGCTGCGTGAAATAACTTCAGAGTTGACAAAGAGCTCCCGTGATGGAAGAAGCCTTACACTGCCGGGAAGGAAAACATCGATATCAGCATATGCTTTTTCGGCCTTCGCTTGATCGGCGGTTAGCAATAAAATCTTTTTCCCGGAATAACCGGCCAGCGCTGAGAGAAAGTAATTTCGGCCGCTGCCATCTAAGCCATGGTACTCAACCCGGTAAGCCGGATCTGTTTTCAGCCTTTCCAGCAGTGAAGAAAACTTACGGTCATTTACCCAGAGAGCTAATAATTCACTGATCAGCAAAGTAGAGCCACTTCCCGCAGGGTTTTATTTGTACAGCAAAAATGGGAGAAATATTCTTTTCCCCTGGTGATGATGAGCTAAAGTATATCTTTCAAACTGCAGAGAGTCAAACAAGGTAGTTGTCGGCCAGGCGATTTGGGTAAATTATTCTTTTTCTTCAGCTGCTAAAGGCCACCTCCGGACTGATCAGATCCAGTTCAGGGGTGGCCTGGATGATGGCTTTTTGTATGCTTTTCAGCAATGACCCAGTCTGCTCTCAGGGGATAATGATTTTTACCCCTCTGCAACTGCCGGTTGTTGATTTATCTTTTTCCTTCTGACGATCAGGAAATAGACTAGCACACCGGCGAGCAAAAGCAGGATAATAGCAAGCAGCGGCCGGTAAAATATCCAGGCAAGCGCAATGACAATGAAGGTCAGGATTAAAGAGATTAATCCTGCAACAAGGCCTAACCCTGAAGATAGCAGCCGCCCGAGAAATGGAAGCACTACCCCTAGAGTTGCAAAAGGTTTGAATATGGTATTCAGGCCGGCAAAAAACAAGAAAAAGCCCAGTACCCGCATTAGCCAGGTTCTGAAAACATTTGCCGCTTTTGCTGACTCGATCATCTCACCGGCAGTATGAGTTCCGTCTCGCAGCATTTCAATTGTTGTATTCTGCTTGGTCCGGTAAGGGCCAATTTGCCCATTGTTTATCTGGCCAATCACGGAAACCTGGCCGGGAAGGGCCGCCCGATGTGAAATCCTCAAGTCACCAATTTGAGGACTGCCGGGATTGCCGATATAAATCTGGTTTGCCGAAATCTGTGCTTCCGACTTAATAGAATCAGGAATTTCGGCGATTTCTTCATTGGTATAGTTGATGTCCTGGTTTGCAGATATTTGGCGAACTAGCCCGGGTGATAATGTATACTCGCCGATCTTGACCTGCTGCGCTGTCCAGCTGCTCCCTTCGAAAGGCATCCGGGCAGGATTGGCATGCTTCGTTCTGGCATCGGGATCTCTAAAAGCAGAAGATTGGATCAACCTCGACGACCAGACCGGTTCATAAGTATAGGTAGTAATAGTTTCTTTTGTTCCGCCAATTTTTTCAATTGTTTCGGTAGTGGATTTTTCCTGCCATTGATACATTTCAACCGTTCTAACCAGTAAAATAGCATTAAGGCTGATGCCAAACTCACTGTCAGTCAGTATTTCGGGTGTGACAGTTTCGCCGGTGCTGTGGACAAGCAATCCTCCCAATTCCGGTGAATAAGTGGTCAGGTTGGCCTCGATAACATTGCCGGCCCCCTCTTCAAGCCCTTTAGCGATCCTGACCGCATACCCTTCGTTAATCCACAGGACCGGGAATGCTGCAAGAAAAAGAATCAGGCCAATCAGTATTCCCTTAATTGATCCCATCATCCGGTTGCCGTAATTTTGCCTGGAAACCTCAGTATAAGGTTTTTTAGCCACGTTAGATCCCCCTCTGCAATGATAATGCAATAAACATCAGTAAATTATAATATTTCTTCGAAACCATACTATTGTAGAGATGATATCACGGCTCTGAATTGTAAAGCAAGAGCTCGCTTTTCATCCTGGCCTGATGATCGATGAAATATTCGGCATAAGCGCCTTCCGGTAAGAGATGTGACGCATTTACGTCACGTCTGCTCCCTCAATGATCTACCAGAACGCCTGGTCATCATCTGTTAACCATATTACAAGCGATCAATCTTAAGCCTCACCCATTAAAAAGAGCAGCGTAAAGCCTTATTCTAAGGGATTTACAAAAAATAGTAAGACAATCCCGTTATCTTGGCATAAAGATTGCTTAGTTAATATTATGAAAGATAATTTACAGCAGCAAGAAAGAAAGGAGGCAATACCAATGACTGAGAAATGCGCATTCTGGAACGAGTACGATTCAATTGCAGGGCATATCTGCTACTGCGAACTGGCCGCTTTTAACCGTCCGGTAAATTCCAACTTCCTTAAGGCCATCGGCTGCACGGGTGACAAACGCCTGGAATGTATTAAAAAGATGGAAGCTGCAACCGGAGCCGGGGTAGCACCGGAAGAGCTGCCTGCACCTGTTCCTGCTCCAGCCCCTGTCACTGCACCGGTATTGTCCTGCGATCCGCCGGCGGAAATCGCAAAGACTGTCGTCGGCGTCGCGCAGAAAAAGGCGGCAACTGCAGTCCCCTCATTACTAATGCTGGCTATCCTCGCTGGTGCCTACATTGCTTTAGGAGCAGTCCTCTTTACCATAGTCACCAATGACCTATCCGCTTATATCGGCGATGGATTAAGCCGCATGGTAGGCGGGGTAGCCTTTTCACTCGGACTGATCCTGGTCATCCTAGGCGGTGCAGAACTGTTTACCGGGAACAACCTTTTAGTCGCCGGCTACCTGGACAAAAAGCTTAATGGCAAACAGGTCCTTAATAACTGGGTCTGGGTCTACCTGTTCAATTTTGTCGGAGCCCTGGTCGTTGTAGCGCTCTTTTACTACTCCGGCATCTGGAAAGCCAATGACGGCGGCGTCGCGGCAAGGATAATCAACATCGCTGTTGCCAAAAGCAGCCTGACCTGGAGTGAAGCTCTATTCAGGGGCATCCTTTGCAACTGGCTGGTCTGCCTTGCAGTCTGGCTCTCGATGGCCGGGAAAGATGCAATCAGTAAAATTCTTGGCATTATGATTCCGATCAGCGCTTTTGTCGCAGCCGGGTTCGAACACTCTATCGCTAATATGTATTTTATCCCAATGGGCATGATGTTAAAAAATACCGCGCTGGCCCAGGGGCTTTTTGCACCGGCTGTTTTACAGGGTTTAAGCTGGCAGGCTTTCTTCTTAAACAATCTGATCCCCGTTACGATCGGGAACATCATCGGTGGAGTAGTCTTCGTAGCTATCGCTTACTGGACATGCTACCTGCGCCCGCTGATGCCGAAAGAGATTATAACCGGTGAAAAACTGCACGGCTAAATGAAGTGCCGGCGATGTTATACATAAAGGAGTGAGAAGAATGGAAAAAATGGTTAACTGCCCAAACTGGAAAGAATATCAGAGCCTTAACGGTTGGGTTATGTTCTGCGGAGCCGGCGCTTATGGGCGTAAATTAACCGTCCAGGAAGCACGCAGCTGCGGATGCAATGAACTGCAGAGAGCAAAATGCAAGAAGATCATGGAAAACAATGTCGGCTACGGTTTGGTTCCGGAAATTTGCGAGGAAACTTTTGCGAAAGAAAAAAGAACTGACCTTGAACCGGTAAAAACAGTATAACCTTGAATCAGTAACCCGGCTGATGCCGGAACTGTTAAGGGGACACGGTTTTTAAAGTGTCCCCTTCGTTATGCAGAGCTTAATAGAGAAAATTAGCAGGTATTTATTATAAAGCTACAGAATTATAGGGCAGCACCTGATCTGAAGGAAAAGGAGGGTCATCAATTGTATACCAGTAAATTTGTGACCCCGGAAATCATATTTGGTATCGGCTCTCTTAATCAAGTTGGTGAATGCTGCAGCCGCCTCGGATCAACAAAGGTATTTCTCGTTGCCGACCAGGGCATAGTCAGTTGCGGCTGGGTAGATCAAGCCCTGACCTATCTTAAAGAAGCAGGACTTGACCACTTTTTATGGAGCGATTTTTCAGCCAACCCCCGTGATTTTGAAGTGGAAGAAGGCTGTCGACATTACACTGAAGAAGGTTGTGACGCCGTATTGGCAATCGGAGGAGGCAGTGCCGTTGACATGGCCAAGGCAGTGGCTACCCTGTCAACCAACCCTGGACGCATTCACGATTATGAGGGCATTGATATGATTCAGGAACCGCTCCCTCCTTTGATCGTCGTTCCTTCTACTGCCGGCTCCGGAGCCGAGGTGTCCCAGTTTGCCATTATCTCGGACAGCAAAAGAAAAATTAAAATGACCATCATCTCCAAATCACTGGTCCCTGACATAGCTGTTTCAGATCCGCTAATCCTATCGACAATCAGCAGCAGATTAACGGCAAATACCGGGATGGAAGCTTTGAGCCACGCCGTGGAAGCCTATCTATCTCTAGCAGCCACCGACATGACTGATATACACGCCCTCCAGGCAATCAGGCTGATCTCGGCTAATTTACGCTCTTCTGTGGCCAGCCAGGTTGACGAAGCGGCGAAAATAGCCATGGCTCAGGCCAGTCTGCATGCCGGGATTGCTTTTTCCAACGCTGTGCTGGGTTTAACTCACGCCATGACTCATCAAATCGGCGGCCTCTTTGATCAGCCGATCGGCTCGATTAGCGCCGTTCTTCTCCCTTATGTGATGCGCTTCAACATGATTGCCTGTATCGATAAATATGCTGAGATTGCTGAGGCCATGGGCGCACAGACAAAAAACCTTTCAAAACGCGAGGCGGCTGAGTTGGCCATTGAAATGGTTCGGGAACTGGCTCGCGATGTAGGGATTCCAGCCGGATTAGCTGAGCTGGAGCTGCCCGAAGAAGCAATCCCGGAACTGAGCAGGAACGCCATGAATGATGCCTGTTTTATCACCAATCCCCGTGATGCCGATGAAGAAGAGATCAGCAATATTTTCCGGGAAGTGCTTAAAACAAAGGGGAGTGAGCATTGATGGTCATCCGCAGTAAAAAAATATTGATTGAAAAACTTACCGGAGTCCACAGTTCAAAGAAATCTTACTATGTTGCCCTGAAAAATAAGATTAATGAACTGCTGGAGATCAAGCGCGACTGGGAAGTGACTTTTTCTGCCGTAACCGACCTGCTGGTTTTCATTAATCAGGATTACGAAATTCAGAGAGTAAACCAGGCAGCGATCGAGTTTTTTACTATGCCGGAAGATAAGATCATCGGTTCCAAGTGCTACCAGATTTTTTATGGCCGTGAAGCCAAATGCAACCCCTGTATCGGCGATCAGGTCCTGCAGGCGCAAAAAACATCCTACCAGCAATCAAGGACACGTTATAACCGCGTTCTTGATATATTTGCCTATCCTGCATTTACCGAGCAGAACGAACCTTACGGCGTTACTTATTACGCCAAGGATGTAACCCGCTTTGTTGACTCCATTAAGCTGGTTTCAATGGGTGAAATGTCCGCCGGAGTGGCTCACGAGTTAAACAGCCCGCTTACTGCTATTGTCGGAAACGCCCAGCTTCTGTTGCGGGAGACTACTCCTGAGGATCCTCAGTATCAATTAATTAAAGACATTCACAGCAGCGGGATCCGCTGTCAGCGGATTATCAAAAACCTGCTTACCTTCTCAAGACAGGATGAGTTTTCCTTTGAAGACGTTAACCTCAATGAGGTGGTTGACAGCGCTTTATCCCTGGCAGCGTACCAGATCGAAAAAAGCAGAATTGAGCTGCTGGTCAACAAGCATCCGGAAATCCCGAATATCTCAGGCAGTGCAAACAGCCTTGAACAGATCATCGTGAACCTTTTACTTAACGCCCGGGATGCAATAGAAAGCAGATTTCTGGCCAATAATAAAAACGGGACTATCGGTCAGATTACTCTTGACACCAGGCTTCACCCGGATGGTGAGCTGGCCCTGGTTGAAGTCTCGGATAATGGTTGCGGGATTGAGCAGGATGACATCCCCCAGATTTTTAACCCCTTTTTCACCACCAAGCAGAGTGGAAAGGGTACCGGGCTGGGCCTGTCTGTAAGCCTGGGAATCGCCCAGGCCCACGGGGGATTCATTGATGTCCAGACTGTCGTTGGTCAGGGTAGCACTTTCAGTCTGATTCTGCCCCTTAAGAAAACAAACAACGGCGGGGATCAAGCTTAAATCAGCCTGATTTCCATGTCTGACGGAGGATTGATTATGCCTAAGGAAGCCACCTTCCTCATAGTTGACGATGAGCAGGAAGTATGCAATTTTTTCAGCTACCTGCTAAAACAAAAAGGTTACCAGGTGATGACCGCTAATTCAGGTTCTGAAGCTATGGAAATAATCCAGAATAATCGCTTCAACACAGCTCTCGTGGACTTAAAACTTCCGGATGCCAACGGCCTGAATATCCTGCGGGAAATCAAAAAAATTCAGCCCGAGTGTGAGGTAATCATTATCACCGGCTATTCAACGGTCAAATCTGCGGTTGAAGCTATTCAACTTGGTGCTTTTGATTACGTTGAAAAACCCTTTTTAGACATTAACGAAATGGAAATACTGCTTGAAAAATCTCTGAATGTGAAACCGGTGAGCGAGGAGCTTTTCAAGGTCAGGAAAGAGCAGGGCTTTATTATCGGCCACAACCAGAAAATGCTTAACCTGGTGTCGGCAGCCCAAAAAATAGCTAAGAAAAATATTACAATACTGATTCAGGGAGAAACAGGCACCGGTAAGGAAGTCCTCGCCCGCTATGTCCATTCGGTCAGTCACCGTAAAGATCGCCCGTTTCTGGCTTTTAACTGCGGGGCCTTTACCGAAACTTTGCTGGAAAGTGAACTATTCGGACACGAAAAAGGCTCTTTTACCGGCGCGACCCACAAGAAAAAGGGTATCTTTGAATTGGCCCATAAGGCCACCTTGTTCCTTGACGAAATCGATTCAGCCAGCCCGGCTATTCAGATTAAGCTGCTCAGGGTCCTCGAAACAGGGGAATTCTTAAGGGTCGGCGGAGAAGAAATGTGCAAGGTAGATGTCAGAATAATTACCGCTACGAACGCCGATCTGACCGACAAGGTGGCAGAGCACAAATTCCGGGAAGATCTTTTCTATCGTCTTGATGTTGCTTCACTTCATATCCCGCCCCTGCGTGAAAGACCCGAAGATATAGAGCTTTTCGTTGAATACTTTCTCGAAAAAGAATCTGAAACCAAGCAGATTCCCTTAAAACAATTCTCCCCGGAGGCTTTGGATCAGCTGAAAAAGCATGACTGGCCCGGGAATATCCGTGAACTATCCAATACAGTAGCCCAGGCGCTTTTATTGAGCAAAGGTCAAATGATCGAGGTTGAAGATCTACCGGAGCGGATTCGAAAAGATCTCAAGGTAATTGATCCCTCTGTAAACGCCGCCTTTACTGCAGTAAAACCACAGGCCGGATCACTGTCGGCCTGCCTGAAGACAGACGGCAATAAATTACAGGCTCTACTGGATCAGTTTGAACGTGATCTTTTTGCCTCAATTACTTTTAGAGAAGGCTTTGATTTTGAGAGTTTTAATTTAAGCATCAGTAGTTGGCGTGATTGCCTGCTCGGCAACCTGATTGAAAAAGCGCTGGATGATACCTATGGTAACCAGGTTAAAGCAGCAGAACTGCTGGGCATTACTCCGCGAGCTTTACGCTATCATTTACAAAAAGCGCGTAAAATAAATGATGCCGATCAGGATCAACCTTAATCCGGGCTGTTTTTACTCTCAGGGATTACATTATTGTAACTGTTCATAACCGCCAGCGGACCTTCCGCAACAAAAAGCAGAACCGCCTCGACAGCATTGTCCACCGCTTTATCCAGCAATGTCCTTTCGGCTGCCGATAAAGGGCCGGTAACATAATCTGCAGTATCTAAATAATCCGGAGCCTTGCCGATTCCGATCCGCAGGCGGGCAAACTGATCTGTGCCAAGGACATCAATTATTGACTGTAAACCGCGATGTCCGGCACTGCCCCCGCTTTGGCGAAGCCTGATCATCCCCGGCGGCAGATCAAGATCATCGTAAATGATTAAAAGCTGATCCTGATCAAGGTGGTAATTACCCATCAACTCGTTTACCGCCCTGCCGCTTAAATTCATATAAGTCAGTGGCTGCACCAGGAGAAGTTCGACGCCTGCATATTCCGCCGGCGCACAGAGTGACCGGTGTTTAACTTCAGGCTGCTTGCTCTTCAGCCTGCGCGCCAGAGCTTCGATAACCTGAAACCCAAGATTATGCCTGCTGCCCGCATATTCTTTACCGGGATTTCCGAGCCCGACAATCAGAATCATCAAACCACTCCATATCCGTAGGATAAAAAACTAATGCCCCTTCAGCGAAGGGGCAGGTTATTTGATCTGTAAAGCTGCTTCCATGATCAGCTTTCTATTCTTCTTCCGTCTCTTCAGCTGCAGGAGTTTCTTCGACAGGCTCTTCGCCTTCAGCGGCTGCTTCTTCACCTTCTTCAAGCTCTTCTGCCGCCACTTCCAGTTCTTCCTCAGCCATCGGAGCCAGAACCTGAGCCAGGACTGTCTCCGGAGGAGTGATCAACTCAAACTTCTCATCGATCTGAAGAGCATCCGCAGCCAGACTGTCGCCGATATTTAAGGCGGATATATCAACATCGAAGTGCTCGGGAATATCTCCAGGTAAACATTTAATTAATAATTCCCTGGTTACCATCGAGAGAACTCCACCTTCATTTAAACCGGCAGGTTCACCGATAAAGTTTAGGTGAACAGCCACTTCGATCTTATCAGTCATCGAAATTCTGATAAAGTCAACGTGAATAATCCGGTCCTGATAGATGATATCCCGTTGAATATCTTTAAACATCACTGTTTCCTGGCGGGTTTTCTTGCCTTTGGCCTTGACGGCCAGATCCACGAGAACGTTCCCGCCCCCGGTGATTAAAACCTGCCTCAGAGTACGCCCGTCTACAATCAAGGGTAAGGTATCTTCACCCCTGCCATAGATGACCGCAGGCACTTTACCTTCATTTCGCATCTGATTACGCTGTCCCTTGGTCATAGACGGACGAGCTTGTGCTTCCAACACCATTCTTTCCATTCATTCCAGCCTCCTTCTGCAATAGTATACTTCAGGAAGCTGACAAGATCAACTCAATCAAAAAGTTCACTGACTGATACCCGGTTCTGAATGCGCATAATCGCTTCGGCAATCAGAGGAGCAACCGAAAGCTGGCGGAAACAGTCACGCAGCCCTGCCAACTGCCCCCGGTCAACAGGAATTGTGTTAGTGTAGATCACTTCCTGTAAAGGCGAATCACTCAGGCGTTGCAAAGCAGACCCGGAAAAAACAGGGTGAGTACAGCAGGCATACACCGCGCTTGCTCCTTCTTTGATCAGCGCTTCAGCACCGAGAGTAATAGTTCCCGCTGTATCAATCATGTCATCGATAAAAATTGCGGTTTTTCCGCTTACATCTCCAATAATATGCATGATTTCTGCCTTGTTCGGAGCCGGCCTTTTTTTATCAATAATAGCGATCGGCATAACCAGCCGATTGGCCAGTTCACGAGCTCTGGTTACCCCACCTAAGTCCGGGGAAACTACCACGCCATTGACTATTTTCTTCTGCTTCAGGTATTTTGAGAGGATGGGCAGGGCCGTAAGGTGATCAAGAGGAATGTTGAAAAACCCCTGGATTTGGCCGGCGTGCAGGTCCATGGCGACTACGCGGCTTGCTCCGGCTGCGGTAATCAGATCGGCCAGTAGCTTTGCTGTAATCGGGTCGCGGGCTTTGGTTTTACGATCCTGTCTGGCGTAAGCATAGTATGGGATTACTACATTAACTGACTTGGCTGAGGCCCGCCGCAGGGCGTCGACGATAATCAACAGTTCCATGATACTTTCATTGATCGGCGAGCAAAGCGGCTGAATTAAAAATGAATTAGTGCGTCTTACGCTTTCGCCGATACTGATCGCTATTTCACCATCACTGAATCGGCTGACCTCACAGTTCCCCAGGCTAACCCCGAGACAACCGGCTATTTCTTCAGCCAACCCCCGGTTAGCGCTACCGCAAAAAATTTTTAGTTCATCACCGTTAACCAAAATTAACCCTCCTGCCGCAGCTGATTTGAGTTTTTTCTTCGCCTGCCGGGGACTTTTTTCCTGCCGGGAAATTAAAACTCTTTGTAAACTTTCCCTGCTTTATAAATTCTGCTGACCGGGCTTAAAATGTGAAAAGGGTTTCATCGCAGTTATCCGATCGACTGTCCGGTGATCAACCAGCACGTGGCTGAGAGTAACCTGATCTTTGATTACAGCCTGTCTGAGATGGACAGACGGACCGATGATACAGGATGCGCCAATGACCGTCCCGCTTTCAATAACACAAAATGGCCTGATAACCGTATCTTTGGCAATGCTAACTCCGCTGTCAATCCATGTATTATCGGGATCTTCAATTGTTACTCCTTCATACATCAGCTTATGATTGATCTCTTCTCGCATTATTTTCGACGCTGCGGCCAGCTGAGCCCGGTCATTGATCCCAAGGCCTTTCCGGTAATCCTCGATCAGGTAGGCGTTAACCGGCAACCCATCGCCACGCATCAGGGTAATAAGATCAGTGAGGTAATATTCCTGCTGGGCATTGTTATTGGAAAGCAGGGGGAGGTAGCGGCGCAGATGTTTTAAATCAAAACAATAGGTGCCACAGTTGATCTCAGAAATCTTTCTGGCAGCTGCATCGGCATCTTTCTCTTCTATTATTCGATCAACCAGGTCATGCTTATCACGGACTATCCGGCCATAGCCGGTAGGATCGGGGACATTGGCTGTAGCCAGGGCTGCCACTGCCTGACTGCCGGCTTCAGAAAGGTTTTTTAAGATAGATGCGTCAATCAGTGGCGTATCGCCACAGAGTACTAAGAGCTTGCCTTCATCAGGCAGCTCTGGCATGGCCTGCATAACGGCATGACCTGTTCCCAGCTGTTCTTCCTGCAGGACATAGCGCCAGCGGTCCCCGAGCTTCTCCTGGACAAGCGAAGCGCCGTGACCGACGACAACAATGATTTCCGTCGTCAGTACAGCGGCGCTTTCTAAAATATATTCAATTAGCGGCCTGCCGCAGCAGGGGTGTAGAACTTTCGGCAGTGCCGATTTCATTCTTTTACCTTCGCCTGCTGCCAGTATAACTGCTGCGCTTGTTGCCATCATTAGAACCTCCCTGCTGAAACCTTCATGCAGTCATTATACTAAAGGCCCATCAGAGAGGCAAAGAGTCTTTCAATCTTTCAATCTCAGGCTTCCATCAGCTGACCTGACAGCTCAACCTCGTAAGCTTCCAGAACTGATTGCTGAAGTAGTTTACGTGCTTCAGAGGTAATCGGGTGAGCGATATCCCTGAACCCGCCTCCAGGCATTCTCCTGCTTGGCATGGCCACGAACAAACCATTGTTGCCTTCAATAATCCTGACATCGTGAACCACAAACTGATCGTTTAAAGTTACGGATACGATCGCTTTCATTTTTTCGTCCTGGGTTATTCTCCTGACCCGCACATCGGTCACTCTCATAGAAATCCGCCTCTTCACAGTTGATTAGTCGGCGAAAGCAGCCCATTACTAATGGTTCTCCTGGCCGATTTTAAACAATAAGCTTTTTGAACCTGATAAAAAAATTGCTGCAGCACTTATCAGTCAGCAGCAATGATTATTGAATTATATAAACATATTAATTTATATATTTCAATTTTCCAATCAAATTATTTGTATATTTTCGGAAGCCGAGGTGCGATTTTTCGCATATTTTTAAGAAACAGGGCATCTGGTCGTCCAAATGCTCTATAAAAGCTTTCTGACCTGTTCCAGATCGCTTGGCTTATCAACATCAAGACCGATTTCAGCACAATCGCACTGTACTGCCCGCGCTTTCATATCCAGGAGACGCGAGAGAAATTGTTCCAGATCTTTTAGAGAAAGGGTTTTGAAAAAATATTTCAGGATCAGGGTGAACGGTAATATACGCAGCAGCTTAAGCGGTTTTTTACGGTAAGAAATAAAGAGCTCGAGGCGATCACGGCTTCTGATAAACCAGCTTGGGCTGATCAGACCGATATTCCCGCCGGTGACCGGGCCCTCTTTCAGCCGGACATAAGTCCGCTCAGTATCCGGGTAACTGTTCAGGCAGGTTTGCTCGCTCAGGACCGGATAGTAGAGATCAGCATCGTGAGGAGCGCAGAGATTAATGAATTCTTCAACAACAGCTGCGTTCAGCATTGGTATATCACCGGTCACTACCAGGCAGGGGCGGTTCTGGTTAGCCATCTGAAGCGCAGCAGTTATGTTTTCAAGCATAGAATCACCCTCACCGGCCACCATGATCTGGTACCCATTACTTTGCAGTGCTTTCAGCTCCACTACCGGACCGGTAACGATAATCTTTTCGATTGAGGGAGCATCCTCCAGCGCCTTTAATATATATGAAATCAGCGGCCTGTTGTTGATGGGAATAAAGGCCTTATTAACTACCCCTTCCAGCTCAGCCAATGGATCGGCCTTGCCGCCTCCTGCTAAAACCAATGCATCAAACATGATGATCACTCCCGCCATTATTTTCAGTCCAACAGAGATAAGCCCTGGCCCCTGCCTCTTCCACCGCTCTCAGGGCCAACGTAGCTTCTGCCAGGTAGTCAAAGAGCATGAAAAGAGTTGGGCCGCTGCCTGACAGCAGTGAAATAAAGCCCACATTTCTCAGCTGCTGCCTTAATTGTTTATACGGCAGTGCCAGAGGCAGATTAACCGTTTCCAGGGTGTTGGTTAGTTTGCTGGTTACCCATTGCCGTATGTCTTTTCTGCTGCCGCTTCTGATTGCTTTGATCAACAGATCGAGTGAAGGCTGGCCCAGCAGCTTGTGATCGAACCCGCTATAGGCAGCCGCTGTGGAAATTTTTGCGCCTGGCGGCAAAGCTAATACAACCCAAAAGAAAGGGCTGCCAGGCAGTTTTTCCAATATTTCGCCCCTTCCCCTGGCCAGAGCCGTTCCACCCTGCAGGCAAAACGGAACATCCGAGCCAAGTTTTGCACCGATTTCAAGCAGTTCAGACCACCTTAGGTTCAGCTTCCAGAAAGCATTCAGGCCTTTTAAAGTTGCGGCTGCATCAGCGCTGCCTCCGGCCAAACCGGCTTCAACCGGAATGTTCTTATACAGCTTAAGATTAACCCCCGGCATTTTCCGGCCGGCCATTTCTTCAAGGATCGCGGCCGCCTTCCAGACCAGGTTTTCCCGGCTGCAAAGCGCAGGGTCAGTGCAGTTGAATGTAAAACCCGATTCAGCAACCTGCTCGATTAACAACAGATCTGACAGGGAAATCTGCTGCATTACGGTCTCGATATCGTGATAACCGTCAGCTCTCTTTCCACATATTGTAAGTCCTAAATTTATCTTGGCCGGAGCCCTGACTAACATTTGTTGCACCATGATCAGCCGATCTTTTGTAAACGTGGATTTTCAGTCAGACCGGGAATACGGCCTCTTTTAGCCAGCGGTTTGCCTTCAACTTCTTTAAGATCCATCGTCATATCAATAGCCGGTTCCCTGGAAATATAGCTGCCAACACCAAAGGCATCAGCTCCGGCTTCACCAAGTTGAGTAATTCGTTCCGGGGTTAAGCCGCCTGAGACGACTATCCGGACCTGGTTAAAACCAGCCTGATCGAGCCGCGCTCTTGTTTCTTTTACCAATCCGGCGGTGACACCGCCCCGCTCCCCGGGGGTATCCAGCCTTATCCCGTCGAGTTTCCCTCTCAGCGCAACAGCCAATCGCAAAGCTTCCTCGGCTTCATCTTTAAAGGTATCAACCAGGATAATCCGCGGAGTATCGCTGTCCACATAAAGGTCGTAAGCCTTGGCCAGCTCAACCGTGTCGCCGGCGATCAGAAAAGCGGCATGAGGAACTGTGCCAACTGGTTTTTGGCCCAACAACACGGCTCCTAATACGCAGCTGCAGGCATCGGCCCCGCCAATTATTGCCGCCCGCTCCATTACCGGGGCAACAGCAGGATGCAGATGCCTGGCGCCATAGCAGATTACTCTTTTTTCACCCGCTGCCTGCTTGCAAATACGGGCTGCCGAAGCCCAGGCACTGGAGCTTGACAGGATACCCAGCAAAGCAGTCTCGTAAATACCAAAATCACTGTAACGCCCCCGAATCCGCATCACAACTTCCTTTTCATCCATGGTTGCGCCTTCCGGAAGAGCCTTTATCTCGAGATTTTTGTTCCTCAGTAGATACAAGGATTCATCAATCCCGGCGACCACACCGCTGCGGGATGAAAAGATTTCAGCCGTAACAACAGTATCGCCAAGCTCCATCTCGGCCAGCAGTTCCCTGGTCCTTACAAAATAGATATCGCTGGTTAAACCTTTATCAATTTCTTCCCCGGTGGCCGCAAAATATCTTGCACCGGCATCAACCGTTAAAGATGCTACTTCTTTTAGGGTTATAAAGCTTCTGTCGCTCATCCATCTCCTCCGAGTCTAATTAATATTCAGCTTCAAGCGTTTTCTACAATTTGTTGCTTAATCCTGCCGGATAATTTCCGGACAAAATTAAAAAAACCGGATTTAAAAAATCCGGTTTTTTAATCATAGCCGGGGGACTTAACCGGCAGTCTCGCTAGAGACCGACAGTACGCCTTAAATCCCCTTCATCGAAGCTAAGTTCCACTGTTTCAGTAAGAACGTCAGCATAACTGAAGGATAAACGCTGAAAATAATTATTTTCATCGACCCTGACAATAAAAATAGAGGGGTAGGTGCTTTCCAGTATGCCTTCCTTCTCGTAGGTTTTTCTTCTGCCGCGGTTTGCTCTCAGCTTGATCGGCTGCCCGAGGTGTGACTCAAGCTTCTTACGGATTTCAAATAGGACATCTTTAGCCACCATTTAAAACCACCTTATTAGTATTCTGATAGGGATTATAACATAATAACTGCCTTTAAGTCAAGAAATAGGGCAAAATACGGCAAATACCGGGGCAGAGAGGGTAAAATAGAATTTTTCAGGATTATTTGGTAAAACGGTCGGCAACTGTTGTTGCTCCATAAGAATATGGCTTAATACGTGCCTCATAACCGCTGCCGATCACCATACCGACCACCTCTTTGATAATGTCGCGGGTTTCACCCTTTTCGCCGACATCGAGGTGAATCTCCACGTTGAGGTGGCAGTCGCTATTTTGCGCTAACAGTTCCGTTAAACGGGTTGCTACCTCAAGGCTGAGAAAAGTTTCATAGTAGATTCGCTGCCGCAAACTCTCCATGTAACGCGTCTTCTGCTTGTGATAGTAAAACCGCCCGCCTTTTCCGATCCGGTGCACTACAACAGCAGTGACAAAAATTACAGATTCGTTAAGAAATGAGTGGGAATCTGTGCCGATAATCAGTTTATAGGAGTCATCAGGGAATTCATTAGTGTAGGCGACAAGACTTTCAAAAAGCTCCTGAAACGAAACCTGACCCTTTGAGGGACTGGTAAAATACATTTAACCGGCGACCTTTCGGCATGGTTTATTGATGATTATTATAGATTATCCGGGTAAGCTTTGCAAACTGCTCCACATCCAGCTCTTCGGCACGGGCCTTCTGTGCTACCCCCACCGTTGACAGTACTTCATTCAACTGTTCGCGCGAACCGGGTAATATTCTTTCCAGGTTATTTAACAAGAATTTACGTCGTTGCCTGAAAACACCCTCTACTATTGTCCAAAACAGAGGTTCCTCATCTGCCCTCAGAATACGCTGACGCGGAAGAAGCCTGATTACGGAAGACCCAACTTTAGGCTTAGGCCAAAAAACATTATTACTGACATCATAAAGAATTTTACCGGTTGTATAATATTGGCATAACACTGACAAAGCTCCGTAGTTGCCGGTACCCGGAAGAGCTACCAGGCGTTGGGCAACCTCCTTTTGCAGCATTAACAAAGCAGCCTGGAAAGGAAAGTTTTCTTTGAGGATTGAAAATAAAAAGGGGCCGGAAATTCCGTAAGGCAGATTTGAAACTAGTTTTACTGCTGTACCCCGGCCAAAGTTTTCTTTAATCAGATCCTGCCAGCTCTGCTTCAGGGCATCGGCCTGTTTAATCATTACCTCTTCCCGTTCATTAAAAATTTCCTGCAGCAGGTGGACCAGGCCGCGATCGACCTCAAGAGCCAGAACTTTATAGCCGTCTTCAGCTAAAAGAATCGTCAGCGCTCCTGCGCCCGGGCCGATTTCAAGTACTGATTTACCCGGGATAGCTTCAATGTCAGCTACTATTTTTCGGGCAATGTTGGCGTCAATTAGAAAGTTCTGCCCCCATTGTCGCCTGGGACTAAGCTTATGCCCGGCAAAAAGTTCCCGCAGCACCCGTGGGGAAGTTACATCCGGTTTATTGGTCAGCCCGCTCAAAAGACGTTCCTCCTTGATTTTGATTCAGGATCATTCTATATCCGGGAGTATATTCAGTCAAACTTCTGATTTCTCATTGTAAATGCAAAAATATAATGACAAATCTTCTCCCATGTCATATAATATATTTTACACTAGTAATATTTCACCTCTTTAAGCAAATTGAGCAGGAAAAGGGGGGAGTTGCACCGAAATAATTAAAATACTGGATTTTTGATTCGCTGCATTTATTATTTTTAAAGGAGGCGTATTATAGGATGGCAGATTTCAAAGCAGTTCTGGAAAACCTGAATAAAAAGATTGAAGCAGCAGATCCGGCAAAGATGAAAGGGGTCAGTGCAGTTTACCAGTTTGAACTCTCAGGTGATGACGGAGGCGTATTCCACGCTGCAGTAGATGATGGCAAAGCCACCGTGGTAGAAGCAGCTCACGATAGCCCCAATATCACTATTACCATGACCGCCGAAGATTTTGCCGCCATGCTGGACGGCAAACTGAATGCAACTTCAGCCTTTATGGCCGGCAAGTTAAAAGTAAAAGGTGATATGTCACTGGCAATGAAACTGCAAAGCCTGCTTGGTTAAATTAACATACAGGCAGGATAAGGCAGCTTAACAAATTTCTAAATGAATCAGCGCTTCCCTTAAATTCGGGCAGCGCTTTTTCTTTCTTAGTTCTATTGATCAACGAGCTGATCCGAAAACAGGCGGATTGCATTAAGATAGACTTGTTTCGCCAACTGGTTAAAATCAATTTCCAGGGCAAGAGCTACACGTTCATAGGTAAGTTTCACATAGGCCGGTTCGTTTCTTTCACCACGGTAGGCCTGCGGGGATAAATAGGGAGCATCGGTTTCAATCAGCAACCGATCCGCGGGGATAAAACGCAGCAGATCGCGCAGGTTATGGGAGCGGGCATAAGTTACAGGTCCGGCGATGGAAATATAGAAGCCGAGATCAAGGCAGGCGTCTAACCAGCTGCGGTCACCGGAAAAACAATGCATAACCCCAGCGGGACTGGGCAGTGTTTCCTCTTTTAAAATCCTCAGTGTTTCAGCATAAGCGTCGCGGCTGTGCACGATTAAAGGTTT
The DNA here is from genome assembly GCA_964436815.1 of uncultured Syntrophomonadaceae bacterium. GTDB lineage: Bacteria > Bacillota > Dethiobacteria > DTU022 > DTU022 > UBA993. The sequence continues at coordinate 54,457 of CAYTER010000005.1, forward strand.
GCCTACCTGTAGGGCCAGGCGAATCTGTTGGCGAAAAACCTGCTCCTGTTCGGCGCGGGGTGAAAGGTTTCGGTAAAAATCAAGCCCCATTTCACCGACCGCAAGAACCGATCGCTTCGATGCCAGTCCTGTTAACTGCTCCAGCCAATCATTTTCAACCTTGGCTGCACCATGTGGGTGGATACCAACCGAGGCACTCACCTGGCTGTACTTTTTGCTTAACTCAATTGATCGGTAAGAGCTTCTCAGGTCGGTACCGGCATTGAGGACCGCGACCACTCCCGCTTCTTCAGCCCGGCTCAGAACCTGTTCCAGGTCTTTTTTATACTGGGGAAAATCAAGGTGAGCGTGAGTGTCAATTAGCATATCCAAATCAGCTGATCCTGCTTCCCGGAGGTACATCCCGCTCAAGGGTGGTTAAAGCCAAGCTGCCATCCGGGGTTGTTGCCGCAAGCAGCATCCCCTGGGATTGAACACCGCGGAGCTTAACCGGTTTTAGATTGGCAACGAAGATAATTTTTTTACCGATCAGGGCATCGGGCTCGTAGTGTTCAGCAATACCGGCCACTACCTGCCGTTTTTCCTCATCGCCAAGAAGCACTTCAAGCTTAAGCAGTTTATCGGATTTAGGGATCCGCTCCGCTGCGAGGATCTGGGCTACTCTTAAATCAACCTGTTGAAATTGATCAATACTGATTAAGCCCTGTTGATCTTCTTGCGGGCCGGACTCCTCAGCCTGCTCCGCACCGGCGGACGGTTTACCACCCTGCATTTCACGGATTTCAGCCTGTAAATTCAGGCGGGGAAAAAGATCTTCGCCGCGCTCAACTTTAGTTGAAGGCTGAATGGCCCCCCAACGCTGCAAAGAATCCCAGCTCTGAAGGGTTCTGTCGCCCCTTAACCCAATCTGCTCAAGGATGCTTTCAGGCGTCCGCGGCATAAACGGCTTTAAGAGCACGGCAATGAAGCGGATACTTTCAACCAGGTTATAGAGAACCGTTCCCAGGCGAGCCCGATCAGCCGGATCTTTAGCAAGCTCCCAGGGCAGGTTCTCGTCTATATATTTGTTGCTGCGGCGGACCAGCTTCCAGAGATCGGCAAGGGCATCACTTGTTTTCAGTTCATTCATAGCCGATTCAACAACAGCAGGGGTTTCCAACGCCAGGTTGCGCAGTTCTTCATCTCCCGGCCCGGTGATTTCAGGGGAGGGAAGAACTCCTTCAAAATAGCGCTCAACCATGGTTAACGTCCGGCTGACCAGATTGCCCAGATCATTGGCCAGATCGGTGTTAATCCGGCTGATAAAGTTTTCGAGGCTGAAAATCCCATCCTGTCCGAAAGGGATCTCCCGGAGCAGAAAATAACGCAGGGCATCAGAGCTGTAGCGGGCGGCCAAAACCCGGGGATCAATAACATTACCTTTGGATTTTGACATTTTTCCATCCTGCAGCATCAGCCAGCCATGCCCGAAAACAGTTTTCGGCAGGGGCAGATCCAGGGCCATCAGGAAAATAGGCCAGTAAATAGTATGAAAACGCAGAATATCTTTTCCGATCAGCTGAACATCTGCCGGCCAGAAAGTATCGAAATTGCTGCCCTTTTCTCCATAACCGAGCGCAGTGATGTAATTGCTGAGAGCATCAAGCCAGACGTAGATGACATGATCCTGATCAAAAGGAACCGGGATGCCCCATTTGAAAGAGGTTCGCGATACACAGAGATCTTCAAGGCCCGGCTTCAGAAAATTATTGACCATTTCATTCTTCCGCGACGGGGGCTGGATAAACTCAGGGTTTGCTTCGATATGAGCAAGAAGACGATCAGCATATTTTGACATTCTGAAAAAGTAAGCTTCTTCAGCTATTAATTCTACTTCGCGGCCGCAGTCGGGGCAATTACCGTCCACAAGCTGGCGCTCTGTCCAGTAGGCTTCACAGGGGGTGCAATACCAGCCTTCGTATTTACCTTTGTAGATATCACCATGCTCGTGAAAATGTGTAAATATCGCCGACACCTTGTCCATGTGGCGCTTTTCAGTGGTTCGGATAAAATCATCATAGGTTATATCCAGCTCATCCCAGAGTTCTTTAATCCAGGCTACAATCTCGTCAACAAACTCAATCGGTTTTTTACCGGCTGCTTCCGCCTGGCGCTGTATTTTTTGTCCGTGCTCGTCGGTTCCCGTCAAGAACCAGACCTTGTATCCGGTCAGTCTTTTAAACCGGGCCATGGCATCGGCCGCTACGGTTGTATATGAGTTTCCGACATGCAGTTTATTACTGGGGTAATAGATGGGAGTAGTAATATAAAACGTTTTTTCGCCTGCCACGAGTGGGCCTCCTCAAGACTACAGAAAGATGTGGATATTATATCAGAGCCGCCCTTAGTGTCAAGAAAAACGGGGAGCGCCCTATTTTAAGCCAAATATTAACACATAAAGTAATATCAGAGAAAAGTTGCCTGACATTAATTTGCACCCGGTACATATTATCGAACAATTATACATCTAAATCCATGTCATAAATTTGTAAAGTTGAGTATTTCGGGAAAAAAACTATTGACTTACCATGTAAATTACTGGTATAATGTTCGAACCACCCTTGCTCCATCTTGATAAAAGGAGGAATAGCATTGAAGTCAACAGGTATCGTTAGAAAAGTAGACGAACTGGGCCGAGTAGTGATTCCTATAGAATTAAGACGAACCCTGGGCATTGAAGTTAAGGATGCCCTGGAGATTTATGTAGATGCCGAAAAAATCATCCTTAAAAAATATGAACCTGCCTGCCTGTTCTGCGGCAATGCCGATAATGTTAAGCATTTCGGCAATCGTATTGTATGTCGCGAATGTATTGACAAATTGGCCAAAGACTAAATTTGTAGTCCGCAAAAGGGGGCGTGTAGTTAACACGCCCCCTTCTTTATGGCATATCTACCTCTTCCAGGGGAAATTCTCTCATGTGATCCGATTCAAGCAGCTTAACATGAACTGTTTTTTTCTTATAATTAACATCCACTACCTGACCTTCACCATCTGGAGTAATAACTCTGTCTCCCTGTTTAGGCATACTGTCACGGGCATCCTCATAGGCTCTTGCTTCATAACGCAAACAGCACATCAGGCGCCCGCAGACCCCTGAAATTTTAGTTGGATTCAGAGAAAGATTCTGGCCTTTAGCCATCCGGATTGATACCGGTTCAAAGTCTTCAAGAAAGGTTGAACAGCAGAATGCCCGTCCACAGGGACCGATGCCGCCTTTAATCTTTGCCTCATCGCGCACTCCAATCTGGCGCAGCTCGATCCTGGTTTTAAAAATCGAGGCCAGATCTTTAACCAGTTCTCTGAAATCAACTCTTTCTTCCGATGTAAAGTAGAATATGATCTTGTTTCGATCAAATGTATACTCAACCGTAACCAATTTCATGTCAAGATTGTGTTCGACAATTTTTTCCCGGCAGCGGTTATAGGCAATCTCTTCCTTCTGCCTGTTTTCCTCTACCCTGACCAGATCAGCATCAGTGGCCACCCGTATTACTTTCTTTAAGGGTAAAACCAGTTCCTGATCCGGAACATCTCTTTCGGCAATAACAACCTGACCGATTTCCTGACCCCGGGCTGTCTCAACGATAACCTGTATACCTGGATCAAGGGGATCGGTAAAAGGTTCGAAATAATAGGTTTTTCCGGCAGGCTTAAAGCGAATACCGATTACCCTGGTCAATTAAGTTAACCTCCTTTGCAGCTCTATCAATGTTTTTTCTAGCAACAGGCGGCGATTGACATTGGTAGAGTTCAGTTCAAATACAGTATTATTCAGCAGCAAAACTGCTTCTTCAAGATCGCCAGGCATTATTGTTTCAAGCCAGATTAGCGGCTGCTGTGGCTGAAGTCGATCACCACTGCGGCATAAATTTTGCATCAGCCCATCCCGGTAAATCATAGTCAGAAACTCCAGAACAGCAATCAAGTCCTCATTTTGGGCCAGTTTTTCGGCCCAATTCAGCAGCTGATGGACCGGATTTCTGCTGACCGCTAAATTGTAAGCAAGGATATTTGCTTCTTCGATTCGCTCATCAAGCGTTTCGTCATCAGCCAGGCGTAAAGCATGGCCTGGAAGCCCGGCGCTAATCCTGGCCAGCAAAGTCGCCTTTTCTACTGGCAAGTTTTTTTCCCTTACCAAAATACCCGCCAGTTGATCCGTATCAAGCGGCCGCAAGTAATAGTGCTGGCACCTGGAAATAATCGTGTCCTTTAGCAAACCTATTTTTTCAACCAACAGAATAAATGTTAATCCGGGTGGTGGATCCTCAAGAATCTTTAAAAGCGATGCGGAAGCTTCGGCCGTCATTTTATCAGCTTCTTCAATCAGGCAAACCTTCCTGCTGCCTGCCAGGTAGAAACTTTCCTTTACTGATCGGATCTGTTCGGTTTTCAATTTCTGCTTCTCAGGTTTGAGGGGGAAAAACCCGGGGTGATTGCCCGACTCAAAACTGCGGCATGATCCGCATTCCTGGCAAGGTTCGGCGCCGCTGCGCGCTCCGCATAGAAGTGCTTTGGCCAACACTTTTCCCCAGCTTTTTTTACCGCTTCCGGCAGGGCCAATCAACATTAGAGCATGACCAATTTTATTGCTGTTAAAAGCAGAGGTTAAAAGTGAGCGCAGCTCATCCTGTCCCGCTAATTGACTGATCTTAACCAAGGGTTATCCATTCCCCGTTCTTTCAAGAAGCGCTTTTGTATGCGACCAGACCAGTTCCGCAATATTTTCAATTGAATCCTGAGCATTAATCACTTCAAAGCGATAATCCTCTGCATCAGCCAACTGAAGATATCCGGCCCTAACCCGTCGGTGGAAAAATAGATCTTTGCTTTCCATCCGGTCGGCAGTCACTTTCCGGCGCTTTGCGGCATCCTCGGCCATTAAATCAAACAGGAAAGTAAGCGCAGGAGTAATACCGCGGGCGGCAATCCGGTTAAGAGCCCTGATCTCCGCCAGATCCGCGCCGCCCCCGTAACCCTGGTAAGCCAGGGTTGAATCGGTGAAGCGATCGCATATGATTATTTTGCCAGAGATTAGGGCCGGAATAATCACCTGCCCGGTCAACTCAGAGCGGGCAGCCATATAGAGCAACAGTTCAGCGCCGAGTGACAAGGAATAGTGGTTTTCTAAGATTACCTGCCTGATGTCTTCTCCAACCGGGGTTCCACCCGGTTCGCGAATCAATAACGGTGACAATCCTTCTTTATTAAGGCGCTGCAACAGCAAGTCCGCCTGGGTGCTTTTACCGCAGCCGTCGATACCTTCAAAAGAAATTAGCAAACCCCGCGTTTTAAACACCCCTCACCCTCACTGAGTTTAATAATAAATGATCCGGATTTGTTTATAGAGAAAAAAAGCAGGCCTGCCGGCCTGCAATTGCGGACCACCAGTCAATCTAGAAGCTGTAATTAGGAGCTTCCTTGGTTATCTGGACCCCATGCGGGTGGCTCTCTTTCAAGCCTGCACCTGAAATACGGATAAATCGGGTTTTCTGCTGAAGATCAGCTATCGAACCCACTCCGCAATAGCCCATACCGGCTTTTAGCCCGCCTGCCAGCTGAAAGACCATGTCGCCAACAGTTCCCCGGAAAGGTACGCGTCCCTCGATCCCTTCAGGCACCAATTTTTGCTCGTACTCCTGAAAATAGCGGTCACGGGAGCCTTCTTTCATCGCTCCAAGTGAGCCCATACCACGATAGACCTTATAGCTGCGGCCCTGGAAAATTTCAAATTCACCGGGGCTTTCTTCAGTGCCGGCCAGAAGTGATCCAATCATCACCGTTGACGCGCCGGCAGCCAGTGCCTTGGTAATATCTCCACTGAACTTGATTCCACCATCGGCAACAACAGGAACATCATATTCCCTGCCGGCTTTAGCCGCCTCATAGATGGCTGTAATCTGAGGCACTCCTATACCGGCAATCACCCGGGTAGTGCAAATTGAACCAGGGCCAACACCTACTTTAACGGCATCCGCACCGGCCTTGATCAAGTCTCTGGCTCCCTCGGCGGTAGCAATATTGCCTCCCATTACATCGATATCGGGACATAGACTCTTAATTTCCCTGACTGAATCGATTACGGTCTGAGAATGACCGTGAGCAGAATCAACCACAATCAAATCAACTCCGGCCTCGGCGAGCGCCTCAGCCCTGTTAACGGCATCGCGTCCCACTCCGACTGCGGCAGCAGATAGCAGTCTGCCATTGCTGTCTTTGGATGCCCGGGGGTACTGGATTGTTTTTTCAATATCTTTAATGGTGATCAGTCCTTTTAAATTAAACTGATCGTCGACGATCGGCAGTTTTTCGATCTTATAGCGGCCCAGGATCTGCTGCGCTTCTTTGAGGGTAGTGCCGACAGGAGCGGTAACCAGCTTTTCATGGGTCATTACTTCACCAATCGGTCGGGTATAGTCATCTTCAAAACGCAGATCGCGGTTAGTAATTATGCCAACCAGCTTCTCCCCGACGGTGACCGGTACGCCAGAAATACGATAGCGCTCCATCAGGGCGGCAGCGTCATTTAATGTGTGCTCCGGGGAAAGCCGGAAGGGGTTGGTGATCACTCCATGTTCTGATCTTTTTACTTTATCTACTTCTTCAGCCTGTTTTTCAATGGACATGTTTCGATGAATAACCCCGATTCCGCCTTCGCGGGCAATAGCAATGGCCATGCGCGCCTCGGTGACGGTATCCATACCGGCAGACAAGAGGGGCAGGTTGAGTTTGATATTGCGGCTTACCCGGGTTGAAATATCGACGTCGCGGGGTGTAACCTTGGAATGGGCGGGAACTAAAAGCACATCATCAAAGGTTAAACCTTCGTAGGAAAATTTATCATTTTGCAATGTGCCAGCCTCCGGCTATTTTCAGGTGAAATTTATTGCAATGATCATAACAAACGCCCCTTGCAGTGTCAACCGCAACTACCCTAGACCGCAACTGCCCTACAGGCATAACCTGGAAGCCACGGGCAGGATATAGTCAAGCTGATCAAGAATTGGTTTAGCGGAAGCAGCAAGTAAAAGAAGTCTGTTGGGGAGGATACAGAAAATGCCATATATCAATGTCGACGGCCGCAAAACATATTACTCAGGGGATAACAGCCGTGAAGGAACCCCGGTGATCTTCTGCCACGGTTCAGGCGGCGGACATCATCACTGGCTTTTCCAGATCAGGGATTTGAAAAAACCGGTTAACCCCCTGGCTGTCGATTTGCCCGGTCATGGAAGCTCTGAAGGGGAACCGATGAATTCAGTTGCCGCGTACCGCGACTGGTTGAACAGATTCAGACAAGCAGCCGGCATCGAGAATTTTATTCCAGCTGGGCACTCTCTTGGCGGAGCAATAGCAATCGACTACGCCCTTCATTATCCCGGTCAGATAATGGGATTGATTCTGGTCGGCACAGGCAGCCGCCTCAGGGTGTTACCGGCTTTTCTCGACGCTTTACGGGAAGGAACAGTGCCACCTGATTTCGCCGATTTTCTATACGGCCCTGATGCCGCCGATGATTTACGCGAAAAGGGGAGAGAAGAGGTTAAATCTTGCTCACCTGACCTTTATTACGCCGATTTAAGCGCCTGTGATCATTTTGATGTAAGCAGCGAACTGCCGGGTATTGATAAACCGGCCTTGATCATCTGCGGTACTGAAGATCGACTTACCCCGGTAAAGTACAGCCGCTTTCTTGAAGAAAAAATTCCCTGGAGCCGGATTGAAATAATTGAAGGTGCCGGCCATATGGTCATGCTTGAGAAGCCGGCACAGGTTAACCGGGCCATCACCAGGTTCGTGGAAGAACTGGCGGCAGGTTAACCTAAAACCCCGTTAGACCTTTGTCTGAAAGTAAGGAGGATCTATGGAGAAAAAACGCAGTTATTTTAATCTTGAAGAAACCCTGAAGCAGGCTACAGCAAAATTTGCAAACCTCGATCCTGCCACTCTGGGCTTAAATTCCGGCGCCAGATGGCAGCAGGCCGAAAATGCACTGCACATCCCTTTCCTCGATCAGGAATACCGGGTAGCTTATCCCGGCGGAAAGGTAAAAACAGCAGCAGGAGAGGATGCCTCGATCTACCTGGCCATTATTATTTTGCATTACCTGGTCACCGCCGACGGCACCCCGTTAGCCGGACGCTGGATTGCCTACCGTCACCTCCCCGGAGGCGATATTTACATTGATCCTTTCCAGAAGAGGGCGATCACTCCATTTCTAAAGACCTTTGGCGAAAAACCCGATCAGTTCAAGAAAGCCGCGACTGCCCTGGGCGGCGTTGAGCAGAAAATGAGCGGTATAAGCATGGTCATTCCGGTTTTCCCGCGGGTTCCGCTCTGCTTCACAATTTGGCCCGGAGATGAGGAAATGCCCGCTTCGGCAAACATACTATTTGATGAATCAGCCCCGCACTACCTGCCGACAGAAGATTATGCACACCTGCCGGCCATCGTCAACGGGGCTCTAAAAAGCAAACTTTAGTAGC
>CAYTER010000005.1:63081-67349 GCA_964436815.1 uncultured Syntrophomonadaceae bacterium
TTTACATGTCGCGACGGCCGTCAAGAGCACGGCTGAGGGTCAGATCGTCGGCATACTCCAGATCCCCGCCCACCGGCAAGCCGAAAGCAATGCGGGTCACTCTGACCCCTTGAGGTTTAAGCATTCGCGCCAGGTAGCCGGCAGTTGCGTCACCTTCTACATTCGGGTTGGTGGCAATAATGACCTCGCTGATCTTTTCTTCAGTAATGCGCCTGACCAGTTGATCAAAGTGAAGTTCTTCCGGACCGATGCCATCAAGCGGCGATAAGGCCCCGTGCAGCACGTGGTAAAGTCCCCGATACTGCCCTGTGCGCTCGATAACCAGAACATCCCGCGGCTCCTGGATAATGCAGAGCAAAGACTGATCACGACTTTCATCGCTGCAATAGGGGCAAATTTCCCCTTCAGCCAGGCTCCCGCAGGTTTTGCAAAAATCTAATTTATCTTTTGCCTCAACCATCGCCCGGGCGATCATCACCACTTCTTCGCGGGGGCAGCTCAGCAGAAAAAAAGCCAGTCTCTGTGCTGTTTTTGGACCAATTCCGGGAAAACGGCAAAGCACTTCAACCAGCCGCTTCAGTGAATCGGGATAAACCATTTAAAACATTCCCGGAGGCAGGTTAAGCCCCCCGGCCAGTTTCTGCATCTCAGAGGCCACCAGATCATCAACCCTTTTAAAAGCTTCGTTGACTGCGGCAACAATCATATCCTCGAGCATCTCACGGTTATCTTCACTGATCGCTTCCGGGTCGATCTGCAGAGATACCAGAGTTTTGGTGCCGCTGGCGACAACCCTGACTGCACCGCCACCGCTTGTCGCCTCTACAGTTTTCGCGGCTATTTCTTCCTGCATACGGCCCATTTCCGCCTGGGCTTTCTGCAGCTGCTTCATCATCTTGTTCATACCACCGTTAGACATTAAACCCAGCCCCTTTCCTTAATTATCAATTATTTTTCCGCCAAAAAATTTTTGCACTTCTTCAATGTCCATCCCTTTTTCCTTCTTAAGCCCTGAAGGTGAAGAGTTTTGCTTATTACTATCAGCAGGCGGTTCAGATTTCTTTTCCACTACATTTTTTGGGGTCACTTTTTCCTGCTGCTGGTAGACTTCAGCTTCCTGTTTTAGAGGCAGGTTAAATTCCGCAGCAGTTTCGGCTTTAACCTGCATTTGGATACCGAAAAAATCTGAAAAAACTGTTTCGAGCAGCTTGCGGTGACTGTCTTCCATTATCCTGATGCGATGAATATCATACTCAGGAGCGTAAGCAAGCTTGACCAGGTGCCCACGGCAATCCTGGACGACCGCCGGTTCAAGCCAGGCAGCAGTGGTTTTTTGACGTTTCTTAATCTCTTCCAGCAGATCCGGCCAGGCATCGAGCAGCCCTTCCAATCTGTCGCCGTTAGCCAGAGCTTCTCCACCGTTAACGATGCCATTTTGCAGCGGGGCCTGGCTTTCGCTTTCCCGGTCTGTCGCTTCGACTACAGCCGATTCACCAGTTTCCGGCAACTCTTCGGGTTCACTACCCTTCTCTGTCAGAACTGGAGCAGGACTAGCTGGTTCTGGCGCTTTCTCAGTCTTTTTAGCCCTGATCGCTTTCTGATCCAGGTGCAATCCCGGTGCAGGCTGAAGCCTGCCGTGTAAAACACGGAGCAGGCGAATAAAGGATATCTCCAGGATATACTGTTGAAAATGGGCATTCCGAAGCTCTCCGGCGGTCTGATGCAGAAGCTCAATGGCATCAAATAACTTGGATTGATCAAAAACCTGGCTGCGGCTTGCCAGAAGCTCTTCCAATCCAGAATAGTCTTTGTTTTGATCCCCACCGACCGGTTCCTCAAGCAACATCCGGCTGAAAAGATAAGTAAGATCACGCATAAAAAGGTTTAAATCACGGCCGCTGTAAATTATCTCGCGAATTATTTTCAACCCCTGATCCAAATCATTGTCGAGGGCTGCGCCAGCCAAAGCGGCGACCGTCTCTGCCCGGGTGGAACCGGTTACAATACGCACCTGCTCGGCGCTGATCAGTTCTTCACCATAGGCCGCACATTGTTCCAGAATCCCCAGGGCATCACGCAGTGACCCCTCGGAAAGGCGGGCAATCAGCTCCAAAGCCTCTTCATCGGCCTGCCATCCTTCCTCCTTCAGAACCGCCGCCAGACGACTGTTAATCTGCCCTATGGTGAGCAGATGAAAATCGAAACGCTGGCAGCGCGATACAATCGTTGCCGGCAGCTTGGATGGATCAGTTGTCGCTAAAATAAACACAACATTTTGAGGCGGCTCTTCAAGAGTTTTTAAAAAAGCGTTGCAGGCCTCAGGGGTGAGCATATGCGCCTCATCTATGATATAAACCTTAAAACGGCTTTCGCCGCTGGCAAAGCGAGCTCTTTCACGCAATTCCCTGATCTCATCGATCCCCCGGTTCGAAGCAGCATCCATCTCGATCACATCAATCGATACTCCGGCAGCGATGTTCAGGCAGGGATTGCACTTTCCGCAGGGCTCGGCTGTAGGATAGTCGGCACAGTTCATTGCCCGGGCCAGGATTTTCGCAGCAGTAGTTTTACCCGTACCTCGAGGGCCGCAGAATAGGTAGGCATGGGCAAGCTGATCGTTTAACAGAGCATTGCTGAGTGTCCGGGTGATATGTTCCTGCCCGGTCATACTGGCAAAAGTAAGCGGCCTGCTGCGCCTGTAGAGGCTTAAATAAGTCAAGTTCCGGTTGCACCTCAGCTTAGTAAAGGTTTATAGTTGACACTTTCTGCAGCACAGAAACTGCTACATCAAGCTTTTCTGCTTTAACCATCAGGTAATCTGTATCGTATGTGGATATCGTGAAAACTGCTACCCCGGCTGCAGCAAGGGGGTTAAGCAGGGTAGCCAGGATACCGGTCAGGCTGAAATCGAGAGGACCTTCAACTTTAAAAAGGCGAAAACCTTTCTCATGTATACTGTCTTGCAGCATAATCTCTTCCCGGCAGACGACCGATATCTCGTCAGCGGTTCTGGTTACAGAAAAGAAAGCGCCTTCAGCATCTTCAGGAATATTAACCGCAGAACCGCTATCCAGGCGGTAAACACCGTAAAGTTCAGGCATCAGGGTGATAACCAGTTTACCCATAATAATTAAGGCCGCGCACCTGCCTTTGACCGTCAATTCCAGGCGCTGACCGGGCAGTTAGCTCCAACCCGGCGCTCCCGTGGCACCCGCAAAGTCTCACTTACCGCTGCTTCCTTCCGGACCTGACGGGGTTCATGAGTCTGCGCCGCACGGGACCGAGCTCTCAACACCACTTACCAGGCGCTGACCCCAAAACTGAACAGCCGGGGGCAGGAATTCAACCCCGCTATAGCGGATTGCGGGTACAGGGCACCGCTATCTCCCCGTCTAGCGCGGCCAAACTAAAAAATTGGCGGAGAGAGAGGGATTCGAACCCTCGAACGGCTTATCACCGTTACTCGCTTTCCAGGCGAGCGCCTTCGACCAACTCAGCCATCTCTCCACGCCGGACGATCAATAATGTTGTAACGCGCTTATTATACAATGAATAGAAATAGCTTTCAACACAAACAGCCGGCACTCCCGCCAGAAAAGAAAACGCGTAAACCTCCAAAAAGGATACGCGTATAAGCAGCTGGCGGAGAGAGTGGGATTTGAACCCACGGTGCCTTTCAGCACACACGATTTCGAGTCGTGCGCCTTCAACCGGACTCGGCCATCTCTCCATTTTCAGGTTATATCTTACCTCAGGGCGCCTTACTTTGTAAAGGGAAGGAAGGCGTCGTTGCCCTTTACCCTGCTTAAAATTCAATCAGTTTTCAATCCCGGCGTTCCTTGAAAAAATCCTGCAGCAACCTGGCACACTCCGCCTCAAGCACCCCTCCGGTAACCTCCATTCTGTGGTTCAGGCGACTGTCACGGACCAGGTCGTAAAGAGTACCCGCAGCGCCGCCTTTGGGGTCAGCAGCTCCGAAAACCAGGCGATCAATACGGGCCTGGACCATAGCCCCGGCGCACATCGGGCAGGGCTCTAAAGTTACATAGAGGGTACAGCCGGGCAGGCGCCAGCCACCTAAAATGCTGCCCGCTTCACGAATGACCAGCACTTCGGCATGCGCAGTGGCATCTTTTAGCTCCTCACGCCTGTTGCGGTTAACCGCCAGCAATTTGCCATCGCGGACTATTACCGCTCCAATCGGCACTTCCCCATCACCGGCCGCCAACTGAGCCTGATCAAGCGCTACCCGCATGTAAAGCTGATCA
>CAYTER010000006.1:0-66755 GCA_964436815.1 uncultured Syntrophomonadaceae bacterium
GCGCGCTTGACTGGGGGTCAAGAGGTCGCTGGTTCAAATCCAGTCGCTCCGACCAACATTTGCACATGAGGAAGTGATGCTTAAGGTCTAATGAAGAGCATTTTTATCTCCAGAAAGGATGTGCCACAGTAATGATGAAACGGTTTTTTATAACCGCAATCGTGACATTATTGATTTTATCTATATTTGCGATGCCCGCACTGGCCGAAGTCAGCCGGTACAGGTATTCAACCATGCATTTCCGGTACATAGGCGACATCTTTCACGAAAGAACGATTGATTTTCAGCTGCACGGCGGTGGCGCTTTCTTTTCCATCGAGGGTAAAGGCTCTGCCAGCGGTTCCCATTATATAACTGAAGTTGAATATAAAAAGAGAAACCCGGCAGAAGAGGTTTACCGCATCACGGCACTCAGCCTGCAGGCCTATATGACCGGAACGACTGCTCTTGATGCTGCCGAAGATGAAAAATTATTGATCATGTCTGTTATTAATCTGCCTAAACAGGGTGTGGAAATGGCCACCGGTGTTGAAATGGATCCGGGCGAAACCGGTTTTATCAAACACGATATTTTATCCAGCCAGAGTTCATACGGCAATTACCTGAAAATGACCAATCATTTCGGGAACACTGGCGGAACAACCAAGAGAATACTTGAAATCCCGGGTTATCTGAAAGACCAAATGCGCGTGGACGGTTATGCAGAAGTCTGGGATACGACTGAAATGAAGGATGGTAAACATAAATCAGGTTTCTGGGATATGTTGCCTTAAACGATCTGAGATTTAACAGCGAAGAAGGTTTTCAAGCTCGAAAAGGCTTTAGAAAACCTTCTTTTTTTTGACAGTGAAAATATTGACCGATATACTAACAATGAGAGCGTCAATAAATGACAGAAGAGGAGGTCATAACAGGGATGGCTGAAGAAACCCTACATGAAAAACAGCAGAAATCCTTTTTTCGAGCCGAGGTGCTGAGGGGCAACATTGCTGATTACCAGGAAGCTTTAAAAACTATCCCTACCGGATTTGGACGATGGCCGCAGATTTTAGATTACCAGGAGAAAATCAAGAGCTATTTTAAAGCGAGCGATGAAGATTGGGGAAATTGGCATTGGCAGTTCAAAAACAGGATCACAGACACCGCCGTTTTAAAAGAGCTCTTACCGCTTGACGATGCTGAGCTGGAAGAGATTGAAAAAACAGGATCCCAATACCGTTGGGCTATTTCACCATACTATCTGAGTCTGATTGATCCCGAAGTAAAGAACGATCCGGTAAAAATGCAGTCAATTCCTTCACTTAATGAATATCTGGATCACGGTGGCTACGAAGATCCGATGGCGGAAGAATATACTTCCCCCACACCGGCCGTAACCCGTCGGTATGCCGATCGGCTGATTGTGAAGGTTACCAACCAGTGTGCGATGTACTGCCGGCATTGCCAGCGGCGCAGGGCAATCGGTGAACATGATTTGGTTACGCCCCGGGCAGAGCTGGAAGAAGCGATTGAGTATATTCGCCGCAACAAGGAAGTCAGGGATGTCCTCTTAACCGGTGGTGACGGTTTCATGATTGATAATAAGGTGATCTCCTGGCTTTTAAATGAGCTGGAAGATATACCCCATATTGAAATCAAGCGTTTTGGAACGCGCACTCCCGTTACCATGCCGCAACGCATTGATGATGAGCTCTGTCAGATTTTATCTGAGCACCTTCCGCTCTATGTCAATACCCATTTCAACCATCCCCAGGAAGTTACACCACGCGCCCGCGAAGCCTGTTTTAAGCTGGCCAGAACGGGAGTAAGTTTGGGCAATCAGTCTGTTTTATTAAAAGGGGTTAACAATGATCCGTATGTGATCCGGAAACTCAATCAGGATTTACTGAAAATTATGGTGCGGCCTTATTATATTTTCCATGCCAAGGCGGTCAGAGGCACAACACATTTCAGGACCAAGGTTGAAGAGGGCATAGAAATAATGGAGAAGCTCCGTGGCTTTACATCCGGTCTTGCTGTTCCGACTTTCGTTGTTAACGCTCCGCTGGGTCGCGGGAAAACGCCGATGCTTCCTGAATACCTGGTCAGCAGCGGTAAAGACTATATCATGATCAGAACCTGGGAAAACAAAATTGTTCGCTACGAAAACAAGTAAAAAGTCGAGATAAAATCAATCGCGTGCATATTTTAAAATAGGCTCAATATCCACATATTGATCCATATTGCTCCGGACAATCTCGATTGCTTCTTTGTTCTTCGGGTGAATGCTGCGATAAACACTCTGCAGGTTTTCAACGGTTGTATAAGTATCTTCATGGACAAGAATCACCGGGACTCCTTTTTCTTCCGCCTGAGAAAGGACACGGACGTCGGGGTAAAGACCGCCGGTAAAAATGATGACTGACGTGCTGGTTTCCAGGGCAGTAAGCGCCATATCGCTGCGATCGCCACCGGTTATTAAAGCTTTATTCGGCGCCCTTCGTAGATAACCTAAGGCGCTTTCAATGGTCATAGTTCCAATTATCACTTCCTCGACCAGCCGGTTTAGCTGATCAGGCGCAGCCAGTAATTCACCGTGAAGTGCATCATAGAACTCGGCAACTGTCGGTGAAGATATTTCAATTCTGCGCGGAACTACTCCCAGAATCGGATATCCGCGTTCTTCGAGAATGTTTTTATAAATACTGCTGCTTTTATTCCACTGTGCCTGTGAAACATTATTGATAATGCAGCCGATAATGCTAACATCTTTCTCTGCCCAAGCGCTTAAATTAAGTAGGTTTTCATCTAGCTGGAAATCATCATCCGCCCGGATTACCGGTAAAGCAACAGCGCCAAGTTTCGAAGCCAGGGAAAAATCGTCCAGTCCCAGGTTGGAACCGACAAATGGTTCGTAACTGCCGTCGATTAAAGCAAAATCATAGCCCTCTGTGCATTCAGTATAAGCTTTGATAATGCGCGGTAAAATATTTGACTGTTCTTTTAGAAAGTGGGCAGTCAAATAATGGGCATTGACCGTTACCGGTGAGATCAGGCTGCTGCTGAACGGTAACTCAAAAATTTCCCGCATCAGAACAACATCGTCATCGTTTTTTTTGTCCGCGCTTTTACGAAAGCCAATCGGTTTAAAATATGAGATTTTATAACCGGCATCTTTTAATTTCAGGCCTATTCCCAGGGCAGTTGCTGTTTTACCGCCCCCGGCTTTTCCGGAAAAGTAGATCGCTTTCATTTATGATCACCTCGCAGTTCATGTTCTTTCTCTTCAATAGTAATTTTTACATCCAGGGCTGTAACACCCCGGGCATGAACACGTATCGGGTTAATATCCATTTCAGTTATCTGATCCAGTTCTGTTACCAGCAAAGCTGTGCGCAAGATTGAGTCGATCAGGGCTTCCATATCTGCCGGTTTTTTGCCCCGATATCCCTTTAATAGCGTGTAAGCCTTGGTCTCGGCAATCATTTTTTCGACTTCATCGTGTGTTTTGAGGGCCGATGCCAGCCGAAAGGTTACCTCTTCCAGCAAATTGACGTATATGCCACCAAGGCCAAAGACGATTAGAGGCCCGAACTGAATATCCCTTGACATTCCAACAATAACTTCGACTCCGTCGTCTACCATATTTTGGACTTCAATGCCGTAGATAGGCGCTTCCGGCATGTAGTATTTTACCTTTTCCATGATCCTGTTAAAAGCCTTGCGTACTTCAATTTCGCTGTGCAGACCGATCTCAACTCCGCCGACATCGGTTTTATGGGCGATACGGGGAGAAGAAATTTTTAAAGCAACAGGCAAACCTATTCTATCAGCAATTTCTGCAGCCTGGTCTTCAGTTTCAGCGAGGATGTTTTTACTGACCGGTATGCCGTATGCGGCCATCATCGCTGAAGCTTCATGCCCAAGCAGAACCACCCTGCGGTCAGCCAGCACACTTTTAATGATATTTTCGGCAATATTACGGTTAATGTCGGGAAACTCCGCTGAATCTTTTATTGCGGGTTTATTTCTATATTCTGCATAGTTGAGCATGCCTTTTAAAGAACGAACTGATGGTTCCGGAAAAGTGAAGGTTGGGATGCCATTTTCTGTAAGATAACTTTTTCCTGCCTGGAGCGACTTTCCACCCATATATACTGCCATCAACGGTTTATTGGTATAGCGTTTACTTAATTCAACTACAGATCGGGCCGTTTCTTCAGGTTCGGTTACAGCTGCCGGACAGAGCAGAACTAAGGCGCTGTCCACATTTTTGTCCTGAAGGATGGTTTCAAGCGCGAAGTGATAACGGTCATTGCGGGCATCGCCGATCAGGTCGACAGGATTGTAAATGTTTGCCGCCGGCGGTAGTTTGGAACGCAGAAAATCTATAGTTTCCTTGGTAAAACGGGCCATTTTGAGGCCGTTTTTCTCAACAGCATCAGTTGTAACGATGGCCGGTCCGCCTGCATTAGTGACGATTGCTACCCGATTATTGCGGGGAAGCGGTTGTGAAGAAAAGGCGCGGGCCAGATCGAACAGATCGTTCATGCTGTTTGCCCGCAGAACACCGCACTGCTTAAAAGCTGCATCATAAGCCCGGTCACTACCGGCCAGGGCTCCGGTATGTGAACTTGCTGCCTGAGCCCCTGCGGTACTGGTTCCGGACTTGAGAATAATAATCGGTTTCTTTCTAGCGGCTTCAGTACAAACTTTAACAAAACGGTCGCCGTTGGTTACGTCTTCGATGTAGCAGAGTATTACATTGGTATGAGGATCATCAGCGCAGTTTTCGATAAAATCTATTTCATTAAGATCGGCTTTATTGCCCAGGCTGACAAAGCTGGAAAAACCGATCCCCATTTCAAAACTCCAATCCAGAATTGAAACCAGCATTGCCCCGCTCTGAGATATAAAAGAAATATTGCCCCGGTTTGGAAAGCCGTTGGCAAAAGAAGCATTTAAAGGGGAGTGAGTGTCCATGAGCCCGACACAATTTGGGCCGAGCATCCGCATCTCGAAATCGCTGCAGATTTTTAGAAGTTCCTGCTCAAGTTTTAAACCTTCACGCCCGACCTCCTTAAAGCCGGCTGTAATAACGATCAAACCCTTAACCCCTATTTCACCGCATTCACGGGCAACCAAATTTACTTTGTCAGCAGGGATAGAAAGCACCGCAAGATCGACCGGTGCGCCGATATCTTTTACACTGCAGTAAGATTTAAGCCCTTTAATTTCAGCTTCACGCGGGTTGACCGGGTAAATAAGGCCTTCGTATCCGCTTGTCATAATATTATTAATGATGGCATGTCCGATTTTTTGGGGGGACTGGGAAGCGCCAACAACGGCTACCTGTTTTGGGTTAAAAAGAAATTCGAGTGAGCTCATCTGGCATTACCTTTCAATTTAAAGCACTAGTACTGTTTCATCTTTTATTGTATAGAATCCAGTCTGGTTTCGCAATGAAGATAAAAAAGCAGAATTGAATCTTTCAGAAAACAGCTTAATATGGGCATTTGACTGCAAAAGGGGTTTGATTGACTTTTACAATTAATTTGTTAAAATGTATCTTGACGCTTTTCATCTGATAAAAAATATTTAAAAGGAGGTATTAGAGATGAGCGCTTTAGGCCGTCATATCTTGGCTGAGTTTTACGGCTGTCCACAGGATGTACTGTGCAACCTTGAGCTGATCAAGGAGCGCATGGTGGAAGCCGCCATTGAAGCTGGGGCTGAAGTGAGAGAAACTGTTTTTCATCAGTTCTGTCCCCAGGGCGTCAGCGGCGTAGTTGTCATATCAGAATCTCATCTGGCTATTCATACATGGCCGGAGTATGGCTACGCTGCGGTTGACGTTTTCACCTGTGGTCAAACCGTCAATCCATGGGTGTCCTGTAACTACTTGAAACAAGCTTTCTCAGCCCAGAATATGTCGGCCCGGGAAATCAAGCGCGGTATCTTTGACGTTGACCTTGAACATAAAACAGCAGCGAACTATTAAGCCTTTACTGGCAGGGGAGTATGGAAATGTCCTTTAATGAGCATAAATGGTTTATTGAACATACTTCTCCCGGTACAGCCCACATGTTCGGGGTTACAAATTTCCTCAAAAGCAGGCGCACAGCATATCAGCAAGTCGAAGTCGCTGATACGGAACTGTTCGGGCGGATATTGATCCTGGATGGAAAAATTCAATCATCTGAATATGATGAATACATTTATCATGAGGCGCTGGTCCACCCGGCTATGCTGGTTTGTCCGGCGCCTCGGCGTGTACTGGTAACCGGTGGTGGAGAAGGAGCTACTTTGAGGGAGGTATTTCGTCATCCCTCAGTTGAAAAACTGGTAATGGTCGATCTCGATCAGGAGGTAGTAGAGATCTGCAGGGAGTTATTAACCTCATGGCACCAAGGCAGTTTTGATGACAAACGCCTTGAGCTGCTTTTTATGGACGCCCGGGAGTATCTCGAACAGACTGATCAGCTCTTCGATGTGATTATCAGCGATGTGCCTGAGCCGGTTGAAGCAAGCCCGGCTTTAAAGCTTTTTACACAACAGTATTTTGATTTGATTAAAAAGCATTTGGCCCCGGGTGGTCTTTTTTCAATGCAAGCGGGAGATTACGGTCTACCGTTTATTGAAGCGCACAGCGCAATTTACAATACTGTCCGCCGGGTAATGCCCTTTAGCCTCTCCTATCGTTCATTCATCGCCTCTTTTAATACCGAGTGGGGCTTCATCATCGCCGGGGCGGAGGAGAACGAGTTTCCCAAAGCGGAGGTTATTAACCGCCTGATTAAAAAACGGGGTTTAGATTTGCGCTATTTTGATGGTGAGACAGCCAGAAGTATGTTTTCATTGCCAAAGGATATTAGGAAAAGGCTGGCTGCTGAATCCAGGGTTATTGATGATCATAATTTAATAACTATTTTTTAGCGCTGGAGAAAGGAGACTGTTAATGGATATAAGGGAAAGAACTTTTTTAATGGTTAAGCCGGATGGTGTTAAGCGCGCTCTGGTTGGAAATATTATCAGCCGCTTGGAAAGTAAGGGCTTAAAGCTAGTGGCTATGAAGCTTATGCTGATCAGCGGTGATCTCGCTGCCCGGCATTATGGAGAACACCAGGGAAAGCCATTTTATAATGGATTGATTGAATTTATTACTTCCGGACCGGTTGTAGCGATGATCTGGGAGGGAGATAAGGCAGTCGAACTGGTGCGTTCAATGATTGGAGCAACGGATCCAAGTAAAGCTGTACCGGGAACGATCAGGGGGGATCTCGCCGTCTTCACCGGAAAAAATATTGTTCATGGCTCTGATTCAACTGCCAGTGCTGAAAGAGAAATGAAATTATTTTTTAAGAACAACGAACTTTGCGAGTATGCATTGCCTCACGAAGATTGTTTATACGACTAGGCTGATCATTACTGAAGCTTATTCCGGTCTACAGTTGTTATCATTAATTATTTTAAAGCGGCATTTTTGTCGCTTTTTTTGTTGCATTTAAGAAAGAGCTGATTTATAATAAATATAACTAATTTAGTTAGTAATATAAAAAGGCGGTGATCAATAATGTTTGCCCAAAAATGCCCGGGGCAGGATATGCGCTATTGGACAGCAGAGGATGTTTATGAAGAAAAATGTCCGGAGTGCGGGGAGTCAATCGAATTTTTCAAGACAGATATACGTTTGCGCTGTCCTAATTGCAAAACACGGGTAGCTAATCCCCGGTTTGACATGGGTTGTGCGCAGTGGTGTTCATATGCAGAACAGTGCTTAGGTTCCGGGGCGAAAGGACTGAAGACAAAGTCAATCAGGCTTGCCCTTGAGGACGAATTGATTTCTAAAGCGAACTGTTTCCCTGAAGTAGTAGATCAGGTGAAGGCAGTTTTTGAAAGAGCAGAAGAAATATGCGCAAAAGAAAAGATTGATCTGCCGCCAATAATAGCCAATGTTTTGGCCTTAATTCTTCTACGTCTTGAGCTGATCGATTCGCCGGTCGATTATTTAAAGTCAACTGGCAGCAATTTAGCGATGCCGCCAATGGTAGCCAGCGAAACAGTGCATCTGGCTGAGATGATCAAAGAAAATGATCTGACCAGCAAAGCAGCACAAACAGTTATAAATCTGCTTGATGAGATTAAAGCCAAGCAGCTTGCCTGAATATTAACCGCTTAGCAGGATTATGATTTAACAGCAGATATGGAGGAGTCCAGATGGAAAAAATATTGCGGAAAATTATCGAGATTGATGAAGAAAAGTGTGACGGCTGTGGTCTATGTGTTCCTTCTTGCGCCGAAGGGGCACTGCAGATTGTTGACGGGAAAGCAAGGCTGGTCAAAGAAATCTATTGTGACGGCCTGGGAAATTGTTTAGGCGAATGTCCCCAGGGAGCCATTGCTATTATTGAAAGAGAAGCGGATCCTTTTGATGAAAAAGCAGTAGAAGAGCACCTTGAAAAGCTGGAAAATACTGCAGTGCCGGTTGAAGAAGAGGGCGAGTGCAGTGTTTGTTGTGGAAGCGCAGTGGTTCAGGATTTAAAACCTCCTGCCGGAACGGTACACTATACAGATTCTGCCGGTAACAGTTATGAGCCGGAAGCTGAACTCAGCCACTGGCCGGTGCAGCTGCACCTGGTTAATCCGCAGTCTAAATTTTTACAGGGAGCCGATTTGCTGATTGCTGCAGACTGTGTACCTTTTGCCTATGCAGATTTTCACCGGAAATTCTTAGCAGGGAGATCGCTCGTGATCGGTTGTCCTAAACTTGATGATGTGGGGGCCTATCACCAGAAGTTGGTCCAGATTTTTAAAAATAACAAGCTCAATAGTATCACTCTTGTTCATATGGAAGTTGGCTGCTGCTTTGGTATCTCACGCCTGGTAAAGTCTGCCCTGGCCGAAGCAAATGTGAACACTCCTCTTGCAGAAGTGATCATCGGGGTTGACGGAACTGTAAAATAGAAGATTATTTAAGAAGCATTATTATAATTGCGGCTGTCGGATTAACACTCAACGACAGCCGCTTCCGCCATATCTTTAACAGTCGCATCTTCAAGGACTTTCAACATTTCCTGCTGAGCTTTTGACCAGATACCACGTAAAGAACAGTGAGACTGATCACGACAGGGTGTACTGCTGAAAAGGCAGCGTGTAATACCAATCGGACCATCAACCGCCTCAATTATTTGCCTTAGGTTTATAGCCTGTGGATCTTTTATCAGCTGAATACCACCGGCAGGGCCGCGGGTTCCGCTGGTCCAGCCTGCATCCTTCAGGACAGCTAAAAGCTGAACCACTAAATTTACCGGGATTGAGCGTCGTGCTGCAATCTCTTTGCTTGTTACCGTAGTACCCGGCGGATGAGAAGCTAACTCAGTCAGGATGATTACGGCGTATTCTGCTTTTTTGGTGATCATGATTAGATTCTCCACTTAAATATAACTAATATGGTTATATTATAAGACATCCTCCCCTACCGGTCAATGAAAAACCGTTAGCGAATAAAGCATGATACATAATGCAAGATAATTGCAATCTTTGAAAAAGTGTCCGAATAGCAGTATAATTAATACAAGAGCACTATTTAGATGAGGGGATTGCCATGAAAAATAATGCAAGCTTTAAGTTGAATATATTGCTGATAATCTTTTTATTGCTATTTGTTTTAACCGGACCGGTTGTACCAACTGTTTTAGCGGCCACGCAGCCGGTCTATGTGGTAGAACTTGACGGTGCTGTTACTGCGGGTTTAAACAGCTATTTGCAGAGACAGGTTGAAAACGCTTTAGCCGAAGAAGCCCAACTATTTGTGCTGGTCATGTCTACACCGGGCGGACTGGTTGATGCTACCCTGCAGATCAATCAGCTATTTCTAAATGCCCGGCTTCCTGTAGCCGTCATAGTCGCACCATCAGGTGCAATTGCCGGGTCGGCAGGAGCTTTTATTCTAATTTCAGCTGATCTGGCAGTAATGGCGCCTGGAACTACTGTCGGCGCGGCACAGCCAATTGCCTTTTCGCCGGAGGGGGCCGAATCAGCAGATGAAAAAACCATTAATTTTTATGCCGGCCACCTGCGCAGTATCGCAAGAGAGAAGGGTCGTCCGGAATTAATTGCTGAACGGTTTGTTACTGAAAACCTGACCATTGATGCCCGGGAAGCTTTAGAGGTCGGAATTATTGATTACATTGCTGCCGATCTGCAGGAGTTGCTGATCATCATTGATGGTGTGCAGGTTGAGAAGCAGGGGCGGATTTACAGCCTTGAAACGGCTGGTGCTTCCATTATGAGCGAAGATATGAATCTCAGGGAGCGTATGCAGAATTGGCTAAGCGATCCCCAAATTGCGTTTCTGGTTTTGATCATCGGATTTCTGGGAATCTATTTTGGCCTTAATGCCCCGGGGACTATTGTGCCGGAAGTGAGCGGTCTGATCCTGGTTATTCTGGGTATTTACGGGATCGGTCTTTTTGATACCAATACCACCGGCATAGTTTTACTGATTGTTGGATTGGGCTTGATTATAGCCGAACTCTTTACTGCCGGGTTTGGCATACTAGGCATAGGAGGTGCTTTGTCGATGGTTGCCGGAGCTGTATTGCTGCCAATGGAACCGTTAATGGCCAGGGAATGGTACAGTACTTTTTTGATTACAGTTGTCGGAACTGTTCTCGGGCTGCTGATCATTCTCATTTTTATTATTCAGCGTGTTATTGACAGCCGCCGCCGGTTTAGTGACGGCAGCGCATATTTCAATGCTCCTCTTAAAGGTGTTGTAGTCAGTGAAATAAACCCGGAAGGAGCAATCAAGGCCAGGGGGGAACTTTGGAAAGCAAGAAGCGCTGAAGGGACTGTTATTCCCGTCGGAACTGAGGTTGAAATTGTCCGCGCCGATACGTTAATGCTTTGGGTCAAGCCATCCGGGGCGGATGTTGAAGTTTTAACGAAGGAATAATGTTTTCAAATTAAAAGGAGGGACTTACGATGTTAGATCTTATTTTTAGCGGCGGTTTACTGGTACCTATTATTATAATTTTAGTTTTCTTTGTGACTTCAGCTTTAAAAGTAGTTCGCGAGTACGAAAGGCTGGTTGTTTTTCGCCTCGGTCGTCTGATTGGGGAAAAAGGCCCGGGCCTTGTGTTTGTAATCCCGATCATCGATCGTTTTGTCCGCATCTCGCTGCGGATTATAACGCTGGATGTTCCTACGCAGGAAGTGATCACCAGGGATAACGTTACCACTAATGTAAATGCGGTTGTATATTACAGGGTAGTTGATCCTAACCGGGCGGTAAACAATGTTGAGGAATACAAAATGGCGACTGCACAACTGGCTCAAACTACACTTAGAAGTGTCGCCGGGCAGGCTGAACTGGACGAACTGCTTTCGGAAAGAGATAAGCTGAATCTAAAAATTCAGAGTATCTTAGATGAGGCTACCGATCCATGGGGAATTAAAGTAACGGCTGTAGAAATTAAAGACGTTGGTATTCCCGAAGCTCTCCAAAAAGCAATCTCCAGGCAGGCTACTGCTGAGCGGGAAAGGCGGGCAGTCATCGTCCAGGCTGAGGGCGAAAAGGAAGCAGCCGGGAAAATTGCCGAAGCGGCGAAGATCCTTAACGCTGAAGAAGGCGGTTTTTATGTCCGTTTATTACGCACTCTGCCTGAGATAGCCAGTCAGCAGGGTTCGGTTATCGCTTTTCCGCTGCCCATTGAGTTGAGACACTTGTTGCCATTAGCTGGAGATGCAAAATCGGAAAAAGATAAAAAATAATCTTTAAGGCTGAAGAACACAATGAATATATCAGGCCGGCCGATTAATATACCCTACAATACGGCGTTTGTTGTCAATCCGACCAGCGGCGCAGGAAATGCAGGGAAGGTATGGCCGCAAATTGCCGAACTGTTGGATTACTCCGGACAACGATACAAGGTTTATTTTACCCGCTTTCATGGGGATGGTAGTAATCTGGCTGCAAAGGCAGTGCGAGAAGGGGCTGAGCTTGTTGTTGCCGTTGGCGGAGACGGAACGCTGAGGGAAGTTGTTAATGGCATCGAGCCCGATCAAACTGTCTTTGCAGTGATACCTCTTGGAACAGGAAATGGATTCAGACGTGGTTGCGGTCTGCCGGGGCAGTGGCAAAGTGCTTTATATGGCCTGGGACAGTGGCAGCCTCGGAAAATCGATCTTGGAGTGATCAATGGATCATACTTTTTGAATGTTGCTGGAATTGGTTTTGATGCGGCAGTAGCCGAAATGGCATCCGACAAGTACAGGAAAGTTAAAGGTTATACTGCTTACCTGATGGCCTTCTTTGATGAATTGCAGCATTTTGATCATTTTAGTGCAAAAATAGCAGGCCAAGAGTGGGAAGCGCTACAGCATGACGCCCTGTTGATCCTGGCAGCCAATGGGCCTTACTATGGAGCAGGATTTAAGATCGCACCCGATGCCGCCATTGATGATGGTAAACTTGATCTGATCATTATTCGCAAACTCAATAATCCTGAGACGACTTTACTGGCCTTTCAGGCTATGGTTGGGAGACATCTTAACCACCAGGCAGTTATCTCAGCCAAAGTAAAAGAGGTTCATATCGAAGCAGATCACCAGGTTCCTCTGCACATCGATGGAGAGATTACCGGTAAGCTCCCGGTGCAGATAAGTGTCAAGGCCGGTGCGTTAAGGATTATTGCGCCGACGGAAACAAAGGATGACCGGTAACTATTTTTACTGCAGCTACTTGATAAGCGCTTTCAGAGTCGGTATAATAACAAGGCGGGCCAATCTTGCGAGCGTGGCGGAACGGCAGACGCGCTAGGTTCAGGACCTAGTGGGCTTAACGCCCGTGGAGGTTCAAGTCCTCTCGCTCGCACCATAATATTAAGGCGTCCTCTGTAATAGGGCGCCTTAATTATTGCTTAAAGGTCAAATCTGGTTTGTTGATTACTCTGTGATCAAGATTTTTTAGATAACCCATGCAAGACTAGACTATAAACCGTTTCCAGAACTTGGTCAGGGCCATACTTCGCATCTAAAATATCCCTGTAGGAGAAAGTTTCAAGCAGTGAAATAAGGGCGAAACTGGCAATTTCACTGTTAACCGGCCTGAAATCACCCCTGACTATACCCCTCTCCAGATCTTTAGCCAGTGGATCGACCCAGGCCTTTCTCAAGATTTCTTCTGCCCGCAAACGCTCTTCAATATCATCCTGACGCAGTGAATCCTTCAGCAAATTGATTGATGTTAAAACCCTGCTGGAGTGAGCATGACCGGCTTTCCAACGTTTTTCAAGACGCCCCGTCGGTGTTTTCTCCCGGCGGATGCTATCAAGCGCTCGCTTGGAAAAAGCATCAAAGATACTGCTAAGACAGGTTATGTACAGATCTTTTTTATTCTTAAAATAATAGTAGAATGAGGGTTTTGTAATTCCTACGCTGTCCATAATTTCAGCGATGGTAGTTTGACTGTAGCCTTTCCGGAGAAATATTTGCGAAGCCTTCTGAATGATTTGTTCCCTGGTTTTTGAATCCGAGTAGTTTCCGGTTTTTCTTTTCAGTTTTTGAACGGATGGCAATTTGGATTTTTGTTCCCAAAGGTTCGCTGCATGCGCCAGTGGAATTGCTTCTGCATTGCATTTTTTCAGAAATAACAGGCAGTCAAGATGCTGTTGACTATAATAAGCCTGATTTATGTTTTTATAGACTGGGGGATGAAGATACTTCATCCTCAGGTAGTAATGAATCAGTTGCTTACTAATCCCTGATCTCTTCGCCAGCTCCCCAATTCTCATTACTTTATCGGATGCCGCTATTTCCACGATCTTCACCCCGCAGTACTGGCACAGAAATTTATATACTTATTATACGTTAACTAGACATATCCTTTATTTATGAGTAAAGATAAGGCCGCTTGTTAATAATATTATCGAAATATATAGGTGATTAAAAATATTGATTTAATGGGTTCAAAGCAATAGACTAAATATAACCATTAAACCAAGGGGGTACTATGTTAATGACAACCATTAAATTTGACGGTAAAGTAGCTGTAATCACCGGTGCCGGAGGCGGTCTCGGTAAAGCTTACGCCCTGCTGCTGGCATCGCGGGGAGCAAAAGTGGTGGTCAATGATCTCGGAGGGACATTTGACGGCAGCGGCTCTGACGCCACTCCGGCTCAACAGGTAGTTGATGAAATCAAAGCAGCCGGCGGTGAAGCGGTTGCCAATTACGACAGTGTGGCGGAATGGGACAGCGCACAAAATATTATTAATACAGCGATTAATCAGTATGGGCGGTTAGATATTCTGATCAACAATGCTGGTATTCTGCGAGATAAAAGCCTTTTGAAAATGGAGCTGGAAGATTATAGGAAAATAATGTCAGTTCATCTTGACGGAACCTTTTACTGTACGAAAGCGGCGTTTGCAATTATGAAAGACCAGACCTATGGCCGGATTGTTTCGACTGCATCGGCTGCCGGCCTTTATGGCAACTTTGGCCAAACCAACTATGGGGCTGCGAAAATGGGCATTGCCGGGATGATGAACTGTGTTGCTCAGGAAGGGGCCCGCTACAACATAAAAGCTAATACGATAGTCCCGACTGCCGGCACCAGGCTGACCTTTACGGTAATGCCCGAAGATGTTATCGGAAAAGTTAAGCCGGATTATGTTGCGCCGGTCGTTGCCTGGCTTTGTTCGGAAGAATGTACGGAAACCGCAAAGATGATCAGCGCGGGCGGCGGCTATTTCAGCCGGGCTGCCGTAGTTGAAGGCCCCGGGGTAGTATTTGATTCGAACAAAGAGATCACGATCGAAATGATTGTAGATAACCTTGAACAAATTATGAACCTGGAAGGCGGAAAAGAATTTGCTTCAGCGATGGAGCAGGCTGGCACAGTTCTATCGAAAATGAGTATGAGCTAAATTGAATTAAAATTATAAAGTGAAATATAAATCAGAAAGGAGTTAAATTATGCCGATCGATCCAAAGCTGGTTGGTAAAGAACTTCCTGCCTTAGAGTTTAATTATACTCAAAAAGATATCATGCTCTATGCTCTCGGTATCGGTGCAGGAGCAGATCCTGAAGACTTGAAATATGTTTATGAAAGTGAGCTGGCAGTAATCCCGACTTATGGGGTTATTCCGCCTTTTGGAGCATTATTTAGCATTGTTGGCATGGAAGGGATGGATTTTAATCTGGCCATGCTGCTTCACGGTGAACAGTACCTGGAGTTAAACAGGGAGATTCCAACTGCAGGAACACTGACTTCCTTTCCCAAAATTGCAGCGATTTATGATAAAGGAAAGGGAGCGCTGATTGAAATTGAAGTAGAGACCAAGAACAATAAAGGTGAAAAAGTATTTTTTAACCGGTTTAGCACATTTATCCGCGGTGAAGGCGGTTTCGGCGGAGAAAGGGGGCCTGAACCGGAATTCGATGCTCCTGACCGTAAGCCTGATCGAATAGCAGAAATGAAAACGCTACCCCAACAAGCACTGATCTACAGACTCTCCGGTGATTTTAACCCTCTGCATGCAGACCCTGGTTTTGCTGCAATGGGTGGTTTTGAAAAACCGATCTTGCACGGTCTCTGTACTTTTGGCTTCGCCGGCCGGGCAGTACTAAAAGAGTTTTGTCATAACGATCCGCAAAAATTCAAAGCGATTAAAGTTCGCTTTTCCCGGCATGTTTACCCCGGGGAAACGATTGTGACCGAAATGTGGCAGGAAAAGGATGACCAGATCATTATACGCTCAAAGACCGCCGAACGTGGAGAATATTGCCTTACTAATGCAGCGGTCTGGCTAAACCAATAAACTGATAAAGGGGTGAACAAAGGGTGATTGGTATATGCTCATATGCAGGATATATACCACGATTCCGTTTAAACAGGATGACTATCTTCAGCGCTATGGGCTGGCTTAATCCGGCTATCATCATGAATGCTGCCGGTGATAAAGCAGTAGCCAATTTTGATGAAGACGCCATTACCATGGCAGTTGAAGCGGGTTCCAAATGCCTGCAGGGTTTTGATCCAGGCCAGGTGGGAGCAGTCTATTTCGCTACCACTACCGCTCCTTTCCGGGAGCGGCAGAGCGCCAATCTAATCGCAGGGGCTTTATCAACCAGTGAGGAAATCAGGACAGCTGATTTCGGCGGATCCGTAAAATCAGGCACAGCAGCGCTGCTGGCTGCCCTGGAATATGCTGCCGGTGAAGATGGCCGGCAAGCCTTGGCCTGTGCGGCAGATTGCCGGATGGGCAAAGTCGGATCGGTGCAGGAGATGGTTTTTGGTGACGGTGGAGCAGCAGTTCTCGTTGGCGGTGAGAAGGTTATCGCCGCTTACCGAGGTTCTTACTCACTGGCTTGTGATTTTGTTGATCACCTGCGGGGTTCTAATTCAAAATATGACCGGCAATGGGAAGAACGCTGGATCAGGGATCTGGGCTATGATCAGATAATTCCGCAGGCCATCGATGGCTTACTAAAAAAATATCAGCTGCAGCTCACGGACTTTAAAAAAGTAATCTACCCTTGTTATTACGGCGGGGCCCGGAAAAATATCAATCGCAAGCTCGGCCTTTCACCGGATCAGGTCCAGGATGACCTGATGATGGATGCCGGCGACACTGGATCTGCCCATCCGCTTCTGATGCTGGCCAGAGCCCTGGAAGATGCTGCTCCCGGAGATCGCCTGCTGCTGATCAGTTTTGGTAATGGCTGCGATGCGCTGATCTTTGAAGTGACAGAGGAAATCAGAAATTTAAAGGGGCGGCAACGAGTATCCGATTCGATCCTAAATCAGGTGGAGTTGGATAACTTTTATAAATACCTGACCTGGCGTGAAATGCTGCCGGTTGATGTCGGTTTGCGCGGTGAAGAGGAAAGACTGACCCGCTGGTCGCTGGTCTGGCGCAGCCGCCGGGCTATTCTAGGCCTGGAAGGGACCTGTTGCCTGGCATGCGGGACCCAGCAGTATCCACCTCAACGGGTTTGCGTAAACCCGGATTGTGGCGCAGTTGACCGCATGGAACCGGTTGTTCTCTCGAACAAAAAAGGCAAAATTGTCAGCTTCACTTCCGACCTGCTGGCTGCAACTACAAATCCTCCGGCGATCTATGGTAATGTTGACTTTGATGGCGGTGGCCGCTGTATGTTTGATTTCACCGATTGCATCCAGGAAGATCTCGCAGTCGGAAAAAACGTCCGCTTTTCCTTCAGAATTAAGTATTATGATCCGAAGCGCGATACTACATTTTATTTCTGGAAAGCAGTCCCAACCGGGGAGGTGACAGTTAATGGCTGATGGTATAAAAGATAAGGTAGCCATTCTTGGCATGGGTTGCTCGGTTTTTGGAGAACGGTGGGAGGATGATTCCTCGGATCTTCTGCTGGAAGCGTTTCTCGAGTGTATCGAAGACGCCGGCTTGGAAAAGAAAGATATCAATGCAGCCTGGATTGGCAATCATATTGACGAAATCAGCATCGGCAAAGGTGGATGCTATATTGCCAATGCCTTGCATCTTCCCTATATTCCGGTTACCAGGGTGGAAAATTTCTGTGCTTCCGGTACTGAAGCTTTCCGCGGAGCCTGCTACGCGGTCGCATCCGGAGCATATGATATTGTACTGGCTGCCGGAGTGGAAAAACTAAAAGATGTTGGGTACGGAGGATTACCGGATTCACCAATCTTCGGACAGCTGGCGAGGTTAATTAGCCCCAATGCGACAGCTCCAGGTCTTTTCGCCCAACTGGCCACAGCTTATGCAGCAAAGTACAATCTGCCGATGGACCAGGTTAAAGAAGCAATCACCCACATATCATGGAAGAGCCATCAGAATGGAGCTAAAAATCCCAAAGCGCATCTGCGTAAAGAGATTACCACCAACCAGATATGCGAATCGCCATTTGTAGCTTACCCGCTTGGCTTGTTCGATTGCTGCGGAGTGAGCGACGGCTCAGCTATGGCAATTGTTACCACGCCGGAAATAGCAGCAAAGTTAAAGCCAAAACAGGAGCTGGTTACCGTTAAAGCGCTGCAGATTTCTGTAAGCTCCGGTGAAGAGTTGATTCACAATCGCTGGGATGGCAGCGGATTAATGACAACGCAGCATGCTGCCCGCAAAGCTTATGCCGAAGCGGGTATTAACAATCCGCGCCAGGAATTGGGAATGATCGAAGTTCATGACTGTTTTTCAATTACCGAGATGGTTACCATGGAAGATCTGATGATTTCTCCACCGGGAAAGGCGCCGGAAGATATCCTCAGTGGTTTTTACGATCTCGATGGTGAAGTGGCCTGTCAGCCTGATGGTGGACTAAAGTGCTTTGGCCATCCGATCGGCGCCTCAGGGTTAAGAATGATCTATGAAATATATAATCAGCTGCTCAGACGCTGGCCTGAAGATAGGCTGGTAAAAAACCCGAAGTTAGGCCTAACTCATAATCTGGGGGGCATTCCTGCCCAGAATGTTTGCAGTATTTGTATCCTTGGTTTAGAGGAAAGTTAGGGTTTTAGTGAATAAAAGCGCTTAGTCGTGAAAGCTCTGCTGACTGGAGATGAGGATGCAGTGATCTGTTCCTTTGAAAAGATCCTGCATCCTTTCTCAGTCATTGAAAACTTCTTGTGGACATTGTGTAAGAATCGTAACGGTAAAAACTGATCATCATGTAGAAGGGAATAATATGGAGCTAGAGAATAAGATAGTGTAGTTCAGCCTAGCTGTCATCAAAACGGGAGGTGGTTTTCGTGACCGATTTCACAGAACTGTTAAAAGAAAAAAACGTTACCTATAAACCGGCAGGATGCGGTAAAATTTACACTGATCCGGATGCTGACCGGGCAAGGGTATACTTTCGTGATCAGAAGCCGCGTAAAATGATTGAAAAGACGATGTCGGTTGAAGATGCGGTAAAAAGTTTAATTAATGACGGAGATTATATCGGTGTTGGTGGTTTTGGCGCCAACCGTATCCCGACAGCAGTGCTGCACGAAATGGTCAGGCAGGGAAAGAAAAACTTAGGCCTGGCCGGACATACGGCAACCCACGATTTTCAGATCCTGGTTGCTGGAAAATGTGTTAACCGGTGTGATGTTGCCTATGTTGTCGGCCTCGAGGCCCGGGGTCTTTCAAAAATTGCCCGCAAAGCAATTGAAAGCGGTGAAATTGATACAACAGAATGGACCAACGCGGCCCTGACCTGGCGCTATAAAGCAGCGGCGATGGGTATTTCATTTATGCCAGTTCGCTGTATGCTTGGCACCGATACACAAAAATATAGCGCTTCCATGGAAATAGAATGTCCTTTTACCGGTACCAAGTACCTGGCCGTCCCTGCTTTATTTCCCGATGTTGGGATTATCCATGTTCATCGGGCTGATGTTTACGGCAACTGTCAGATTGATGGGATAATGGTAGCTGACAGTGATTTGGCCAGGGCAGCTAAAAGACTGATCATAACCACTGAAAGACTGGTGCCGAACCTGGTTATTCGCCGTGAGCCGACGCGTACGGTTATCCCTTATTATTTAGTTGATGCCGTGATCGAAGTGCCCTTTGGCAGTTATCCCGGGAACATGGCCTACGAGTATTTCAGTGACGAGGACCATCTGCGTGATTGGCTGAAAGCAGAAAATGATCCCGATGAGCTTAAAGCTTTTCTGAAACGTTATATCTATGATGTAAAAGATTTTAACGGATACTTAGATCAGGTTGGCGGTATGGCAAGATTGCAGGAACTGAGATACCAAGAAAATATGGTAGAAAAATAATACCGATACCGATCTTTAGGAGGTAATAAATTATGGAATATAATGACATGGAGCTGATGATCTGTCTGGCTTCCCGTTATCTTGAAGATGACAGTATTGTCGTGGTTGGAACCGGTGCCCCCTGTGCGGCCGCTATGCTGGCGCAGAAGCTGTATTCTCCCCGCCTGATGATCATGTTTGAAGCGGGCGGTATAGGACCTCTTCTGCCGTCAATGCCCATTTCGGTTGGTGATTCAAGGACATTTTACAGGGCGTTAGCCGCCAGCAGCATGCCTGAAATCATGGAAACCTGCCAGCGAGGCCTGGTCGATTACACATTTTTAGGCGGTGCTCAAATTGATCAATATGGCAATATAAACTCCACCATGATTGGAGATAATTATAAGACTCCGAAAGTCCGCTTTCCCGGGAGCGGTGGCGCCAATGATCTTGGATCACTCTGCTGGAAGACAATGATGATAACCCCCCAGGATCAGAGACGTTTTACGGAAAAGATCGATTTTGTAACAACTCCGGGTTACCTAACCGGTCCAGGAGCAAGGGAAGAAGCCGGTCTGCCGGCCGGCAGCGGTCCGTATAAAGTGATTACGAATCTCTGTGTGATCGGTTTCGACGAAGAGACTAAAAGGATGAAGGTTGAAAGCATGCACCCCGGTATTACCAGAGAAGCAGTTAGCGAGAATACCGGATTTGAACTTCTCTGGTCAGACAGCTTGACGGAAAGCGATCCACCAAGCACTGATGAGCTGAATATTTTACGCAGTGAAGTAGACCCTTACCGTTATATAATCGGCAGGGAATAATATTGAAGAATTTAAAATTAAGCGCAGTACACAGCAGGAGGGACAGGCTATGAGAGAAGTTGTTGTGATCAGTGCAGTACGGACAGCAGTTGGAACATTCGGCGGATCACTTAAAGACATCAGCCCGGTAGATTTGGGAGCCACGGTTATTAAAGAAGCGCTTGGACGAGCCGGAGTTAAAGCAGAACAGGTTGATGAAGTGATCATGGGCTGTGTGCTGCAAGCCGGATTCGGACAGAATATTGCCCGCCAGGCTGCCCTGAAAGGAGGGCTGCCGATCGAAACCCCATGTCTGACCATCAATAAAGTCTGCGGGTCTGGTTTGAAAAGTGTTACGCTTGCGGCATCGATCATTGCTGCCGGGGATGCTGATATTATCGTCGCCGGAGGTACGGAAAACATGAGTGCCGCTCCTTACCTCAATTTTGGAGCCCGCTGGGGGTTGAGAATGGGTGACAGCACGATGATCGATTCCATGGTCAAAGACGGTTTGTGGTGCGCTTTTAACGACTACCACATGGGAATGACAGCAGAAAACCTGGCCGTAAAATTTAATATAACCCGTGAACAGCAGGATCAATTTGCTTTAGAAAGTCAGGAAAAAGCGCAAAAGGCGATTGAAAGCGGTCGTTTTAAAGATGAAATAGTACCGGTTATGGTGCCGCAGAGAAAAGGCGATCCTCTTGTTTTTGCTGTAGATGAACACCCCCGGATGACTAATATGGACTCTTTGGCCAAACTTAAACCTGCTTTTAAAAAAGACGGCACTGTGACAGCGGGCAACGCTTCGGGTATAAACGACAGTGCAGCAGCTATAGTAGTAATGAGCAGTGATAAGGCAAAAGAACTTGGATTAAAGCCTTTTGCCCGGATAAAAAGCTTTGCGTCAGAGGGAGTGGATCCCTCGATCATGGGAACCGGACCGATACCGGCGACCCAAAAAGCTCTGGCAAAAGCCGGCTGGTCGGTAAGCGACCTGCAGTTGATTGAAGCAAATGAAGCTTTTGCGGTGCAGGCTTTAGCAGTTTCACAGGAACTCGGTTTTGATCCCTCAATTGTTAATGTTAACGGCGGTGCGATTGCTATCGGTCACCCGATTGGGGCCAGCGGAGCGCGTATCTTTGTTACCCTGCTGCATGAGATGCATAAACGAGAAGTCCAGCGGGGTCTTGCCACACTTTGTATCGGCGGAGGACAGGGTATTGCCTGTGCTGTAGAAATGTTATAAAAACAGGAGGTTTATGGCAAATGGCTGTTAATATGAAAGGAAAAGATCTGCTTTCAATTCATGATTTGAGCAGGGAAGAAGTCGAACAGGTATTAGATACAGCTCACATTTTGAAAATGAAAAATAAGCTGGGTGAGATTTATCATCCCTTGAAGGGGAAAACTCTGGGAATGATCTTTCAGAAGTCATCCACCAGGACCAGAGTTTCTTTTGAAGTAGGAATGTGGCAGTTAGGCGGGTATGCGCTTTTTTTAAGCTCCAATGATCTGCAATTGAACCGTGGTGAAACTATTGCCGATACGGCCAGAAATTTAAGCCGTTACCTGGATGGAATTATGATTCGCACTTTTTCACACCAGGACGTAATTGATCTTGCTGAATACAGTTCGGTTCCGGTGATAAACGGCCTTACCGATCTGTTGCATCCCTGCCAGGTTTTAGCCGATCTTTTTTCAATCAGGGAGAAAAAACAGAAACTGGAAGGGTTGAAACTGGCCTATATCGGCGATGGCAATAACATGGCTCATTCGCTGATGTATGGTGGTGCTAAAGCAGGCATGCATATCGTCATTTGCTCACCGTCCGGATTTGAGCCGGATCCCGAAGTAACCCGTCTTTCGCGCCTTGACGCTACCCAGACCGGCGCCACGATCACGATTCAGGACGACCCGGTCGAAGCTGTTCAGGCGGCAGATGTTATTTATACTGACGTCTGGACCAGCATGGGCATGGAAGCTGAATACGAAGAGCGGCTGAAAAGCTTTGCCCGTTACCAGCTTAACAGCGCCCTGCTGGAAAAAGCGCGGGAAGATGTATTGGTGATGCATTGTCTGCCTGCTCACCGCGGAGAGGAGATCACTGATGAAGTGATCGATGGACCACGTTCAATCGTTTTTGATCAGGCCGAAAACCGCCTGCATGTCCAAAAAGCGATTATGTCCCTCGTCATGTAGCAGGCCTCTTTGCCGCTGAATCAAAGTTCAAAGGACAGGCCGATTACTGCGGAAGCCTTGATTATAACCTTTTTTTCATTGCCGGTATCGATAAAAATGGTGCCGGCATTTTCGTCTAATTTATAAGGCACCCCGCTTAAACTGCTGCGCCCCGAATCGGTGAGGAGCGTGAAAAGAAGGTTTTTATGATCGTGAAGAGCCTGTTCGAGGATCTGCTGTTTTTCCGCTTGCAGCTGTTCATCAGCCAGCGGTTTGCGCTGTTCTTCGCAGCGCGCTTTGGCTGCAGCGTGCTGCTGCAGGTTGCCGCAGTGCTCGGGCAGCATCATCCTGCTGCAGGCAAATTGCTGGTTAAATTTCCTGCTCATGCGTCATGACCCCCTATTTTTCCGGCTCGCTGGAGAAGCTGTGCTCCCGGTCTCAGCGAAGAGGCGCGAAATAGACTGGTCTTTCCGAAGCGTTCCCGGACCTGATCAGCGATCCGCGCCAGTGTTTCTTCTTTTTCGCCGCGGGTGGAAAAGGGCAGGCGCAGCTGACGGTAAACTGTCAAGCCGCTTAAGTTGATACCGACAGCCCGCAGCGGTTTGCGATCCCAGTGCGTCCGGAAGAGCTGCAAAACAGTCGGATAGATGTCAAGTGCATTTGCGGTCGCTTCGGGCAGCTTTTTCTGGCGCGCAAAACCGGAGGGGTGATCAAAATCGGCCCCCCGGCAGTAGAGATGAATGGTCGTACCGATTTTTTGGTGACGCCTTGCCCTTTGACAGACCTCCTCGATCATCTCCAGCAAGACCAGTTCGATCTCCTGCTGTTTGCGGTAGTCACGGGGCAGGGTTGCCATGTGGCCGATGCCTTTTTGTTCCTGGAACTGATCCGGTTCAACTGAGGAATAATCGATACCCTGCGCGTTTAGCCACAGGACTTCGCCGCAGATGCCCCAGCGGCGGCGCAGCATTTCCCGGGGCAGGGCTGCGAGGTGGCCGATGGTGCGCACACCGATCCGCTGAAAGTTGCGCTGCATGCGGTGCCCGACGCCGAAAAGCGAACCGATTGGCAGCGGCCAGGTGTGAAAGGCGTAATTGTCGCTGTTCAGTTCAAAAAACAGATCCGCTCTTTTTTTGGCAAAACAGTCACAAGCCATTTTGGCCTGGAGCGGATTTTCACCCCGGCCGATCCGGCAGCGGATTCCTGTTTCAGCCCAGATTTTTTCGATCAGCATCGCCGCTATCTCCCGGGGCGACCCCTGCAGGAATGGTGAGCTGCTTAAATCAAGAAATTGCTCATCGATTGAGTAGGGTACAACCCGGTCGGTAAACTGTTCAAAAATAGAGGTGATGCGCAGCGAATAATCAATGTACTGCTGCATGTGCGGATGAACAAAGACAATCCAGGGACACATGCGCCGCGCTTCCCAGGCCGGCTGGCCGGTTTTGACCCCCAGGGCTTTAGCCTCCCGGCTGGCGGCCAGGATAATCCCGTGCCGCAGGGCCGGATCGCCGCATACCGCTACCGGCTTGCCACGCAGGTACGGATTGCGGGCTGCCTCCACACTGGCGTAAAATGATTCCATGTCGGCGAGGAAAATAACTCTGCTGCGCACGAGACGAAGACCATCCTTAAGGCGAACTTATGTTTGCCTAAATTATACACCCCGGCTTCGTGAAATAAAAGGGGTATTCTGGAGTTTTTTTTGGCAGGAATAAATAGTTTACTGTAGAAACAAGTTGCTCAGTCAAAGGAGGATGAGGCCATGGACAAGCCACTGTCTGGATTAAAGGTAGTTGATTTGAGCCGTTTTATCGCCGGGCCTTACTGTACGATGAAACTCGGTGATATGGGAGCGGACGTAATTAAAGTGGAGACACCGGGGAGGGGGGACGATTCCCGTGAACTTGGACCGCCTTTCCTGGAAGGCGAGTCAGCTTACTATATGTCCTTTAACCGCAACAAAAAGAGCATCACCTTAAATCTCAGGGAAGCAAAGGCGCGGGATATCTTACAGCAGCTAATTGCTGAAGCTGATGTGTTCGTCGAAAACTTCCGTATCGGGGTTACCGCTCAAATGGGGCTGACCTACGAAGATGTAAAAAA
Source organism: uncultured Syntrophomonadaceae bacterium (assembly GCA_964436815.1). Taxonomy (GTDB): domain Bacteria; phylum Bacillota; class Dethiobacteria; order DTU022; family DTU022; genus UBA993. The sequence continues at coordinate 24,832 of CAYTER010000006.1, forward strand.
GATAAAGGAAGATATTATTTATTGTTCAATCACCGGCTATGGCCATAATAGTCCCTACCGGGAGAAACCGAGTTTTGATGTTATGATCCAGGGCGAGGCTGGTTTGATGAGTATCACCGGGTTTCCAGACGGTCCGCCTCAACGCCTCGGGGTGGCCATCGCCGATATTTTAGGTGGTTTTCATGCTGTCGAGGGTATACTTTTGGCATTGCTGGTAAAAAATAGAAGCGGCAAGGGTCAGTTTGTCGATGTGTCGCTGATGGATTCGATCATTGCTATATTAACTTATCAGGCGGGCAATTTTCTGGCAACCGGTAGAGCACCAGGCCGCGTTGGCAATCGGCATCCAATGATCACCCCTTACGAGAGTTTTGAAACAGAAGACGGTTACGTGATCTTTGCGGTCGGCAACCAGCGCCTGTGGGAGAGTTTTATCAAAGCGTTGGGGAAGGAAGAACTTAATGAAGATCCACGCTTTGCTGATATGAAAAGCCGTAACCAGAATCCGGCTGAGTTGAAGGCTATTATTGAAGATCTCACCCGGCGGAAAACCACCGAAAAGTGGGTGGAGATAATGGAAAAAGCCGGGGTGCCCTGCGGCAGGATCAGGACCATTGATCAAGTCCTGACTGATCCCCATGTGGATATTCGCGAAATGGTTGTCGAAACAGCTCATCCACTGGCCGGTAAAGTCAAGCTGATTGGCGTTCCGACCAAGCTATCCCTTACTCCCGGCGCCGTTACCCTGCCACCGCCAACACTTGGCCAGCATACAGAGGAAATCTTAGTCAGCCTTGGGTTAACACAAAAAGAAATCAGTGATTTACGGGAAAAAGGTGTTATATAAAACCTTACCAGCAAAATGGCAGGCGCTTGATCTCGACTCTGATCAGGGCCGTCATACACTGAGTCCGCTATCGATTCATCAGCATGTAGTCAATTTTCAGGTTGATGGCGGACCGCATCTGCTATTCGTTGCTGATCAGGATCTGTCCAAAGGCCCGGCATCGATCGGCCTTACAAATGAAAGTTTCAGGTTATTCTCACGCCAGGTTGAGCAAATAGCTGCAGGCTGGTATGATCATCACCAACTTTTTATCGAAACCGAGTCCGTTAAGCTGGTTATTGACCGGTGCACAGGAGAAAAAATATCCTTTGCTCCGGTTTTTTTCAATGCTTTAAACGATAATGCATCATTGACTGTTCTGAATTGTTATGAAAAATTACTGAAGAGTAACGATATACCTACCCCGGCAGCGGTTTTGCTGAATTGTAACGGAGGAGAGGATTATTACCGACAGGCTATTGCCCAGAGCTTTTCTTCTATAATTAACGCACTGATTTATCAAAAGAGGCAGGAATTGATTAAATATTGTCGAAATATTTGCGGGATGGGTCATGGTCTGACTCCCAGCGGTGATGATCTAATCCATGGCGCGTTGATTGCCTTTAGTGCTTGCGGTAAGCCGGGAAAAGATTTTTTCAGGCTAGTACAGTTAGAAATGAAAGAGCTCTCAACTCTGACCGGCTTGTTTGGCTGGCATATGATCGATACAGGATGCCGGGGTTTAACCGCAGAACCGCTGATCAGGTATCTTGAGGCAATCAACAGCGGTGTTTATGAGCCGGCAATTCTTGCAGAAGTGCTGAAAATTGGCTCCAGAACCGGCTATGATCTGGCGATAGCGGTAACAGCGACGCTTTCAGCGCTGCTGAAAAAAAAGATATTTAGATAATCAACACAAAAAATTAGCTTTAAAATTATTTACTTGTAATAAAGGTATTTGATGCGGACCATTGAATTAACTAAAATTAAGAAAAAACAGTATTCACTAAATCTTTTAAGTTCATAGATTCAGTATATGTTGATCTTTGGTTAAGCAAAAACTTGAAGGAGGTGATAGGAAGAACTAGAAAGGCAGGCAGTTTGTATTTTAATATCTTAGAAGGAGGACTAAAAGTATGAGTGAAGGCAGGACTATGGTTTACACGCTGGATGAAGTACCAAAGCCATTTGGCAGAGCATTAGGTCTCGGTATCCAGCACGTGCTAACCATGTTTGGCGCCACTGTTTCGGTTCCGCTGATTATTGCGCCGGCTCTCGGTGCAACACCGGAACAAATTGCTATTCTCGTCGCATCAGTTATGCTCGCATCTGGTATTGCAACATTTTTCCAGGTTAACTTCGGAACCCGACTGCCGATTATCCAGGGTGTATCGTTCTCATTTTTAGGACCATTCTTTGCAATTATCGGTTTGACGGTTGCCGGAGGCATGGAGATGTCGATGCAGTATATCGCCGGTGCTATTCTGCTCGGTGCAATCGTGGAGATGCTAGTCGGGTTTACCGGATTGATCGGTAAACTGCAGAAATTCGTCAGCCCGGTTGTTATCGGTCCAGTTATCGCTATGATCGGTTTAGCTCTTTACCAGGCCGGCGCTCCGCTTGCTGCCGCAAACTGGTGGCTGGCTATCACCGTTATCGTATTCGCATTTTTCTTCTCACTTATTTTAGGACCGAAAAAACCGTTCTTTGCTCTCTTCCCGATTCTGTTAGCGATCATTGTCGCTTACGTCCTCGGCATTATCCTCGGGGAAGTAAGCTTCGATGCCGTAAGAAACGCTCCCTGGATCCGTCTTCCCTGGGGTCCGGGCGGCTGGGTTCTGCCCTGGGGCATGCCCAAATTTGAAATTGGCTTCGTGCTGATCATTTTGGCCGGTTACCTGGCTTCGATGATCGAATCCTACGGGGATTATCATGCTATTAATGAAGCAGCAGAGGGACCGCCACTTACCGATAGGCAGATCAGCCGCGGTATCGGCATGGAAGGGTTAGGCTGCTTTGTCGGCGCCCTCTTTGGCGGTCTGGCCAGCACCAGCTACACCGAGAATATCGGTTTGGTCGGTCTGACGAAAGTGGCAAGCCGCTATGTTGTTAATATCGGTGTGGTAATACTGATTCTGATGGGGATCATCGGCAAGTTCGGCGGCCTGGTCGCTACCATTCCCGGGGCTATTGTCGGTGGACTTTACTGCACCCTGTTTGGTTTAATCGCATCAATCGGTCTCAGCAACTCGGCTAAAGCTGATATGCACTCGATGCGTAACCAGATGATCATCGGTTTTATTCTTTTCATGGGTCTGAGTTTGCCCTATTACTTCCAGACAGCCGGCGTATCCTTTGAACCGCAGTGGCTTTCTAACATCGTGGTATCAATCGGATCGACCGGTATGGCCGTAACTGCAATCCTGGGATTAATTCTCGACAACATCATCCCCGGGACAGATGAAGAGCGCGGTCTGCACATGTTTGGTGAAAAGAAATAAATCTTTAAATTGAAATGCAGTTTTTACAAAAAGAGAGGCAGGTATTCGACCTGCTTCTCTTTTTTAATAGTACTGTTTTGAGCCTTGGTACTGGGTGATTATCCGGGATGGTTTTCAGGGAAAATAATCACACTTTCTGGCTGCGGAAAAGTTTTAGTATATTAACGGCTATTTCTAAATTAAGCGAATCCTCCGGGTTATCCAGGCTAATACCGGTCAGCTCTTCAATTTTCCGGATCCGGTAGAGCACGGTATTATAATGAGTAAATAGTTTGGTTGAAGTCAGCTTCAGGTTACGATTCGTGTCGTAATAAGTTTCGAGTGTTTTCACTAACTCCCCTTTGCGGGTTTGATCATAATCAAAGACAGGTTGTAGAAGTTCGTGCACAAAACTCTCAAGATCACCGCGGTTTTTCTCACTTAGTATTTTATAAAAACCAAGATTATCATAGAAAACAACCTGGGTTCGATCGGAAAGCTGGGCAATTCTAAGTGCTTCCCGCGCTTCTTCCAAACTGCGGCTAATCTTGCGCAGGTCGGAATAGTTCCTGCCTACCCCGATATTAAGCGAATCTCCGGAACGAAGGGTCGCGTTTAAGTAATTAGCCAGATCAGTCACGATCTCTTTCAGGTGGGCGTTGGGATTACCGCCACTGATGCTTCCGACGATGACAATGTTGTTTCCCTTGATGCCGGCAATGAAATTCTCAACGCCGGCCTGTTTGAAGAATATATTAATCAATTTGAGCAGGCTTTCCTTTGAACGAGATCCGTTTATATTCATATATTGCTTTATTTCAGTGATCTGATCAACACTGTTATCATTAACGAGAATTACAGCTGTCGGCAGTTCTAAGTTAATATTAAACACCTTGCCGCGGCTGACAATTTCACCGCTGTTTTCAAAATCGCAGGAAAGCAAAATCTCCAGAAAATCATTATAATAACTCTTTTCAATTTCATAGATCGCCTTGCGCTTTGTAAATTCAAGCGCCGCTATGGTAGCTGCTCTTTCCATGGTCAGAATATCGGGTTCGAAAACAGGGTTATTGACAATAGCCACCATGTGGCCGTACTGATATTTATCAGCGATAATCGGTATCCGCAGCGCTTTAATCGTCAAGGGAATATCAGTTTCGGAGGTGTATTCGAGAGAATACTTGACTTCTTTAATGTTGCCGAAACGAAGCTTTTCTTTCTTGATTTCGATGCTGCCATCAGAGAAAAAGAGTTCGAACTTGTATTTATCCGGGCAGTCATCGTTGACAATAATGAACCCTTCCCGGTCTGCGATTGCAACAGGATTTGAGATTAGTTTTCCTGTTTCTTTGCATAGTTCTTCCAAAGGGCTGCCGTTTAAAGCAAGATCCATTAATTTATTATGAGCCTGCTCCAGTTTTTGCAGAATTTTATTCTGCTTGTTAAAGACAACACCGAGAATCGGGGCAATTATTTCAGAGAAAGAAAGGTCAAAGGGGACTTCCAAAAGGGGGATATCATGGGTATTAGCGCTTTCAATCATTTCAGCGGGTATCTCGGACATGTAACGCTTGGTCTTAATGGCCAGAGCGGCGCTGCTGGTCTCATCCATCCGGGGAATCAGTGATTTCATCAGTTCCGGGTATTCACGGAATGAATAGCCTGTGGTCAATAAAAACTCTCCATCAATCAGCCAGTCCATAATATCCGGGACTTCGATGACATTAACCAGCTTGATCACCCGATCAAGGCCACGTTCGCCTCCAACTAGCTTCAAACGGTCCACAACATCTAAAGAGAGCGCTTCGCGAACAGTAATACCATATTGCTTTTGCATGAGAACCACCCCTTTTTATAGTCAGGACAAGTCGTGCAACGGGAGGTAAACGCTGTTAATTAGTTTGTAGCATATTTACAAAGGTTAAACAATATTTTAGTGATATAATCTAAAGGAAATTCTTAATAAATGTTTAATTTTTAAAATTGTCGATGCAAATCTAAAATAATTGGGTCGTTAAGCAAAAATGATCTGTTTCTAAAAATTCAAATTAAAAAGCAGGAGGTTGTTATTTTTGGTTCTGAAAAGCTACATCTCGAAAAATATGTTTCGTGATTCAGTTTACCTGATGAGACTTTCAAATACAGTAAGAGGTTTTGATGGAGTGATTGAAGCCGAAGTAATAATCGGCACTGATCATAACAAGAAATTTTTACGTTCCGGCGGGCTCTGGTCAGAAGAAATTGAACGGGAAGCCGGCGCTAATGATTTAATTATTGCCATTAAAGCAGAGACTGAAGAGAAGGCTGAACAGGCCATACAGGGTGCTCTTGATGAACTCAATAAATCGGTGGAACGGGAGAACCTTTTAGGCGAGTTTGTACCGCGGACATTTGAAACAGCGTTAAAGAATTTCCCCGGAGCTAATATGGCTCTGATCTCAATACCCGGCAGATATGTCGAGCGGGAAGTAGACCAGATTCTTGACTCCGGACTTAATGTGATGATCTTCAGTGATAATGTCAGTATTGAAGCAGAGATTGCTTTAAAGAAAAAAGCTAAGAACAAAGGGCTGCTTGTGATGGGACCTGACTGTGGAACCGCCATTATCAATGGTGTTCCACTGGCATTTGCCAATGAAGTCAAAAGAGGCAAGATCGGTATTGTTGCCGCTGCCGGAACCGGTTTGCAGGAAGTATCAACCCTGATCAGTAATCTTGGCGAAGGAATCAGCCAGGGTATCGGCACCGGTGGTCGTGATGTGAAGGAAGCAGTCGGTGGAATCAGTATGCTGATGGCGCTGGAAGCCCTGCTCGAAGACGAGAAAACTGAAATAGTGGTTCTAGTTTCCAAGCCGCCGGATAAAAGCGTAACAGAGAAAGTACTTGAGTTGGCGAAAAAGAGCAGAAAACCGGTTATAGTCAATTTTTTAGGCGGCGATCTTGCTCAAGTCGAATCAGCAGGTTGTATACCCGCTGTTACGTTAAAGGAAGCCGCCTACAAAGCGGTCAGCCTGGTACGCAAACAGGAAGTAGGTCCGGAGGCTAAGCAACAAGCCGATAAAAAACTGGCGGAAAAAGAGCAAAATAAACTGGCAGGCAGCCAGAAATATCTACGGGCGCTTTATTCAGGCGGCACCCTGGCTTATGAAGCATTAGTCATGCTGGAGGGTCAAATTAAACCAATTTATACCAATTTGAGTTATCGGAGTGCTAAAAAAATCGAAGATGTTTATAGAAGTCGTGAACATACGGTTATTGACTTTGGAGAAGATGAATTTACCCAGGGAAGACTTCACCCGATGATCGATCCTACGTTACGCAACAGCCGGATCCTGAATGAAGCCAAAGACCCGGAAACGGCTGTAATCATGCTTGACCTTGTGCTCGGGTATAACGCTCATCCTGATCCGGCCGGTTCAGCATTGGAAGCAATTAAAGAAGCTCAGCAAATAGCGAAAAATGATGGGAGAAGTATCACCTTTGTTACTTCTGTCTGCGGCACTGATCAGGACCCGCAAAAAAGAAACGAACAGGTAGCCAAACTCGAAAAAGCCGGTGTTCACGTTTTTGAAAGCAATGCTGATGCAGTCGCTTTCCTGGCTATGGTTCTGTCATTTAAGAAGGAATAATATGGTGCTATTTTATACGAGCTGCTAAACGGGAGGCAGAGCTGATGAAAAAACTCTTTGAAAGCGAACTAAAAGTAATTAATATCGGCCTTGAGGGATTTGCCGATACCCTGAAGGAGAGAGAAACGCCTGTAATGCACGTACGCTGGCAACCACCCGCCATGGGCGATAGTGATCTGTTGAGCCTGCTGGATAAATTAAAATAATTTTCTGGAGGTGTGCTTTAAAATGAGTAAGTATGATCAGGCAAATCAGGAAGCGGTTAAGAGAATGATGCTTTCCAGACCGGTCTGGGTTGATGTGGGACGGGCTAAAGATGTAATCCCCGGGATGAAAGACAACCTCTTTCTTCATGCCGGCCCGCCAATCAGCTGGGAGCGGATGAGCGGTCCCCTGAAAGGAGCAATCATCGGTGGGCTGATTTATGAGGGTAAAGCCAAGAACCGTGAAGAAGCTGAAAAACTGGCAGCATCGGGAACAATCGAATTTGCACCCTGTCATCATTACAACACGGTCGGACCGATGGCCGGGGTTACAACACCTTCGCAAATGGTCTTTATTTTAGAGGACAAAGAGTGGGGCGGTTTCACCTATTCAAACATGAACGAAGGTTACGGAAAAGTTTTGCGCTACGGCGCTTATGACGAATCAGTTTTAAACCGGCTGAAGTGGCTAGATGAAGTTTATGCTCCGGTTATTAGAGAAGCAGTACATCTGGCTAAGGGCATAGACATTAAAACAATCATTGCCCAGGCTTTACACATGGGGGACGACGGCCATAACAGGAACAGGGCGACCACATCCCTTTTCATTCGTAGCATTGCTCCATTTATTGCCGAGACACAGTGGGGCAAAAAAACTGATTATGATGCTCCGCGCCTTGATCTTTCAAATGTATCGGAATACTTCAAGGGGAAAAAAGCAACAGCTGCTGCCGAGGTGCTGGCTTTCATGCACAGCAATGATTTAACCTCGCTTAATGCGATCATGGCTGCCTGCAAGAGTATGGCCCTGGCTGCCCACGGAGTGGAAAACTCGACTGTTGTAACTACCATGGCCCGCAACGGGACCGATTTTGGCATCAGGGTCAGCAGTACCGGTGACAAGTGGTTCACAGCACCGGCCAATGTACCCGATGGCCTTTATTTCTCAGGCTTCAGCGCATCTGACGCTAACCCTGATATCGGAGACAGCGTAATCACCGAAACAGTTGGAATAGGTGGATTCGCCATGGCTGCAGCCCCGGCAATTGTAAACTTTATCGGCGGTTCACCGGCTGATGCCTTTGAGGCGACCAACGAGATGTTCGAAATAACAGTGGCAGAAAATAACAACTTCAATATACCCGCCATGGACTTTAAAGGCACCCCGACAGGAATCGATGTCCGAAAGGTTGTTGAAAAGGGCATAGTGCCTCGGATTAATACCGGTATAGCTCATAAGGAGCCAGGTATTGGGCAGGTCGGAGCCGGTATTGTCAAGCCACCGATGGAAATCTTTGTCGCGGCGCTTAAAGAATTGGCAAAATAAAGATATATCAAGCTAATATTACTTTTATGGAGGTGATCCAACCAAATGCTTTCTTACGACTATGTTAAATGCGCCGACTTAAAGCAGGCTTTTGAGATCCTGAAAAGCAATGAGCACGCGCTACCTTTTGCCGGCGGAACCGATTTGATGGTCGGGATGCGTGGCGGTAAATTTGCTCCCCGCCTTTTGGTTGATATTAAAGGCCTGGAGGAGCTTCATGTTCTTAAAGAAGATGATTCAGGAATTACAGTTGGTGCTGCAGTTACCCTAAATCAGATCGCACTTTTTGACCCAATCGTTAAAAACGCCACCCCCCTGGCTGAGGGCGCTCATAGCGTAGGCAGCTATGCAATCCGTAACAGGGCGACTCTGGCCGGTAATATTTGCAACGCCTCGCCGGCTGCAGACACAGCTGCTCCATTATATAGCCTGGCAGCTGTGATAAACCTGATTGGTCCGGATCAGAAGCGATCCATGCCGATTGAAGAATTTTTTCTCGGTCCCGGCAGGACTGCATTGCAGAAAGGTGAGCTAGTCCACTCTTTTTTAATCCCAAAACCATACGCGAACGGAAAAGGAGTTTATTTTAAAGCATCAAGGACCGGTTCGGTTGACCTTTCAACAGTGGGAGTTGCGGTTCAAAATTGGAGCGGCAAGGTAAGAATTGCCGTAGGTGCTGTTGCCCCGACGCCGGTCAGAGCTTTTCAGGTTGAGAAAGCGATCAATGAAGGCGGAGAAAAAGATTGGGCAAAAGCTGCAAGATTGGTCCATGAGGACATTTCACCGATCACGGATCTGAGAGGTTCACGTGACTATCGCTACCATATCGCCGAGGTTCTGGTCCGCCGTGGACTCGAGCAGACATTGGGGGTGTGGAAATGACAAAAACAGTAACCCTTAACTTTACTGTAAATGGTGATCGTGAAACCAGGGAAACTTATATTGGGCAAACCCTGTTAAAATTTATCCGGGAGGAACTGCACCTGACCGGCACCAAGGAAGGCTGTGAAATTGGTGAATGCGGGGCCTGCACAGTATTATTGAATGGTAAACCAGTCAATAGTTGTCTGGTTCTGGCGGTTGAGCTCGATGGCAAGGAACTGGTAACAATTGAAGGTTTGTCAAAAAATGGCGAACTTGACAAGCTTCAAAAAGCCTTTATCAAGCATGCTGCTTTTCAATGCGGTTATTGCACGCCGGGAATGATCATGGCGGGAAAGGCGCTTCTGGATCGAAAGCCTAACCCGACAGATGAGGATATAAACGAAGCCTTAAGCGGTAACCTCTGCCGTTGCGGCGCTTACCAGGAAATCAGAGAGGCAATCAAAGCCTCAGCGAAAAGTTAAGGAGAAAGGAGGAATATAAATGGCGGATTTAAAATATGTGGGAACTTCAGTTCCGCGAAAAGACGCTGTCGATAAAGTAACCGGTGCGGCGGAGTTTATTGATGACCGATTTCTTGGCCCCTTACTTTATGTAAAAATGAAAAAGAGTACCGTTGCCCACGGTAAAATCAAAAAACTGGATATAGCCAAAGCCGCAGCTCACCCGGGAGTAAAGACAGTGATGACCGGTAAGGATTATCCGAATAAAATAGGGCTTTACCTGGTTGACAGAGACTTTGTCGCTGTTGATAAAGTTCGTTTTATCGGTGAACCGGTCGCCATAGTGGCTGCAACGAGTGAAAGAGCAGCCCTTGAAGCTGTTGAACTCATTGAAGTTGAATATGAAGAGCTACCCGGGGTTTTTGATCCCCGCGAGGGCATGAAACCTGAGTCGCCACTGGTCCACGAAAATTTGGAAGCCTACGAAAGAGTGCCGATCTTCTATCCAGTGCCGGGCACTAATATCAGCAACCATTTTAAACTGCGCAAAGGCGATGTGGAAAAAGGTTTTGCTGAAGCAGACCTGGTGATCGAGCGTGACTACTATGTGCCGCAGATGCAACATGTACCGATCGAAACGCATAAGGCTGCAGCTCAATGGAGCCCGGGCGGCAAACTAACGGTTTGGAGTACTGCTCAATCACCAAACGTAGTGCGGCAGTTGCTGGCCAAAGCTTTTGAACTGCCAATGCAGAATATCAGGGTAATTTCCAGCTATATCGGCGGTGGTTTCGGTTGTAAGGCCGGCGCTTCCCTTGAGGGCCTGGTTATACCGATCGCCATGAAATTCCCCGGCTATGTAGCCAAAATAGTCTTCAATCGTGAGGAAGATATGCAGGGCACTTTTATGCGTCAGGGCCTCTATTCAACGCTTAAAACAGGGGTCCGTAAAAATGGACGGATCACTGCCCTGGAATATAAAATGGTCTGGGATGGTGGAGCCTACACCGAGTATGGTGTCAATATCGTCAGGGCTGCCGGTTACAGCTCAACAGGCGCTTATGACATTCCGAATGTAAAAACAGATTCATATTGTGTCTACACCAACAATTCAATTGGCGGCCCGGTACGTGGCTTTGGCATGTGTGAAATGCAGTGGGGCATTGAACGTCAGATTGAAGAGATTGCCAAAGAGCTAAAGATGGATCCGCTGGAAGTGCGCCTGCTTAACGGCATGAAAGAAGGCTCAACGACCGCAGCCGGTCAGGTGGTTCATCATGTAGCTTATGACAAATGCCTTAAAACTGTAGCGGATAAGATTGGCTGGGGTAAAAAGGAGGGCAAGTTCCGCGGCAAAGGGATAGCCGGATTAGTTAAATGCCCGGCCCAGCCGAGCAACGCTGCTTCATCGGCGATCATCCGCATTAATGAAGATGGCAGCGCCCACGTGATGATTGGGGCTACTGAGATGGGCCAGGGTATGCTGACCGCAATCAGCCAGATCGCGGCTGAAGGCCTGAATATCCCGGTGGATAAGATTGATATCAAGGTTCCCGATACCGATTTTACCCCTTACGAATGGCAGAGCGTAGGCAGCAGGGTTACTTATACCTGCGGAACTGCTGTAAAACGGGCTGCGGCAGATGCCCTGGGGCAGATTTATTCTGTAGCATCCAACCTGCTGGAAGTACCGAAAGAAGACTTAAGTTTTGACGGTAAAATGGTTTATTCAACTAAAGATAAAAACATCAAAGCGACGATCAGGGAGGTAGCAGACAGCTGCAAGAAGTGCACCGGTGAGGGTATAGCCGGACCGATTATCGGCCGTGGTTCTTTTGTGCCATCCAATATGACCAACCTTGATCCGGAAACCGGACAGGGTAATCCCGGTCTCTTTTACTGTTTCGGAGCAACGGCAGTTGAAGTGGAAGTTGACCCTGAAACCGGGGTAATTACTGTATTACAGCTGGCCAGCTCAATTGATGCCGGCAAGGCTGTAAACCCGCAGCTCTGTCATGTGCAGCTACATGGTGGAGCAATAATGGGACTTTCTACTGCTCTATACGAGGAAGTAAAGTTCGACAAGGGTGTGATGCTAAACCGTAACTTTACAGATTACAAGATAGCAGCAATCGACAATACCCCATATCTTGACAGTTTCATCATTGAGACACCTGAGGAAAACGGACCGTACGGCGCCCGGGGTATCGGCGAACAACCGATGATCGGTGTAGCTCCGGCAATTGCCAATGCGGTGTGCGACGCCCTGGATATTGATGTGAACACATTCCCATTAACACCGGAGCGTGTCTGGCAGGCTATTAAAGCTAAAAAATAACACTCAAGAGGGTTTTAAGATTGGGGGTACGGGTTAATACCGTGCCCCTTTATTTTATGCCTATGCATAAAATGCATCTCCTTTAGTTTGTAGTATAATTATGATGTTATTAAGAAGACGGCAAAAGGAAGGAACCGATGATTCCTAAATTAGTAGTGATCAGAGGTGCCGGTGATCTGGCAACAGGAGTTGCCCATCGTCTCTGGCAGGCAGGGTTTGAGCCGGTTATGCTTGAACTCGAAAAACCGCTGGTCGTCCGCCGCACGGTATCGTTTGCCACGGCAGTATTTGAGAAGTCAATAACCGTGGAGGGCATTACGGCCATGCTTGGCTCTAGTGCAGAAGATGCCTGTAAATTATTGAACAGTAATATAATACCGGTTATTATTGATCCGGATGCAGGATCACTCGCAACCTTGCAACCCAAAATAGTAGTCGATGCCACTATGTCCAAAGGAAATGTGATTACCAGTCTGAACGATGCTCAACTGGTGATCGGTTTAGGGCCGGGTTTTTCAGCGGGTGTTGATGTCCATGCAGTTGTAGAGACAAAGAGGGGGCATTCACTGGGCAGAGCCATTTATCAGGGTTCTGCAGCCGAAGATACAGGCGAGCCGGGGTTAATAGCCGGGTATGGCCGTGAAAGACTGCTTCGTGCGCCGGTTAATGGGACAATAAAACCGGCTAAAGATATAGGTGCACTGGTAGAGAAGGGTGAAGTTGTCGCTACAGTAGATAAAATACCGATCAAGGCAGAAATAAGCGGAATGTTGCGGGGTATGCTCTACCCGGGTTTGACAGTAAGCCGGGGGGTTAAAGTCGGCGATATTGATCCCCGGGGTGTAGAAGTTGATTATTTAGCAATCTCCGACAAGGCCAGAGCGATCGGCGGTGGCGTTCTCGAAATAATCCTGAACCGTTATTTCAAGTATTAACAAAACTTATTAACTGTCCCGGGTTAAAAGATGATGATCCCCCTTTAAAAAGGGTAAAAGCAAATAATAATTGGAGGAATATAGATGTCTGCTGAATCTATTAAACAAAATAATCCAGAACTAGAATACTGCTACTGCCACGAATGTCACAAACTGCGGGAAGCGGTCGATTTGGTTCTGACCGAAAAGGGTCTGCAATGCCGCTACTGCGGAGGTTATAATTTTGACCAGGCCGGCTGGGTCGTTTGCCCTCACCATAAAATATCTGCTGTCAAGTGTCCACGTTCCGGCAAGGGAATTATTGCAAGTGAAAACGGTCTGGAATGCACTGACCGCTGCTTTTTCCGTTCGATCTGAAACACGGGGAATTAAGATGTGGATCAGCTTACACTTAACCATGCACTGCAACTGAGGAGACCTGCTGTTGTCTCCTTCTTTGGCGCGGGTGGAAAAACTTCCCTGATGCTGAAACTGGCAGGAGAGCTTGCCGATAATAAACTAAAAACTGTTATTACGACAACAACCAAAATCTATCCTCCCGCTAATCTGCCGCTTATTTTGGCCTCAGATACAATCCCGGCGCTGAAAGAAATCAATCAATGTCTAAAAAAGTCTGACATTGTTGTACTCGGCAGCAGCATTTCTGCAGACGAAAAACTTAAAGGCATCGAGCCGGAGATGGTTTCGGAAATCCAAAATTCTCTTGAAAGCTTTGTTTTAGTAGAAGCTGACGGGGCGAATCGCAAGCCGCTAAAGGGCTTCAACCGCTATGAACCAGTTCTGCCAAAAGATTCCAACCATGTCCTTGCTGTAGTTGGAGCCGATGCCCTGGGAAAGATGATCAACGAAACTATTGTACACAGATTGAACATGTTTTCTGTCGCCACAGGTTTAAATAAAGGCGAATCAATAACCGTATCTACCCTGGAACGGATATACCGTTATATGCTGGAAGCTGGTGAACCCCAGGCACCGGAGGCCATATTTACAGCTGTCCTGAATAAGGTGGATCTGCTAAGTAAACCGGAAGAAGTTGCCCTTAATTTATCAGCGGCGATGGCTAAATGCGGATCTGCCTATCGCAATTTACTCTTAACTACAACGGCCGAAGCAGATCCGGTTAAATTTCTGATTAGCACTGACTCAAAGCCAGTCAGGGTAAAAGTAGCCGCGATAATCCTCGCGGCCGGGCGATCTGAAAGGATGGGCGAGGATAAGCTTAATTTAAAACTAGGTGGCATCACTGTCTTTGAACATACGCTGAAAGCGGTTCTAAAAGCCGGAGCCGATCAGATTATCATTGTCGTGCGGCCTGATAGCACTTTAAGCGGACTGGCTGAAAAAGAGCAGTGCAGGATTGTGGTTAATCCTGCCCCTGAAACAGGTCTTTCTTCCTCACTGAAAGTAGGTTTAAGTGCTGTAGATGATACTTGCCAGGGGGTGCTTTTCGCTCTCGGGGATCAACCATTGACCCCGGTTACGGTTTACCGGGCTTTAATCAAAAGTTACCGGAATACTCTTAAAAAAATCACCTGTCCGCTGTTTGAAGGCAGAAGAGGCAATCCAACCATATTTGACCGACGAACATGGCCGGAACTACTGTTGCTCGAAGGTGACCAGGGCGGAAGATCGCTTATCGATCAATCTGCTGAAGATCAGATCGAATACCTGGCAGTCGACGATCCTGCCGTTGTTGCCGACCTCGATACTCCAGAAGACTATATTCGTTTTCAGCGTGCTTTCAAAATGATGGAGCATTCTTAACTGCACTTAAACTAAATGGATAAAACATGATTGGCTATCAATTCAACTACCTGGGGAATAAGTGGATCGGGCAGATCGTGACCAAGACCGTCAATCAATTCAAAACGGCTGTTTGGCACATATTTGACGATATCCCTGCCGGCAGCGTAGGGAATAAGGGGATCAATTGAGCCATTGATAACCAAAGTGGGAGCATTGATTTTTTTCAACAGGTTTGTGCGGCTGCCATCACTGAGAATTGCGGCCAGCTGATGCAAAGTCCCCTGTGGATAAAGAGATCGGGAAACATTTGCTTTTACTCTTTCCAGCAGGGCCTGTTCATCCATTGAAGGGCTGCCAATCAGCTTAAAAAGTTCAACGTAGTAATCCACCCAGCTTTCCTGGTTCCTGTTTTTTGGTTTTTGTAATATTTTCCTCAGAACTGCAGGGCGAGGCCCCGGCATTCGGGGATTGCCGGAAGAAGATATTATACAAGTTAGCGAGTTTACCCGTTCCGGGTATTTGGCAGCAACTACCTGGGCAATCATACCGCCCATCGATATTCCGGCCAGGTGAACCCGGTCTAACCCCAGGATATCCAGCAAACCTACTGTGTCTGCAGCCATATCGCTTAAGCTGTAAGGGGCTGTGGTCCGGATTCCCAGGCGTGACATCAGGGCCAGCAGAAAGATATTCGGTTCTTGCTCAACCTTTATTTTTGTTGATAGGCCGATGTCACGGTTGTCAAAACGAATGACGAAAAGACCAAGATCTTCAAGCATCCGGTAAAACAGATCCGGCCAGGCGGTCAGTTGATTGCCAAGCCCCATGATTAAAATTATTGCCGGATTACTGCTGTCACCGGAGGTTTCATATTCAATCGTAATTCCATTTACCTGCACTGAAGGCATCTCGAATTAACTCCTTTATGCCGCTTCTTCTTATTATATCACCGCTAACAAGCGTGAATACTTCTGTATGAGCATGTTTCTATTGATGGCGAGTACTGAATATGTTACAAAATATAGCTTTTTGTGTTATTATGGTTTCATGATTTTGCTCTAAAACGCGGAAGGAGGTTAATAAATGACAGAGGAAAAAGAATTTAGAAATTGTCCTCATTGCGGCCAGGAAATATATGCCAAAGCCATCAAATGTAAACATTGCAAGCAATTCGTAAATGGCGATCCTGGTTTGATTCGGGAACAGGAACCAGTTGTCTTTGAAAATGAAAAAGGGTTTTTGGGATCGTTGTTTGACTTAAGCATGACGGAAATGATAACTCCTAAGATTATCCGTTTTATCTTTATAATTGGTCTGCTTGGTTTAATTGCCGGCACTGTTTTCAGCCTGGTTACCGTAATTATGACTGGGGAAATACTGATGATCATTCTGACGCTGATCGGCTTGGTGATCGGTATTTTTGTGGCAGCTATTTTATTGCGTATATACCTGGAGCTGGTGATTGTCCTCTTCCGGATTTATGATGAACTGAGATATCTGAATCGCAATTAAAAAAGTAATTATTATTATAAAAGAAGCGTCAGTCAAGTGCTGACGCTTCTTTTATTTCTGGTGAGCCATCCAGGGCTCGAACCTGGGACACCCTGATTAAAAGTCAGGTGCTCTACCAACTGAGCTAATGGCCCTTAAATGGTGGAGAGGACTGGATTCGAACCAGTGAAGGCGCTGCCAGCAGATTTACAGTCTGCCCCCTTTGGCCAGCTTGGGTACCTCTCCACGTCTGTCGGTGGAGCCGACGAAGGGAATCGAACCCCCAACCTGCTGATTACAAATCAGCTGCTCTACCGTTGAGCTACGTCGGCCAAACGTATACCGCTTCTGAAGCATTAACAGTATAGCTTATTTTATAAGTGGCGTCAACACTGATAGAGCAGGATTTTTTTATCATTCTAGCGAAGTCATGAATGTTATAGATAACAAATAATATCCAAAGGAGCTTTAAGATGGATGAAATTAAAGTAGCGATCATTGGTGGGACAGGAGTCTATGATCAGTCTCTGCTGGAAAACGAGACAGAGATTAAAGTTGATACAAGGTTTGGATCGGTTTTAATGAACCAGGGAAGCTACAAGGGGAGAAAGGTATACTTTTTAGCCAGGCATGGGGGAGGCCATTCAGTTCCGCCGCACCTGGTCAATTACAGGGCTAATATTGCGGCATTAAAAAAACTTGATGTTAACGCAGTAATCGCCACGGCAGCAGTAGGCACCATGCGTAAATCAATGCCTCCCGGCAGCAGGGTGTTAATCGATCAGTTTATCGATTTTACTAAAAACCGCACTCCCACTTTTTATGAAGGAAAGGAAGGTTTTGTGGTTCATACAGATTTTACTGAACCCTATTGCTTCGAAATCAGGGATGCCGTGATCCGGGCTGCGGACAAGCTGGGCCAGGAGCTGATTGACGGCGGCTGTTACATATGCGCCGAAGGACCGCGATTTGAAACACCGGCCGAAATAAAAATGATGGAGAAATGGGGTGGTGATCTGGTTGGGATGACCAATGTGCCTGAAGTTGTCCTGGCCAGGGAGGCCGGCTTGTGTTACGCGACAATCGCTTTACCGACCAATTATGCAGCCGGTATCTCTGCCACTCCTTTAACCCATGAAGAGGTGCTGGAAGAGATGGAAAAGGGAAAACCGCACCTTGATCTCCTGCTGGCTTCCAGCATCATGGAGATCAAGCCTGAACATCAGTGCAGTTGCAGCGCCGCTGGTGTAAACTGGCCGGGGGCTTGATTGCTGACGATGATCAGGGAAAAAGATCTGCCCACCTTATACTGGAAAAACGATCAGCTCTATTTGATCGATCAGCGTTTTCTGCCAACGCGGATTGTTTACAGGATTTGTAGAAGTTGTGAAGATGTCGTAAATTCGATCAGAGAGATGACGGTTCGCGGCGCCCCGGCAATTGGAATCAGCGCTGCTTTTGGAATGGTAATCGAAGCTAAAAGTGCTCGTTTAGCAGGCGCTGATCAAGAAGAACTACAGAAAAGAATAAAAGAGGCAGGCATTAAACTAATCAACGCCCGTCCGACAGCAGTTAACCTGTCATGGGCTGTGGAACGAATGATCAAACAGCTCGAAAGCAATCAACATTTAGGACCGGATGAACTGCTGGATGTTCTGGAACAGGAAGCGCTCTCCATTTATAAAGAGGATATTGAGAATAACCGCCTGATTGGCCGGTATGGCGCTAAGTTGGTTCCGAACCGGGCGAACATCTTAACTCACTGTAATGCCGGGGCTTTAGCAACGGGAGGTTATGGTACTGCTCTTGGTATAATCAGGGCTGCACAAGAACTCGGCAAAGGAATCCATGTTTATATAGATGAAACGAGGCCCCTGCTCCAGGGCGCCAGGTTAACGGCATTTGAGTTATATCATGAAGGAATACCGGCAACGCTGATTACTGATAATTGTGCTGGTTACCTCATGTCCAGGGGTAGCATTGATTTAATCATCACCGGGGCGGACCGAATAGCGTCAAACGGTGACACAGCTAATAAAATAGGAACATACAGCCTGGCGGTACTGGCAGACTATCATCAAATTCCTTTCTATATCGCAGCTCCGCTTTCAACCATAGACCAATCGATTAGCAATGGCAATGAGATCATCATCGAAGAGCGATGCTGCAAAGAAATAACCCATTTCGAGTCACAACCTGTTGTTGCCGAAGGGGTTGAGGCGTTTAACCCTGCCTTTGACATTACGCCGGCAGAACTGATCACTGCGATCATTACCGAAAAAGGAGTGATTAGGAAGCCAACAGTTGAAAAAATAATGGAGTTGTTTAACATCAAGGAGGTTTCATAGTTGGCAAAAACTCTCATCAAAGATACCCTGATTGTTACCGTAGATCAGCACAGACCTGATTATTTTTATGGTGACATCCTGATCAATGCTGATAGAATTGAAAAAATTACTGAATATCCTGAAAAGATCGATTCTGCGAACGCTGAAACAATTATTGACGGCAGTAGAATGCTGGTGATGCCGGGATTAATTAATACTCATGGTCACGCTGCGATGACCCTTTTCCGCAGTTACGCCGATGATTTACCCTTAAAGGAATGGCTGGAAGAAAAAATCTGGCCGATAGAAGAACATCTGACCGCAGATGATGTCTACTGGGGAGCGCTGCTGGCCATTTGTGAAATGATTCGTGGCGGTACGACTACTTTCAAAGATATGTATTTCTTTATGGAAAAAGTGGCAGAAGCAGTGGCAGAGAGTGGCATCAGGGCTTATTTATCAAGGGGGATGATCGGTTTTGGCGAATCAGCTGAACGGGGGCTGATTGAAGC
The DNA here is from genome assembly GCA_964436815.1 of uncultured Syntrophomonadaceae bacterium. Classification (GTDB taxonomy): domain Bacteria; phylum Bacillota; class Dethiobacteria; order DTU022; family DTU022; genus UBA993. Next base: position 43,971 of record CAYTER010000006.1, read on the forward strand.
AGAAGATTTTATCCGCTCCTGGCATGGGAAAGAAGAAGGCCGCATCAATGTCACTTTAGGACCACATGCGCCGTACACCTGCCCCCCTGAGTATTTAAAAAAAGTAATGAACCTGGCTGACAAAACAGGCCGGCCGCTGCAAATACATCTTTCTGAAACAAAATTCGAAGTGGAAGAAAGTATTCGCCAATTTGGTAAAAGCCCGATTGAACTTGTCCACCAGTTAGGCTTGTTCGATTTTAAAGTTACTGCCGCTCACTGTGTTCATGTCAGCGATCACGATCTTGATCTGCTGGCAGAAAATAATGTTGGCGTAGCCAACAATCCTGGCAGTAACTTGAAATTAGGCAGTGGAATAGCGCCTGTTGTAAAAATGTTAAAAAGGGGTATAAATGTCGGTATTGGCACAGACGGCGCCTCAAGCAACAACAACCTTGATATGTTTGAAGAAATGAGGCTGACCTCGCTTTTAGCGAAAGGCTTAGCTCTTGATCCGACATTAATTGAAGCTAAAACCGCTCTGCGTATGGCTACGGTGACTGGTGCGAAAGCTTTGTTTATGGAAAATACGGGCCAATTAACCGAAAACTGGAAAGCCGATTTGATTGGTCTGCGTCTTGATCGTCCGCACTTTGTTCCGATGCATGATCCGCTGGCTCAATTGGTATATGCAGCTTCTTCTGCAGATGTTGATCTGGTGCTGGTCAACGGTAGAATCCTACTTGAAAAAGGAGAGCTTAAAACGTTGGACGAAGAAAAAATCAAAGCGGAAGCAACGCGCTGTGCGTCAAGACTGGTAGATCTTGCAGCCGAAAAAGAAGGCCCACGATGAGCCGCTATCACATTCTGGTTACCAATGATGATGGTATACATGCGGAAGGAATCCAGTATTTATGCCAGGTTTTACACCGGGAAAAATGTATCCACAGCCTTTCGATCGTTGCGCCGGATCGCGAGCGCAGCGCTGTCGGCCATGCGATCACCATGCATCAACCGCTAAGAGTTGAAAAAATAAAGTTTCTCCACAACCGGGAACTGAACGGCTGGGCAGTAAACGGCACACCTTCGGATTGTGTCAAGCTGGCGGTTGAGGCAATACTGGAAGCAAAACCTGACCTGGTAATTTCCGGGATTAACCGGGGCAGCAACTTAGGTACCGATGTGCTTTATTCAGGAACTGTCTCGGCGGCTGTTGAAGGCCTGATTATGGGTATTCCTGCTATTGCCGTATCTCTTACTGATCGGGGAGAAGAAAAAGATTATCTCTATGCAGCAAAATTTATTTGCGCTCTTTACCCGGCTCTTCTGGAAAGTGGAATTTCCCCGGCAACCCTCTTTAACATTAATGTTCCTGTAAATACCGATCAGATAAAAGGGTTTCGTGTAACCAGTCTCGGAAAAAGAAGATACAGAAATACTTTTGATCAGAGAATAGATCCACGTGGTTCAATCTATTACTGGCTGGCTGGCGAACTGGTCGAAGATGATCCCGAAAGTGAAGACAGTGACACAAAAGCTATTCGGGATCAGTTTATTTCTATTACACCGGTGCATTTTAACCTGACCGACCGGGAGGCAATGAGAGTTTTAAATCAAAAATTGAATAAGATACCGCTTTTAAAATAATCAGTATTATATTTTAAACTGAGGTCATTGATTATGAAAATACTTGAACCGCTAAGCAAAAACTGTTACCGGATTCCGAGGCAGGGCAGGATGAAGGCGGAAGTACATATATACCTGAACCGGCTACTCTATGAAGGTTTTTCCGAAGATAATTCATTGCAACAGCTGATCGATGCTGCTTCTTTGCCCGGAGTAATCAGCCCTGTGGTTGGGATGCCTGATTTGCACAGCGGTTTCGGACTACCGATTGGCGGGGTCATGGCCATGGATGCAGAAAACGGTTTGGTTTCTGCCGGGGCAGTGGGAATGGATATTAACTGCGGGGTCAGACTGCTGCGCACGAATTTGGCGGCGACTGATGTGAGCAGTGAAAATCTTAGGGCATTGATCCGGATAATCGGCGAGAAAGTCCCTAGCGGCATCGGTACGAAGAGCAAACACGCGGGACTGATTAAAGAACATTTTAAAAAGATCCTGGTTCAAGGGGTTCCTTTTTTAGTCGAAGAGGGTTATGGCTGGCTGAGCGATCTTGAAGCAATCGAGGATCGAGGTTGTCTGACAGGGGCAGATTTCAGCTCGCTAAGCAGTAAAGCCATTGAGCGCGGATTACAGCTGTCTACAATCGGCGGTGGCAATCATTTTATTGAAATTGGCATGGTTGAGGAACTGTTTGACAAGGATGCAGCCTCGATCTACGGACTTGAAAAAGGCTATTTATCAATTCTCATTCATACCGGCAGCAGAGGTTTTGGTCACCAGATTTGCACAGATTACTCATCCGCTATGAAAAAAACGGCCCGAAAATACAACCTGGAAATACCGAACCCGGGATTAGCCGCAGTGCCGATCAATTCGTCTGAAGGTCAGCAGTATATAGCAGCTATGAACTGTGCCATTAACTTTGCTTTTTGTAACCGGCAGTGGATAACTGATGATATCCGTAAATCATTCAGCCAGCTGTTCGGCGGTAGAGCAGAAGATTATAATCTCGAACTGGTCTACGATGTTGCACACAACACTGCAAAATTCGAAGTGGTTAACGGACAAAGACTGCTGATTCACCGTAAAGGTGCTACCCGTGCTTTGCCCTCAGGACATTCTTTAAATCCGGATATTTATAAAGATTACGGTCACCCGGTTTTAATACCTGGCAGCATGGGAACCGCTTCCTATGTGATCAGAGCGGATAAAGGGGTCGAGAAGGTCTATAATTCTGTAAACCACGGTGCGGGTAGGGTATTGTCACGAACAGCAGCCAAAAAAGAAATCACAGTCGACGAGCTTAAACAAAAACTGGGGCAGGTCATAGTTTCCGGCCGCAGCTTTAAAGCATATCTTGATGAAGCTCCGCAGGCCTACAAAGACATTGATCAGGTCGTCGAAACCCTGGTTGAAATCGGTATTAGCAGTAAGGTCGCCAGATTAAAGCCTCTGGCAGTTTTGAAGGGTGAAGGGAATGACTAGCAAACCATCCAAAGGAGAGGATAGCCTGTGCTTTATCTGAACGCCGCGGATCTGGCCAAAGCGGTAAATTATAAAGATTTAATGTCAGCTATAGAGAAAGCTTATGCTCTTGAAATCGCCGGTGCCTATAACATGCCGAATCGTATTCACCTTGAACACCGGGGTAATACACTGCTTTACATGCCCTGTTTTCTCGAATCGGTTTTTGGCACCAAGGTTCTAAGCCTCTTTCCGGGAAACCCTCAGCTAGGTTTGCCGGTGATCAGCGGGCTTGTAATGCTTAATAATGCTGAAAACGGGTTGCCGGTAGCCTTAATGGACGGTGCGGCAATTACCGCTTTTCGGACCGGTGCGGTTGGAGCTGTAGCAATCCGTCACACGGCCCAACCAGATTCAGCTACAGTAGGGTTAATCGGTTCCGGGGTTCAGGGTTATTATCAGGTACTATTCGCCTGCCAGGCCAGGGAAATCAAAAAAGCAATAATATTTGATCTTGATTCAGCGAAAGCTATCGATCTTGGTCAAAGGCTAAGGAAAGATCTCTCGCAGCTTGAAATTGTGACGGCGAATACGGTGGAAGAACTGTTGGTGGAGTCTGAAATAGTTATTACGGCTACCCCGGCGACTAGTCCTGTGCTTCCAGATAATGAAGAGCATTTACGTGATAAAAGCTACATAGCTATCGGGTCTTATAAGCCGGAGATGAGAGAGCTGCCCCATTCGCTCTATAATCTCATTGAGAGCGTTTTAATTGACACGGAGCATGGGATTGAAGAATCAGGAGATTTAATAACGCCTCTTGAAAAGGACTGGGTAAAAACTAATCAGATCATTAAGTTTGGTGAGTATCTTGACCAGGGTCCCCGGTTAAGAAAAACAGGAGAGACGACTCTTTTTAAAAGTGTAGGGATGGCCTTGTTTGATATCGTAGTCGCAGAAAGTATTTATCATCAGGCACTGCGAGAAGGGATTGGCACAAATCTCATTTAAGAATTTTACTCTTACATAGGGAGAAATATACTTTGCAACAACAACCCCCCAGCATCTTTAACGATGTAATCGGTCCGATCATGCGCGGGCCTTCCAGTTCGCATACGGCAGCAGCTGTTAGAATTGGAAAACTGCTGCACCAATATTACAACGGTAAATTTAAAGAAATAATGGTTGAGTTTGATCCGCAAGGATCTCTGGCCACGACCTACAGCAGTCAGGGATCGGATATTGGTTTGGCAGGGGGGATCCTGGATATGGATCCTGCGGATCCGGGATTATTAAATGCCTTAAAAACTGTTGCTGAAAAGGGTGTTTCTTTAAAATTTAAGATCACCGAATTTGAGGCAAATCACCCGAACACTTACCGGATTAGAGTAATCAGTCCCAGTTTGAGAGAAGATTGCTTTATTTTTATCTCAACTGGTGGCGGAATGATCGAGTTGCAGGAGATTAACGGTTTGCCCGTATCGATCAAAGGAGATTATTTTGAAACGCTTTTGCTGCTTAAAAGTACAGATGAAGATCTGGTCCGAAAATTTAAGACCAGGTTAATGGAAGAATATGAGACTATCGATTACTTTCTGGTCAATTCTGCCGGAGACCTGACATTAGTTGATATTAAAAGCACATCAATACTACCTGATATAAGTAATCTGGCGTATCAGTATTTCCCGGAATTGATCAAGGTAACCTGCTTTACACCGGTTCTTCCAGTCAGATCAAACATTAAGGTTAGTCTGCCATTTCTCAACGCTGGGGAAGCTTTAGAAAATGATCGAAATAAAAAGCGGGCTCCTTCTGAGCTGGCCATTGAGTATGAATGTGCCCGAAGCGGGTTAACGAAAGAAGAAATTATAGAACAGGGACGTTTTCTGATTAAGGTTATGAGAGAGTCCGTTCAACAAGGCTTTTCAGGCAAAAAGTATGAAGATCGGATTCTAGGCCCGCAGGCGGTCATGCTGAAAGATTTTAAGGGACAGTTGGTAAGCGGATCATTAAATAAGCGGGTAATTACCTATATTACAGCGATCATGGAAACAAAAAGTTCCATGGGGGTAATCGTGGCTGCACCTACAGCCGGTTCGTGCGCAGGTTTACCCGGAGTCCTTCTAGCAGTAGCAGATGAGCTTGGACTGGCGGAAGATCTTATTGTAAGAGGGTTGCTCGCAGCCGGTTTAATTGGCGTTTTTATTTCTGCTACAAGCACATTTGCAGCCGAAGAATGCGGATGCCAGGCTGAATGCGGTTCAGGGTCCGGCATGGCAGCGGCAGCGTTGGTTGAATTAGCAGGAGGATCATCTGAAACTGCATTTTCGGCCGCCTCGATGGCTTTACAAAATATTCTGGGACTGGTCTGCGATCCAGTTGCGAATCGAGTAGAGGTGCCCTGTCTTGGCAAAAATGTTTTAGCCGGTATGAATGCCCTGGCATCTGCCGATATGGCACTTTCCGGTTTTGACCCGGTAGTACCCTTAGATGAAAGTATCATCGCCCTTGATCAAGTCGGTCGGCTTTTACCTGCCGAATTACGTTGTACCGGAAAAGGGGGCTTGTCTATAACTCCGGCTTCAGTTGCCCTGGAAAAGAAATTTCCATCAAAAAGTTAAAATAATAATAATTTCACAAGCAGGCTAGTATTTATAGATTGCAGGATAAGCTTATGCTATAATTAAGAGTATATTAGAAACATTATAATATTTATAAATTATGGCATTTCAGATAAAATGCGGAGGTGGATTTCTTGAAAATAGTCGGTACAAATGCAAAAGAATGCACGCTTTGCGGAGCTTGTGAAACTACGTGCTCCACTTTCTACTTTAAAGAAGATAATCGAAAAAAATCAGCGATCCAGATTGAGGAGCTTCCTAACAACGCCGCTGCAGCAATCCATGTATGCAACCAGTGTGGAGATTGTATCGCGGTTTGCCCTGTTTTAGCCATAAAGCGCACTAAAAGCGGAGTTGTTGTTATTAATAAAAAGCTTTGCATCGGCTGTTTTAATTGTGTCGGGGTTTGCCCCACAGGAACAATGTTCTGGCATGAAGAACTAACTGAACCTTTTAAATGTATAGCCTGCAGCCGCTGCACAAAAGAGTGCCCGACGGAAGCAATATTTATGCAGGAAGTATCAATTCCTGTTTAAGTCTCGTAAATCTTATTTTAGGGAGGATCAGTAATGACTAATGCTGTTGAGAAAATGCGCTCATCAAGGCGAGTGCTTGCTGAATTTAATTATGAACCAGCTAAAATCGATCGCGGCTATGCCGGAAAAACTCTGTATGTAAATCTTTCCAATAATATAATTGAATCCAAGACAGTTACCCAGCAGATGAAGGATATTTTTATCGGCGGAAAAGGTTTTGGACTCTGGTATCTTTGGAATGCTGTTAAACCGGAAACAAAATGGAACGATCCTGAAAATGAAATAATTATATCCCCCGGACCAATAGCCGGCATAACCCAGTACCCGGGTTCCGGAAAATCACTGGTAGTCACTCTTTCACCCTTAACTGATTCAGTAATGGACAGCAATGTGGGTGGTTTTTTTGGTCCTTACTTTAAATTTTCAGGTTGGGACGCCCTGGAGATTCAGGGAAAAGCCAACAAAGATGTTGTAGTCTTTATCGACGGCGATAAAGGGCTGGTGACAATCGAAGAAGTTGATCTGGATCCAGGTGCGAGCCATCTGGTGAGCGAACGTCTAACCGAACTGATGGCTGAATCTGAACAGGATAAGAAGAATATATCAGTAGTATCTACCGGTAGCGGTGCAGAACACACCAGGGTAGGCATACTGAACTTTTCTTTTTATGACCTGCGAAGAAAAGTAGCCAGGTTAAAACAGGCTGGCAGAGGCGGTATCGGCACGGTATTCAGGGATAAAAAACTGGCAGCGCTGGTAGTTAAATTTTCCAATTTAAGCGGTAAAAGCAATAACCCGGCCGACCCTGCAGCTATTGCCCGGACCGGGGTTAAGATTACAAGAGAGATCAATAAGTTTGATGATCAGCAGTTCAGAATGAGGCAGGTTGGCACCGCCAACCTGATGACTCCGATGAATGATTATGACCTGCTTCCGGTTCATAATTTTAAATACGGTTCGCATAAAGATGCCGGTGGTCTCTCGACAGAAGTTCTTCGGAACCGATTTACACAAAAGATGCCTGATGGCTGTTGGGTTGGCTGTGCTCTCTCCTGTTGTAAAGCGGTTGATGATTTTGAATTGAAGAGCGGACCTTTCAAAGGTGAAAAAGTTGTAGTTGATGGTCCTGAATATGAAAATGCTGCCGGGCTTGGTACAAACTGCGGTATATTTGATCCAGATTATGTGATCGAGGCTAATTTTTACTGTGATACCTATGGATTGGATACCATATCAACGGGTACAATCATCGCTTTTATTATGGAGTGCTATGAAAACGGCATTTTAAACAAAGAGATCACCGGCGGGCTGGAACTTAATTTCGGAAACGCCGATGCGGCAATGGAGCTGATTCACCAAATGGGCCAGGGACGCGGTTTCGGCAAGATCGCCGGCCAGGGAGTGCGGCGGATGAAGAAGATCTTTGCCGAAGAATACGGCGGAGATCCTGCGTTCCTGCAGGATATTGGTATGGAGAATAAGGGACTTGAATATTCACAGTACCAGGCTAAGGAATCCTTGGCCCAGCAAGGTGGTTATGCCCTGACCAATAAAGGACCTCAGCATGATGAAGCCTGGTTGATTTTTATGGACATGGTCAACAATCAGCTGCCGACTTTTGAGAAGAAAGCTGAAGCTTTGCATTATTTCCCAATGTTTAGAACCTGGTTTGGCCTTCAGGGTTTATGTAAACTGCCATGGAATGATATTATCCCGGAAGGGAATGCAGAGACGGAAGCACCGGAAAAAATACCGGAGCATGTCCAAAATTATGTTGATATTTTTAACGCAGTAACCGGAAAAAATATTAACAAAGAAGAGATGATTCGCCAGTCAGAGAGAGTTTATAATTTCCAGCGGGTTTTTAACTTAAAGATGGGTTTTGGAACCAGAGAACACGATGCCGCGCCCTACAGGGCGCTTGGACCGGTGACTGAAGAAGAATACGAATCCCGTCAGGATCGTTATGATAAACAATTAAAGGAAGATGCCGGCATCGATCCGGCAGGAATGACAACTAAAGAAAAAGTCGCCGCGATGCGCAAATATCGTCAGGATCGCTACGATACCCTGGTTGATGTTGTTTACAAGCGCAGGGGCTGGAACGAAAACGGCGTGCCCAAAATTGAGCATCTGAAAGAGCTCGGGATTGATTTCCCGGAAGTGATCGAAGTTGTCAGGAAGCACCTGTAAACGATTTACACTTAAAGTAAGGAGCTGTCCAATCTGATCACGGTAAACGGCAATAATCTAGAGTGGGAGGATAATTTAACAGTCGAGAAGCTGTTACGCAAGCTGAATTATACTTTTCCCAAAATAGTAGTCAGGGTCAATGGTACGGTAATTAAAAAGGAGAGTTGGCCTGATTATCAGGTCCCGGATGGCGCTGAAGTTCATGCTCACCATCTTATTGCCGGTGGTTAGCAAAAGTTTACGAAAAATTAACATTCAAATAAAGGATAAAATGGCCTGATAGAGAATAAAATGTCATTCTGAGGTTTGACTATTGCCTATAATTGTATGGGAAGTCAGATATCAGTCAAGGAGGTGAGGCGTTAAGTAAATTGGCTAAATATTTGCCTTTTACGGATAATGGTAAAGGGGGGATATGAGCTAAAAGAGGTTACTGTATTATATTGATGATCATGGTTTTACCTGTTACCGGAACAAAACCAAAAATTAGGGGAGGTCATTTTTGTTGTTGAAGAATAAAAGCATTCTATTATTAATGTTGGTTGTTGTTTTTGTGGTTTTTGGCGTTTTTGGTTGCGGTCAGCCGGCTACACCGCCTGCTGATGATACAGGCGAAGAGCCCGCTGCCGAATTTGAAGGCCAGGTTGTAATGGGCATCATGCTGCCGATTACCGGAGCTGTTGCTGAAAACGGAATCGATATGGAGAATGCTGCAAAACTGGCGGTTGCTGAAATTAACGCTGCTGGTGGAGTATTAGGTTATGAGATTGTTACCTCGACCGGTGACGATGGTTGCGATCCGGCAATGGCAACTGCAGCAGCCAGCAAACTGGTTTCTGAAGAGGTCTTTGGTGTTGTTGGCGGTTACTGCTCAGGGGCTACCCTGCCAACCCTGAAAATCTACGGTGACGCCGGCATTCCTATCGTTTTGGCTGCTTCAAACTCAACCGCACTGATTGATGAGAACCCGGGTTGGGCTTTTCTGATTAATAGTACCGGCGACATGCAGGCTGAAAACGCTGTAGCACAGTTTGAAAAACTTGGTGTTGAAACTATCGGGATCATTGATGCCGGTGACGCCTATTCAGCCGACGTTAAAGTTCAGACAACTGCTCAGTGGACTGCTAAAGGCTTTGAAGTTGTGATGGATGGTACTGTAAACCCCGGCGAGCAGGATTTCTCCTCGCTTGTAACAACCATTATGTCAATTAATCCAGGCGGCATTTACTGGACTGGTTACCACGCTGAAGGCGGACTGTTGGTTCGTCAGCTGCGTGAAGCAGGTTACGAAGGAGTTCTGATGGTAGCTGATGGAACCAGCGACCCAGCCTTTATCGATATCGCCGGTGAATATGGTGAAGGAGTCTTTTTAACAGCTCCTCCTTTTGCCGATTTAACTCCAACTGCACAGGGTTTTGCTAATGATTATCGTGCAACTTACAACAGGAATCCAGGTGCTTATGCTGGTTTAACCTATGATGCAGTTTATCTTCTGGTTGATGCAGTTGAGCGTGCCGGTACTTTTGACGGCGCAGCGCTTAGAGATGAACTTGCAGCAACAGCAAATTGGCCTGGAATTTCAGGTGTAGTAACATTTACGGATAAAAACACTATGAGTACCAGTAACTTCGTTATACTCGTTGTAAAAGATGGAGTATGGGCATTCGCTGAATAGCATGCCTGAGCCAAGTGGAACGCAGGCCCGTTTAAACGGGCCTGCGTATTCTAGAGAGGTGAGCAGATGTCCTTCTGGGAAATATTTCTTCAGCAGCTTTTTAATGGCTTATTAGTTGGTTCTTTTTATGGTCTTGTCGCAATTGGATATTCAATGGTCTATGGAATTATCAAGCTGCTCAACTTTGCTCACGCAGACATTTACATGAGCGGTGCTTTTGTTGGGATGGTAGTTTTATCGTTTTTTGCAAATACTTTTATTGGTAATGCCTGGCTAGGTATTTCTATATCCCTTATCATTACCATGTTACTCGTTGGTCTGCTTGGAGTTATTATCCAACGAGTTGCTTATCGCCCAATGCTAAAGGCCCCCCGTCTGTCAATTCTAATTACTGCATTAGCGGTGTCCATGCTTTTATATAATTTCGTTTTGCTGCTTACCGGTGGTCAGGTAAGAGCTTTTAGAACTGGATTATCTGGAGATAGCTTTTTTATCGGTTCACTGAGGCTAACAGAAACCAGAGTGGTTCTATTAATTGCGGCATTCTTATTGATGTTAATTTTACACCAATTTATTACCAGAACTATGTACGGAAAAGCGATGAGGGCTATTGCCCTTGATCGCGATACATGCCAATTAATGGGTATTAATGTATTCAAAATAATCGCACTAACCTTTTTTGTCGGCTCTTCACTTGCGGCAGCAGCCGGTATTATGGCCGGAGTTTATTACGGCTCAGCTCACTATTTTATGGGCTTTTTAATTGGCCTTAAAGCATTCACTGCTGCAGTTATAGGTGGCATTGGCATAATCCCTGGAGCGATGCTTGGAGGTTTACTTTTAGGGTTGCTTGAATCTTTTGCAATTCAGCTTCCATTCATCGGTACCGTATGGAAAGATGTTTTTTCCTTTGTTTTTCTTATTTTATTCTTAATATTTAAACCAAACGGTATACTAGGACGTATTGAAAGTGAAAGGATGTAGCGCCCTATGGAACATATAAAACAAAAAGAGAAAACCCTCAACCCTTTTGAAAAAGTAGTTGAAAAGCTGTTTGCGTTATTTGACAATAACGTATTGCGCTACACAGTAATAGCACTTATAATTGCGTTTCTGGTCTATCTGCCGATGTCTGCCAGTCGTTTTACACAGGAAATCATGACCAATATGTTTTTTTATGTAGTTGTTTGTCTTGGACTCAATATAATTGTTGGTTTTGCCGGGCTACTGCATCTTGGCTATGCTGCCTTTTTTGCTATTGGAGCTTATGTAACCGGTATTTTATCCTCAACTTACGGATTTAATTTCTGGATGACACTGCCGTTTAGTATTGTGGCCGCAATCATTGCCGGTCTGGTTATTGGCGTACCGACTTTGAGACTTCGTGGAGACTACCTGGCTATCGTAACACTTGGTTTTGGAGAAATTATTCGCTTAACAGCACGTAATATATCTATTACCGGCGGTGCGGTAGGCTTGATCGGTATCGAAAGACCGGTGCTTTTTGGAATGGTCCTAAACCAGATTTCTCATTTTTATTACATGTTTTTCATAATGGCTATTATTGCTATATTTATGTCCTACCGGCTGCATGATTCAAGGCTGGGCCGAGCCTGGCAGTATATCAGGGAGGATGAGGATGCCGCTTCTGCCATGGGCATTAATGTTGTTTCCACCAGACTCTTGGCATTTATAATCGGTTCATGCTTTGGGGCCCTGGCCGGCTCTTTCTTTGCTGTTAAAATGACTGCTATTACCCCTGAATCGTTTATGTTTTTACATTCGATTATGATTTTGTTGGCTGTCGTTCTGGGGGGGATGGGTAAGATCCCGGGGGTAGTGCTAGGAGCGATTATAGTTACTCTCTTCCCTGAACTCTCGAGAGATATAGGTCAATATAGAATGATTATTTTTGCCGTTGTTTTGTTAGTCCTAATGTTATACCGTCCACAGGGACTATGGCCGGACCGGCAGTTATTATCAACCAAAGAATAATGGGGTGTTGTAGTGGCGCTGCTTGAAATCAAAGACTTAACCTTACGATTTGGCGGACTTTGTGCCGTCAATAATCTGTCACTTGAAATTGAGGAACACTCAATCAGAAGCCTTATTGGACCGAACGGGGCTGGTAAAACCTGTGTTTTTAACTGCCTTACCGGTTTTTACAAACCGAGCGGTGGAGATATGGTTTTTCAGGGAGAAAGCCTCTTAAAGAAAAAACCGCATATTATAACATACCGGGGAATGGCTAGGACATTCCAAAACCTGCGCTTATTTAGGCAAATGAATGTCATTGAAAATGTGATGTCGGGGATGCATTGCCGGACCAGCGCCGGTTTTTCAGCGGCAGTTTTAAGGACAAAAGGTCAGAAAGCTGAAGAAAAAAGAATTCGTGAGGTAGCCGAGGAGTGCCTTGATTTTGTAGGCATCCTCGATAAAAAACATTACATGGCCAAAAACCTGCCTTATGGTGATCAGAGACGGGTTGAATGGGCGCGAGCGCTTGCCACCCAACCCAAGTTACTGTTGCTGGACGAGCCGGCGGCTGGATTGAATAAAGAAGAAAAAGCCCGCTTGATTGAATTAATTGCCCGCATTCGTGATGAACGCAAGATCACAATCTTCCTGATTGAGCATGACATGGGTTTGGTAATGAAGATTTCAGAAAAAATATTTGTGATTGATTACGGGGTAAAAATTGCCGAAGGGACAGCAAAAGAAGTCCGGGACAACCCACGGGTGATAGAAGCTTATCTGGGTAAGGAAGAACAGGAGGATGCCGTATGAGCGAAGTAGTCCTGGAGCTAAAAGATGTCGAAACACGCTATGGTCAAATCTATGCTTTGCGCGGTGTCAACTTTCAGGTAAAAAAAGGTGAAATTGTTACCTTGCTCGGAGCGAATGGCGCCGGTAAAAGCACAACTTTGAAGACTATATCCAGTCTGGTCCCGGCCAGCGCCGGACAAGTACTTTTTATGGGTAAGGATATAACCTATGATCAACCTCACGCCATTGTGGAGATGGGTGTAATCCATGTTCCAGAAGGCCGGATGATCTTTAAGGAACTAACAGTTCGCGAAAATTTAGAGCTCGGTTCTTTTACCTTAAAGGATAATGTAGAGCGTAACAAGCGTATCGAGCATGTATTTGAGATATTTCCGGTTCTTAAAGAACGCCACAAGCAGATGGGCGGTTTTCTGTCCGGAGGCGAACAGCAGATGCTGGCGATTGGCCGGGCAATGATGACTGAACCTAAAGTATTGATGCTTGACGAACCTTCAATGGGCTTGGCACCGATTATTGTCCAGAAGATTATGGAAATCATCAAAAAGATCAATGACGAAGGCACTACCGTGCTGCTGGTTGAACAGAATGCCAAGGTAGCGCTAAAACTCGCTGACCGGGGGTATGTCCTTGAAACTGGTGAAATTTCTATGGAAGGCGATGCTGATGTTTTGAGCAAGGATGAAAGCATTGTAAAAGCTTACCTGGGCGAGTGATTTAAGGTCGATTGCAGAACTGTTTATTTTGGAGTGATTGATTAATCTTAAATCAAAAAACAGTTATTATTTTTTTACTGCTGGTTTTTCTGATGTCTATTCAAACCGGTCCTAAATTGGCTTCGGCAGCAACTGATGAACCGGAGATTGAAGAAAATATCCTCTATTATTTCTGGGGGCACTGCCCGATATGCAGCAAGCCGGAAGAGCATGTCGGACTTTTCACTGATTATCCGGTCGAAGTCCGCATTTATGAAGTTTTTTACGACGAGGTTGGAAGAAACAAATATGATCAGGTCAGGGAAGAGCTTAACATAACCACGCTGGGTTTTCCAACTCTCGTCTATAACGATCGCTATTGGCTCGGTTTTTCGGAAACCGTTCAAGATGAGATCACTGCTGCAATTGAGTATTCACTGGATCTAAGGGAAGCCGATCGGGCCGGGAATATCATTGATTTGCCGCTTATAGGTAAAGTTGATCTTCAGACTGCGCCAATCATCCTAACTACAGTTCTTATTGCCTTTCTAGACGGGTTTAACCCCTGTTCACTGTTTGTGCTGACTTTTCTGTTGGCCATCATCATTCACTCGGCTTCCCGTAAGAAAATCTTTCTAATCGGCTTTACTTTTCTTTTGGTTACCGCTGCTGTTTATGGCTTGTTCATATTAGGAATTCTAAACATTATGGTTTTTGCAGCCCGCCTCTTCTGGATTCGTAACATTATTGCCGCGCTTGTGATCGTAGTCGGACTGTTTGGCATTAAAGATTTTTTAGTAGCGCAAGAGGGTCCGACATTTTCGATACCGGAAAAGCATAAATCGAAGTTTTACAAACAGGTCAGGAAAATATTTTACACCGATTCTGTGCTGCCGATGATCGGCGCCACGGCAGTGATGGGGTTGGGTATCGCCCTGGTTGAATTGCCCTGTACAGCCGGTTTCCCGTTTATTTGGAGTACAATCGTCTCCGGGCTGGATCTTTCAAAAAACTATTTTGTATTGCTTTTTGCGATTTACATACTTATTTACCTGCTGGATGAGATCGTTATATTCATGGTGGCAGTAATAAAAATGCGCTCGGCAAAAATGACGGAAGAGCAGGGGAGAACCCTGAAACTGGTCGCCGGAACATTAATGCTGGTTCTGGGCTTGATACTGCTATTCAAACCTGAATATATGGAAAGCATACTCGGCTTAGTCGCCACTTTTGGCGTGGCCATTTTGGTTACTTTTTTAATCTATCAGCTAAAGAAGTTTTATAATATGAAAAGATCATAGCTGCGGCCAGGTGTCGGAGATGCGGTAACCTTCCGGCCAGGGATCAGTCGGATCAACAATATGCTGGTGAGTTCCCGTAATCCAGGCCTGCCCGGAAATAAGCGGATAGATAGCCTGCCGTTCGCCAACCCTGGTCAGTGAATCTATGGTGCAATGAAAACGGGATCCGATGATTGATTCGCCGATATATTGTTCACCGGGTTTTAAAAGCCCCTGGTGATGCAGTAAAGCCATGCGGGCTGAGCACCCGGTACCGGTGGGGCTTCGATCCAGTTTTCCCGGTTGAATAACGACGGTATTGCGCCCAATTAAACAGCTATTCTCTTTTATCAGTGAAGCAGTTAACTGGCAAAAAGAAATGTGGTTCCACTCTGGATTTTCAGGATGATAAAAACCCAGCTGTTCATTGGCGGCATTAGTAATTTTAATCCCGGTTTCAACCAAATCCCGGGCTTCATCAGCGGTTAGTTTAAACCCAAGATTTTCGGCATCAACGATTACAAAACTATCTCCGCCATAAGCAGTGGCGACAGTTAAGCTGCCTAGCCCTTCAACTTCCAAGGTGGCACTTGCTTTATCGACAAAAGACGGAACGTTACGAACTGTAACGCGGGTAACTTTACCATTTTCACAGCGAGCTACTACTTCAATCAATCCACCCGGCGGTTCCAGGATCATTTTTGTTTCCGGTTCCTGCATTGGAATAATGCCGGTTTCTAAAAGAACTGTTGAAACACAAATTGAGTTGGAACCGGACATCGGTGGGGTATCCTCAGGTTCCATTATAATCCAGCCCATTTGCGCCTTTGAATTTATTGGCGGAACGAGCAGGTTCACATGACGAAAAACTCCGCCACGCGGTTCATTAAGCATCAGATTGCGCAATTTCTGATCTGCAGCAATAAAACGGGATTGTTCCCAGATTGTTTTTCCGGGCGGAGGCGCAACACCCCCGACGATAACATCTCCTACTTCTCCTTCAGCATGGCAACTGACAACATGAATAACCTGTTTTGCGCGCAAAGTTTTCCCTCCAGCCTAAATTAATCCGCTCCCGGATTTTACCGGCAAAGCGCCCGCGAAACTTCGCATAAAGGAAACTCTCTCCTTAAGATACTCTTCTGTCGGTGGTTTCAGATCCCGGCATTGATATTCGAGGCCAAGGTGCCGGTAGGTATCGCTGCCGAGGCGATGGAAGGGTAAAATTTCCAGTGAGGATATGCAGGTATGTTTAAGGCAGAATTTAACTGTTTCCTGCAGATTTTGATCTTTATCATTAAAGCCTGGAATCAGGGGCAGCCGGATTGTAACCTTTAGGGGAAAATCGGAAGCGTCGATCTTCTTTATATTTTCCAAGATCAAAATGTTGTCTTCCCCCAGCCACAGATGGTGTAGCTTGGCGTCCATCTGTTTCAGGTCGATATAAAGATGATCAAGCCAGGGTAAAGACAGGGCGATTTGCTCAAAAGGGACATGAAGGCAGCTTTCAACAGCAGTGTGGATACCGAGTTTTTTACAGTTCTTGAGCACCGCAGCGGTAAATTCCGATTGAACAAAAGGTTCTCCACCACTGATGGTCACTCCGCCGCCGGAATGGAAGTAAAATACTTCGTCTTTGCGGATCTGATCAACCGTTTCTGCCACAGTAAGGGTTAACCCGTATCTTCTGATGGCGTTTTGTAGACAGGCACCTGCACAGATTAAACAGTGTTTGCACCTTGACTGATCAATGGTTACCCTCTTTTGAACTTGATCCAGGGTAAGCGCCTGCTCAGGACAGGCATCGACGCATCTGCCGCAAAATATACAGAGCTCTTCGATGTAGCCGCGCTGTGGGCTTTGATTTCTCGATTCCGGGGTTGAGCACCAGGGGCAGTGAAGAGGGCAGCCTTTTAAAAAGATGACAGTTCTTAAACCCTGACCATCGTGGAGGGAAGCCCGTTCAAACCTTAGTACATCGCCCTGTAAAGCAACACCTGATTTTTGAAGGTTATCATTCATCCGACTGAAATGCCCTGCAGCACGGTCCGTCCAATGATTTCATCCTGGACATCTTTACCCAACTCGGTAAAGTAAGCAGTATAACCAGCCACCCTGACCAGAAGGCCTTTGTATTTTTCAGGTTCCTGCTGAGCTTTCAGTAAAGTTTCCTGGTCGATTACATTAAACTGAACGTGATAGACTCCAAGACTGCACATACTCTTTAACATTGCCATTAACTGGGTGATTCCGTTTTCCGTATTAAACATGGCCGGTTCAATTTTCATGTTCAAAAGCGTTCCCTGAACAAAGCGACCGTGAGGGATGTGGGCTACTGAAGATAAAACTGCAGTCGGCCCGTTTAAATCTGTTCCACCGCTTGGACTGACTCCGTCAGCGAGAGGCTGCCAAGCTTTGCGACCTGAAGGTAAAGCGCCAACTTCAAGACCAAAGGGGGTATTACCGGAAACAGGTAGAATCCCGGGAGTCATTTTGCCATATTTGCTGCTGTATTGTTCAATTTCATCGGCTATGAAAGTGAATATATCCCCTGCTATCTGATCGGTAAGAGAATCATTATTACCATATTTTGGAGCCTCAAGGCAAAATTTTCGCAGTTCGTCATAACCGATAAAATCAGCGTCCAGAGCCTTAACCAGGTCGCACATCCGGACGTGGCCGGTGTCGTATACTAAATGTTTTACAGCAGCGATGCTGTTAATCAGATCGGCTACTCCAATCAGGATAATCCCGTTGCCTGTATTATATTTTGCACCGCCCCAGGCATAATCAAGGCCTTTATCAATGCATTCACGGAAAGTGAGTGATAGAGCAGGAACAGGCCGGTTAGTGCCGATTTCGTCAATCACGTGGCTGCCGGCAACCACTGATCTTGTCACGTAGGCAATCTGCGCTTTAATTGCATCAAGGAACTGTTCATAGTTTACAAAGGAGGTCGGGTCCCCGGTTCGGGCTGAGATGTACAGATCGCTTTTTCTATTTTTGCCATCGGCTAGTGCAAACTCGACTATGCTGCCGAGGTTAATATCGGCTAAAGCAGTGTACTGGCGTAAACGGCCTTCGAGATTAGTTTCAACGCAACCACAGGGGTTCCAGTTATACGCTTCTTTTAAAGGAATACCCTTGTTCATCAGCATCATAATTCCAAGATCATCATTATGAAAAGCGGGAAATCCGGTGCCAAGGCTAATAAGTTCAACAATTTTGCGCAGGAAAGCATTTGGATTTTTGGCCATGCTATAACGTACAGAAAGAGATGGTTGATAGAGCTGCACATCCATCGTGGCTTGCAGAATCAGGTAAGAAAGTTCATTGACCGCATCTTTACCGGTGGTATCAACCCCGCCGACACAGACATTTTGAAACATCGGGTAGCCGGCGGCAAATTCTGCTGTCAGGGCATCCTGAAATAAGCAGGGTTCACTGAACTTCACCCATAAACAATCAATTAATTCCTGTGCTTCTTCGCGGCTTAATCTGCCGGCAGCGAGATCAGCCTGGTAGTAGGGCCACAAATACTGATCCATACGTCCGGGGTTGTAACTGGCAGCATTTTGTTCCATGAAGATACAGGTTTGATAGAAATAAAGCGATTGCAGAGCTTCTCTGAATGTCCGGGCTGGTTGCTGAGGTACATGATGACAGGTGTCGGCAATCTGTAATAATTCTTCCCGCCGGCGGCAATCAGTTTCCAGCTCCGCCAGGCGTTCTGCTTCTAAAGCGTATCTTTTGGCAAGAGCGGCCATTCCTTCCGCAACGATTAACAGTGCTTGCAGATAGCAATCTTTTTCATAATCTCCCGGGCGGGTGATATCCAGTTTTATACGTTTTGCTTTAATCGTATCAATGATGCCGGAAAGCCCATCCCTGATCAGCCATTCATAACCGGCAGTTGTTTCGCCCCAACCCCGCACCGCTTTTCGATCAATATATACAACTCCATGATCGCGTAAGGCCCGGGTAGATTCAGGGATCTGGGCCAGCCATGCTTCATAATTTGAACGACCCTTCCAGTAAGGCTTAATCTCTTTTTCAAACATAATTTTATCTTCAGGTTTTAGATAGAATGGATCATATTTACGCGTACTAATGGTCTCAAGTTCCTGATCGAGAACCGACCAGCATGAATCGGCGCAAAGAATACCGCCGCGGATTTTACTGCCGGAGCAGCCGACGATCAGCTCATCATCCCAGATTTTGATCGTTTTTAAGAGGCACTGTTTTTTAAAAGCTTTTGCTTTTCTAAGAACGAGAGGCTCTCCTTCAGTCTCACGGAAACCTTCAGTTAACAACTTCGCGTTCTCCAGATCCATTTCCGGCTTTGTAGATAGAACCCGCTTTTTTAAACGGAAAATGCGTTCCATGTAGCTTGGAATTTGATCCAGGATTTTTTCTGTTGTTTGGGGCATGAAATATCCCTCCAGGCAATGCATTAATGTATAATTGATTATAGCATACCGTGAGGAGAGAACACAGAAAAATATAGATGTAATGTATATAATTATGTTATAATAATAATCGTTATTAGAATAGATGGAGAAATATGACACAAGGATTAATATTTAATATCCAGCGGTTTTCACTGCATGACGGGCCAGGTGTTAGAACTACTGTATTCTTAAAGGGCTGCCCCTTAAACTGTAGCTGGTGTCAAAATCCTGAAGGGATTAGCATGGATCCGCTGATTGTCAGGCATATAAACAAATGCCTGGCCTGTTTAAGTTGTTTTAAACAATGTCCGACCGGCTCAATTAAAATAACTGATAAAGGACCTGTAATAGATCAGCAGAGTTGCCGAAAATGTTTTGGCTGTGCTGATGTCTGTCCGGCCGGAGCAATTAAAGTTGCCGGAAAAATGTTTACAGCTGAAGCATTAACTAAAGAGTTGCTTAAAGATCGCCTTGTTTACGAAGAATCAGGAGGAGGAGTAACCTTTTCCGGCGGTGAGCCTTTCATGCAGCCGGTGTTTCTGCTGGAAATGTTAAAAAGCTTAAAGAATCAGGGCATACATACGGCGATTGAAACCTGCGGACACACTAAATGGGAAAATATAAAAGAGACAATTCCTTTTACAGATCTCTATCTATACGATCTTAAATTTATTGATGAAGAAAAATGCGCTCGTTATACAGGGGTTTCGGGGCAGTTAATTCTTTCTAATTTTAAAAAACTTACCGCTCTGAATCCGGCTATAATAATAAGAATACCATTGATACCTAGTATAAACGATGATCATGCAAGCCTGCTTAAAATAGCTGAGTTTCTAAAATCAGCAGCTGTCGATCACGCTGAGTTAATACCTTACCATAATTATGGAGAAAGTAAGTATGATAATATCGGGTGCGAGTATAAATTAAAGGGCTTGGAAAAGCATTCTGACCTGGATTTGGAAAACATAAAATATGTTTTGGGTAGAGCCGGTATAAACACTGATAATGGGGGTGGAAGTAATGTCTTATGAAGAACGAGGCATGAACGCCAGGATCAAAAAATTAAGAGCACAAAGTGAAAACACTGCTCCGGAAATATCTCCCGAAAGAGCTTTAATTGTTACGGAAACATATAAAAAAGAATCCGGCAAAGTTTCCACCCTGATGCTTAGGGCACTCACTTTTAAGAATTTAATGGAACAGAAAACAATTTGCATTAATGAAGGCGAACTGATTGTTGGTGAAAGGGGAACGGGACCGCAGGTAACCCCAACCTACCCTGAATTATGCTGTCATACCATAGACGATCTTGATGTTATCAGCAACCGTGAAAAAATCTCTTTCAAAGTAAGCGCTGAAACCAAAAAGATTCAACAACAGGAAATCATTCCTTTTTGGAAAGATCGCTCCATGCGGGAAACTATATTTAAAAAAATGAATCAGCAGTGGCTGGATTGCTATCAGGCCGGCCTGTTTACTGAGTTTATGGAGCAACGCGCTCCGGGTCATACAGTAGCTGGGAACAAAATATATGACACAGGAATGTTGGATATTATTGCATTAATTGATAAAAGACTGTCAGAAAGCGATCGCCAGGAAAGCTTTTTAAGCGCAGAACAGCAGGAAGAACTGAAGGCAATGGCAATATGCGCAAAAGCGTTAATCAGTTTTGCCGAACGTCATGCCGCTATGGCTGAACTGATAGTCGAGACAGAAACAGACGCTGCCCGGAAAAAAGAGCTGCTGCAGATAGCCGAAGTCTGCCGGTACATACCTGCGCACGCTCCGCGCAACATGTGGGAAGCTTTACAGTACTACTGGTTCGTTCACCTTGGTGTCATTACCGAACTCAATACCTGGGATGCTTTCTGTCCGGGACGTCTGGATCAACACCTTGAACCTTTTTATCAGAAAGATCTCAAATCGGGAGCGCTAACACGCGAAAAAGCCAAGGAATTGCTTGAATGCTTTTGGATTAAATTTAACAATCAACCGGCGCCTCCAAAGGTTGGCATAACCCTGAAAGAGAGCGGTACCTATACTGACTTTGCTAATATCAACCTTGGTGGAGTAAAGGCGGATGGTTCAGACGGCGTTAATGATTTGACTTATCTGCTGCTGGAAGTTATCGATGAGATGAGATTGCTGCAGCCAAGCACCAACGTGCAGGTCAGTAAAAAAAATCCGGATCTTTTTGTTCGAAAAGCGGGAGAAGTGATCCGCAAAGGCTGGGGACAGCCATCAGTTTTTAATGTCGAGGCTATCATCCAGGAGCTGTTAGGACAGGGAAAGTCTTTGATTGATGCCCGCTGTGGTGGAACGAGCGGCTGTGTGGAAACAGGTGCATTTGGTAAAGAAAGTTATATTCTGACCGGCTATTTTAACTTGACCAAAGTTTTAGAGATAACGCTGAATGATGGTCTGGATCCCGCGACCGGAAAACTGATTGGGCTTGGGACGGGAAAAGAGGCCGCTTTTGAATCTTTTGATCATTTAATGGAAGCATTTAATAAGCAGCTGAATCATTTTATTGACATAAAAATAGAGGGCAATCAAATTATCGAAGAACTTTATGCCACCTTAATGCCGGCGCCATTCCTATCACTGATTATTGACGATTGCATTGACAACGCCAGGGATTATAACGCAGGTGGATCCCGCTACAATACCAACTACATCCAGGGTGTGGGCATTGGGTCAATAACCGACAGTCTGAGCGCGATCAAGAAACATGTTTTCGAAGAACATCGATTGAGCATGTCCGAACTGCTTGAGATCCTAAAAAGTAATTTTTCCGGCCAAGAGCACGTCAGGCAGCTACTGATCAATAAAACTTCTCATTACGGCAATGATGATGAATACGCAGATGAGATAATGAAAAAAGTGTTTCATCTGTTCCATGCGGCCGTTGATGGCAGGGCGAGCTATCGCGGCGGAACTTATAGGATTAACATGCTTCCAACAACCTGTCATGTTTATTTCGGTTCAGTGATTGGAGCTACTCCCGATGGAAGGCTAAGCGGCATGCCTTTATCGGAAGGAATATCCCCGGTTCAGGGTGTAGATTTAAATGGACCGACTGCCGTGATAAAATCAGCATCAAAAATGGACCATCTTTTAACCGGCGGTACTTTGCTCAATGTTAAATTTACACCGCAGGTTCTGTCAGGTGAGAAGGGTTTAGACAGTCTCGTTCACTTGATTCGTTCATATTTCAGATTAGACGGGCATCATATCCAGTTTAATGTAGTTGACTCGGAGATGCTCAAGAAAGCACAAAAATTTCCTGAACAGTACGGGAATTTAATCGTCAGGGTTGCTGGCTACAGCGACTATTTCAATAATCTAAGTGAACAGCTTCAGAATGAAATTATTGCGAGAACCGCGCATCAGCAATTTTAATCCGTATTGTTTTATTTCACTTACAGCAAAGGATAGGTTTTTTTATATTTATATATTGCAATATTAGATTGCAATGATA
>CAYTER010000007.1:0-63812 GCA_964436815.1 uncultured Syntrophomonadaceae bacterium
ACAGAGTGGCCGGTGCCGAGCGAAACGGCTGAAACCTTATTAATCAGGGTGGAAGATGATCATATCCTTTTTTTAAATCCACTGCGCTTTATAGCCGACGCCGCATTGAATCTGCGGATACCACTTACCGATGAAGAAATTTTGGGTGTAAAGCTGGCCTTAGGGCAGACCGGAATAGCTGAAGGCTTGGACTACCGCAACCAGGAAGTAATCGGATTCCTATCAATCGTTGAAGGTACCCCGTGGCGAATGGTTTCCCGTATAGATATCGATGAATTTATTGCTCCAATTGAGGAGCGGCGTCAACGTGCTTTTTTCACTTCCGGAGCTTTACTGGTGCTTGTCTTTGCCGCGCTTTTAATAATCTGGCGCGGTCAGCAGGTCCGCTTCTTAAGGATTGTGTATGGCATCAATCAGGAGCTGGAGCAACGGGTTGAAGAACGCACCGCCCAACTGGAAGCCACAAAAAATGAACTCGAAGCTTTTGCCTACTCGGTATCGCACGATCTGCGCGCACCTTTAAGGGCAATGAGTGGATTTAGTAAGTTGCTGGAGGAAGAATTTAGCGCCCGGCTTGGTGAAAAAGGTCAGCACTATATCGATAGAATTCAGACTGCATCAATTATCATGGGAGAGCTCATCGATGATTTACTGACCTTGTCAAGGGTTACCCGCTCAGATTTCACCTACAGCCAGATCGAAATCAGCGGGCTGGTTTCAGAAATCATGATTAAACTGCAGGAAACAGAACCGGAGCTCCAAGTGAGTTTAAAGATTGAGGAAGGGCTTACGGCCAGGGGTGATCAAAAGCTATTAGCCATCGCCCTGGAAAACCTGCTGAGCAATGCCTGGAAGTTTAGCTCTCGCCAGCCACTCATGACGATTGAATTTGGCTGCAGCAGTAATGATTATAAACAGAAAACATTCTACATCCGTGATAATGGTACTGGATTCAATATGGATTACGCCGATAAACTCTTTATCCCCTTTCAGCGTCTACACCGGGTTGATGAATTTCCCGGCTCCGGCATTGGTTTAAGTATTGTTTACCGGATTATCGAGAGACATGGTGGAAAGATCTGGGCAGAGAGCGCAGTGGGCAATGGTTCTACTTTTTATTTTACCTTGCCCGAGCGTTAGTGTTCAGT
The DNA here is from genome assembly GCA_964436815.1 of uncultured Syntrophomonadaceae bacterium. Lineage (GTDB taxonomy): Bacteria > Bacillota > Dethiobacteria > DTU022 > DTU022 > UBA993. Next base: position 1,149 of record CAYTER010000007.1, read on the forward strand.
TGGCACGTAATCCATGATCTGTTTTTCTATAAAAGAAGGTGATTCTTTTGAGATCTGAACAGTCTAAGATTGAACAATTAAAGGCAATGTTTGAAAGTGAAATCTGGCAAAGCTTATTCTTAAGGAATCTCAGTGATGTGATCTGGATAGCGGATTTAGACCTACACTATTTATATGTGAGTCCATCTGTGAAGAAACTCAGTGGCTATAGCAGTGAGGAAGTAATCAATCTGTCAGCTGGGGATATTCTAACCCCGGCATCAATGGAAAAAGCCTTGCCTATTTTTGCAGAAGAGCTGGCTCTTGAAGAAACCGGCATAGTGGATACTGAAAGGTCTAGAATTCTTGAAGTGGAACAAGTTCGCAAGGATGGCTCGACAGCTTGGGTTGAATTAAATGTTTCTATTATCCGTGATGATCACGGAAAGCCGATCGGTCTATTTGGCATAACCAGGGATATTGATGCCCGTAAAAAGGCCGAAGAAGCCCTAAGAGCAGAGCAGCAGGAAAAAGAAATAATTTTGAACAACCTGACTGAGCAGGTTGCCTTATTAGACCCTGAATTACGAATCATTTCGATTAATTCTGAAGTAATAACACGTCATAATTTAGAGGAAGTTAACTATAAGGGGCAAAAATGTTATGAGCTCTATCATGGTCTCGAGCAGCCCTGTCCAGATTGTTATGTATTGGTTGCTTTAGAAACAGGCGAAACTGCAATTGGCACCCATCGTTCCCCTGATAACCGCTATTGGAGGATGAATTGCGTTCCGATCCGCAATCAAAGTGGAGAAGTGATCGCTGTCCTGGATACGGCACTAGAGATTACCGATCTTGTTCATTCTCAAGAAGCTTTAGTTGAGAGTGAAGCTTTCACTAAGGCGGTAATGGATAACCTGCCGATCGGTGTGGCTGTGAATACCGTCAAGGCTGGAGTGAACTTTACTTACATGAATGATAACTTTCCCCGCTTATACCATACTACCCGTGAAGCCTTGAGCAATCCGGATGCCTTCTGGGAGGTTGTCTACGAAGACCCCAAATTCCGGGCGGAAATTAAAAAGCGGGTTGAAGAAGACTGTAATTCTGACGACCCCAAAAAAATGTTTTGGGAAGATATCCCTCTTACTCGTGATGGTAAAGTAGTGGCCTACATCAGTGCCAGCAACACCCCGGTTCCTGAAAAAGATCTGATGATCTCGACCGTCTGGGATGTTACTGATCGTGTAAAAAACGAAGAAGCTCTTGTGGCAAACTATGCTTTGCTGCGCCTTGCTGGTAGAACAGCCAAATTTGGTGGTTGGAGTGTTGACCTGATCGCTAATCGTTGCACCTGGTCAGACGAGGTAGCAGCGATCCATGAAATGCCGATTGGTTATTCTCCCACGGTTGAAGAAGGAATTAGTTTCTACGCCCCGGAATGGCGTGATAAGATTACTGCCGTTTTCACTGCCTGTGCGGAAGGAGGAATACCCTACGATGAAGAGATGGAGATCATCACTGCTAAGGGAAATCGGGTTTGGGTCAGAACGGCTGGCGAAGCGGTTAAAGACGATCGGGATAAAATTATCAGGGTCCAGGGTTTTTTTCAGGATATAAGTGAGCATAAAAAAGTGGAAGTTGTTTTAAGAGAAAGTGAAGAGAAGTATCGCAGCTTATTTGACCATTTCGTGGCGGGTATCTATTTGCATGACTTGCAGGGGAATATAATAGATATAAATCCAAATGCCTGTGCACAACTCGGCTATTCAAAAGAGGAATTGCAAAAGATGACAGTCTTCGATTTTCATCCTGATGGACACGATACTAATAATCTGAAAAGGCAGGAAATCATTGAAATATGGAGTAGCTGGAAACAGGGAAAAGATTATGTTTTGGAGGCAGAACATCAACGCAAGGATGGCAGCGTTTTTTCGGTGCAGGTAACTACCGGAGTTGTTAGCCTTGATGATAATAAATATCTCTTAGCTTTTGTTCAGGATATTACGGAGATGAAAAAAAATGAGGCAGAGATTCGCAGGCTTAATCAAGAACTTGAGCAGCGGGTAAAGGAGCGCACTGCGGAACTGGAAGCTGTCAATAAAGAGCTGGCATCCTTCGCTTACTCCATCTCGCACGACTTTCGCGCTCCTTTAAGGGCTCTTGATGCATTTAGCTCAAACCTGAGTGAAAAGTATACCGAACAGCTGGATGAGCAGGGGCTGCATTACCTAAGCCGTATCCGCAATGCGGCGATCTATATGAGTAATTTGGTCGATGACCTGTTGAAATTATCCCGGGTTACCCGGACTGAGATTAAGAAAGAGTCGGTCAATTTAAGTAAAATAGCTGCTGAAGTAGTGGCAGCGATGCAGGAAAGCGAGCGGGGTCGCACGGTTGAAGTCTTGATCGCCTCCGACCTAACCGCCACAGGAGATTCTCATTTGCTGCAGGTGGTGCTGAATAATCTGCTCGATAATGCCTGGAAGTTCAGCTCTCAGGAGCCGCAGGCCAGGATCGAGGTGGGCCGAAAGCTGATTGACGGTGAAAAAGTATTCTTCGTACGTGATAACGGGGTTGGCTTTAATATGGCTTATGCTGATAAGCTCTTTGGCGCTTTCCAGCGTCTGCACGGGGTGAACGAGTTTCCCGGCACCGGCATCGGCTTAGCTACGGTACAGCGGATTATCAACCGCCACGGCGGGCGGATCTGGGCGGAAAGCGAAGTGGGTAAAGGTGCTACTTTTTACTTTACCCTGCCGGAGTAGGCTTAGTTTGGCTGGACGACTTTTAAAAATGTGGTTGAAATTACAAGCAGATTTGATTAATTTTTTCAATGAAAACATCTTTATCGAGGTTGATCGTGATGAAATTTGATAACGGAAAATACCTAAAGCTATTTGCGAAAATGCCCGATGCCTTTGCCTATCACCAGGTGATCTACGATCAGGAAGGTAAGCCGGTTGATTATCTCTTCCTTGAAATCAATGAAGCCTTTGAGCAGCTTACCGGATTAAAACGTACAAATGTGATTGGCAAGAAGGTTACAGAAGTGCATCCTGAGATTGGCGAATCAGCATTTGACTGGGTTGGTGTTTACGGTCAGGTGGCGCGGGAAGGGGAAAGTATCCGCTTTGAACAGTATTTTGAACCGGCTGATCGCTGGTACGATGTTTGCGCTTTTTCAGATGAGCCGGGCTATTTTGCTGTATTATTTCGTGAGGTAACTATACAGAAAAGTGAAAACCTGGCCTTGACAAAACTGGCTGGTTTGGCTCAACACAGTTTGCAGAACCCGACAGGGGAATTTAGTTACCAGGCATTTTCTGATGGGCTGCTGGAGCTATCTGGGGCAAAATTTACAGCGATTAACATCTATGAGCAAAATGGTAATAAATCAGTAACCAGGGCCGTTTCCGGGATTGCTGAAAGCATTCGCAAGATTTGCGATTTGCTGGGTTATGAATTGACCGGAAAAGCATGGGACATGATCCCCGAGAGGTATAACAACATAAAGGGAGGCCGGCTATTAAGTTTTGCCGGTTTATATGACGCTGCATTTGGTGTTATCCCGAAAAAAGTAGCCGTCTTTTTGGAAAAAGCTTTTGGTGTTGGTGAAGTCAATGTGGTTGAAGTTGGTTTTGAGGGTGAGACGATTGGTGATTTAATCATGTTCATGCCCCGCTATAAAACACTTGAAAATCCGAAAGTAATTGAGCTTTATGCCACACAGGTTGGTTTTACCCTAATGCGTTACCAGGCCGAGAAGGCGCTGCGTGAAAGCCGGGATCAATACCAGTCGCTTGTTAATAATATTCCCGGCACCAGTTATCGCTGTCTTTATGATCAGAATTGGACTATGCTCTATATGAGCAGCGATGTTGACAACATTACTGGCTACCCCTCCAGCGATTTTATCAACAATAAAGTCAGATCATACGCCAGTGTCATCTGCAGGGATGATAATAACAATGATCAAATTATCTGGGCTGCGATTGAAAAAGGTGAAACCTGGGATATTGAGTACCGGGTTATCCACAGCGATGGCAGTATTCGCTGGGTCCATGAAAAAGGCCGTGGCGTGAGGGGAGCAGACGGTGCAGTAGCTTATATTGATGGGTTGATCCTGGATATAACTGACCGTAAAAGAATTGAAGAACGGCTCAAGGAAAGCGAACTTCGTCATCGGGCTTTGGTAAGTGCGATACCTGATTTGCTTTTTAGGTATGATGGAAAAGGGGTTTACCTTGATGCTGTGGTAAAAGATGAAAAACAGTTATATGAAAAGGCCCGCCAGCTCTATCGTCAGCAGTCTTTGGTTGGCAAGGCTGTTACAGAGGTTTTACCGGCTCCGATAGCCGATAATATGGTAGAAGGGATTAAAGAGGCAATTATTAGTGGCGAGATCTTTGTCCTTGAATACAGCTATCCGATTGACGGCACAGATAGGTTTTTTGAAGCCCGTCTTGCGCCGATTGGCAACACAGAAGTAGTTTCAATTGTCCGGGACATCACTGAGCGGAAAAACTATCTGGCTGAACTTGAACACATAAGCCTCCACGATCAGCTTACCGGCCTTTATAACCGGCATTATTTTGAAAATGAGCTACAACGACTCAATATTTCCAGGGAGCATCCGGTGGTTGTCATGTCAGCAGATCTTGATGGGCTTAAATTAATAAATGATACTCTTGGTCATGTCGAAGGAGACAGCTATCTTAAGACTGGCGCAGAGCTGCTTAAAAGTGTGCTTCGGGCCTCTGATATTCTGGCCCGGGTCGGGGGCGATGAATTTGCATTAATCCTGCCCCGGACAACGAAAAAGACCGGAGAAGAGCTGATCGTCAGGATACGCCGCCGAATTGAAGACTACAATAGGCAAAATAAAGGTTTGCCGATCAGTATATCAATTGGTTTAGGCGTTAGTCATAACGGCGATCGATCGCTTGAGGATATTTATAAAGAAGCTGATAATGCCATGTATAAAGACAAGTTACAGCGCGGACAATTAGCCAGGGCTCGGATTGTTGCTTCCTTGATTGACACCCTGGATCAAAGAAAGGATCTGAGTGAAGGGGATAGCGCTCAGGTTAAAGATCTGGCGGAGCGCTTTGGACACTGGTTAAAACTAAATAAAAAGCAGCTGGCTGATTTAAGATTACTGGCTAGAGTATACGATTTAGGCAAGATTAACATGCCTGATCGGCTGATCCACCAGCACCTCAGCCAGAAAAAAGAAAGTCTATCCGGAGCTGAGCATGAAGCCATCCGTCGTCACCCGGAGATTGGCTACCGTATTGCTGCCACCTCCCCGGAACTTTCCGGGGTAGCTGAGCTGATTTTACGACACCATGAACATTACAATGGCAGCGGCTACCCTCTCGGGCTAAAAGGAGAGGAAATACCGCTACTCTGCCGGATTATCGCGATTATTATTGCTTATAGCGCTATGATCAATCAGCGACCCTATTCAAAAGTATTAAGCTCCGCGGATGCGTTGGCAGAATTAAAACGCTGCGCCGGCACACAGTTTGACCCGCAGTTGGTAGAACAATTTATAATGCTGTTTGAGCCGGATCAACATTAACCCTTGGCCTATAAAGATACACTATCGCTTAAGGAGGAGATTACGTAAAGTCATGGCAGATTTAGTGGATGACTTCAGGGAAGCGCTGCTCTCCAGTGATACCGAAGCGGCGGCTGCTATTCTGGCCGGGTATATAATAAATAAAAAGGTCTTTGATTTTGTTGAGGAAATAGTGATTAAGGCCCTTGATCAGATCGGCGATGGCTGGGAAAGTGGTCATTATGCTCTTTCCCAGGTTTACATGAGCGGCCGAATCTGTGAAGATTTACTGGAAAAGGTTTTGCCCGATGAGAGTGGGTTAAGAAAGGATAAACCCAAGATAGCAATTGCTCTGCTAAATGATTATCATGCCCTTGGCAAGCGTATTGTCTATGCGGTTTTAAGAGCGGGTGGCTATCAGTTGATCGATTACGGCAGGGTAGAGCCTGAAGAACTGGTCAGACGGGTGAAGGAAGATCAGATCGAGACTCTCTTGATTTCCGTATTGATGCTATCTTCTGCCTTGCAGGTAAAAAAAGTGATCAGCAGCTTAGGTTACCATGATCCCAAAGTGAAAGTTGTAGTTGGCGGCGCGCCTTTTCGTCTGGATCGCCAGCTGTGGCAGGAGGTTGGCGCACATGCCGTAGGTTTTTCGGCTGCAGATGCGCTGCATCTTCTCGGACAACCGGAAGGAGGCAAGAATAATGAGTAATCACAAGATGACCTCGTTGCAGAGAGTGCTGACCTCACTCGGCCATCTGGAACCGGATCGGGTTCCGCTCTTTTTGCTTCTGACCATGCATGGCGCCAGAGAGCTTGGCTTAACGATTAAAGACTACTTCTCACGGGCTGAGTATGTAGCTGAAGGTCAGTTCAAGATGCTTGAGAAATATGGCCATGACTGTCTATATGGTTTTTTCTATGCCCCGGTAGAGGTTGAAGCCTGGGGAGGCGAAGTGATCTACCATGATGATGGGCCACCCAATTCCGGACCTCCTTTTATTACTGATCCAATGAGCATTACTGCTTTAAAAGCTCCGGCAGTTAAAGAAACGCCCTGCCTGATTAAAGTGTGTGAGGCGATCAGGCTGATGAAAGAAGAAATTAAAGATCAGGCCCCGATTATCGGGGTAGTGATGTCGCCCTTCTCCCTGCCGGTAATGCAACTTGGTTTCGAAGCATATCTTGAGTTGATTCACAAACAGCCTGAGCTATTTCGAAGCTTAATGGCAATTAACCAGCAGTTTTGTATCGAGTGGGCTAACGCTCAGCTTGAGGCAGGCGCGACGGCAATATGCTATTTTGACCCGGTATCATCCCCGACCATCATCCCCCGCGATCTTTATCTGAAGACCGGTTATCTGGTAGCAAATGAAACTATTGGTCAAATTAAGGGGTCGACGGCAACCCATATGGCTTCAGGCATCGCTTCGCCGATCATGAGCGACCTGGCTGAGACGGGCACTGCGGTAGTTGGTGTGAGCGCTAATGAGAGCCTGAAAGAACTAAAAGAGCTAAGCAGCGGTAAGGTTAGCCTGCTCGGCAACTTAAACGGCCTGGAGATGATTCACTGGAGCCCGGAAGAAGCTGAGGCGGCAGTGAAAGAGGCGATCGTCAGTGCCGCTAAAGGTGGAGGATTCATCCTCTCTGATAACCATGGAGAAATCCCTTACCAGGTACCGGATCAGGTTTTACTGGCTATCTCTGAGGCGGTAAAGAAATATGGTAATTATCCTCTTAAACTATAGGTGATCATTTATGGCCGATCAGGTGGTTGTTTTTTGCAGTAATTATCGCCGAGAGCTGGAACAGCTGAAGCTGCCGGAGAACTATGGCGACATTAAAGTTGTCTACTTTCCCAGCCGCTGCGGCATGCCGCCTATTGAATGGTTAAAGTTTAAGGAGCAGCTTCCGGAAATATTAGATGATCAAGAGCTACATCTAGTCAGCTGCGGTGGCATAACTTCTTTACCAGAGAAAATGTTGATATCTGATCGTAACTACAGCTGTGACTTTAAGCAGTGTTACCATCTGATAACCAGCCCCGATCTGGCTGAATACTATATCCATAAAGGGTTTTATTTGGTGACGCCGGGCTGGCTTGCTCACTGGCGGGAGATCCTTGATGGCTGGGGTTTTGATCGGTCAACGGCGGTGAATTTTTTTAAAGAAACAGCCCGGACAATATTGCTGCTCGATACCGGCGTTGACACGGCAGCTGCAGCAAACCTGGCTGAATTTGCCGGTTATGTAGAGCGACCCTTTGAAACGGTTAAAGTGGGGCTTGACTATTTAAAGCTGTTACTTGGCAATACGGTTTTGAAATCCAGATTGGAGAACAGCAACCAGGCTGGAGAAAACCAACTGGCTGAGAAGCAGAAAGAATTTGCCGATTTTGCCATGGCCCTTGATTTGCTAAACTCTTTAGCCCGAGTGCGTCAGGAAGAGTCAGTCCTTGAAAACATGAAAAACATGTTTCAAATGTTATTCGCCCCGCGGTTAGTGGTCTTTAGAGCTCCCGATAATTTTGAACAAGCTGGTCGAGAAGTGGGAGATAATTATACCGACAGTTTCTCCTTAGCGGTGCAGGGCAGCAGTGGTTTGCTCGGTTACTTGGATGTTATTGGTGTCAATCAACCTCGTTACCTGGATCAGTATAAAAAACTGGCCAATAGAATTGTTGATATCTGCGGGCTGGCAATTGAAAACGCCCGGCATTATCAAACAATCAAGGATCTATCAGATACCGATGGCCTTACCGGTATTGCTAACAGGCGTAAACTTGAAGAACATCTGAACCAGGAATGGCGCAGGCTGCTCCGGGAGAAGAAGCCTCTAGCCTTGATGATGTGCGATATTGATTATTTTAAGCGCTATAACGATATCTATGGGCATCAGGCCGGGGATGATTGCCTTAAAGCGATAGCGAAAGTGTTAGATGACCATAGCCAGCGAAGTGGTGACTTGGCTGCCCGCTACGGGGGTGAAGAATTTACCCTTGTATTGCCGTCAGTTGATCAAGAGAGCGCTGCTAAACTGGCAGAAATGATCAGGTTGGAAGTGGAAGCATTAAAAATTAAGCATGAAGGCTCACCGATCAGCAGCTTTGTTACCTTAAGCATCGGGGTTAATTGCCAGGTGCCTGTTACTGAATCGTCGCCAGAAAAATTGATTGCTGCTGCTGATGAAGCCCTTTATAGAGCAAAGAAAAGAGGCCGTAATCTGGTAATCATGGCCTGAGATAAATCAAAATTTAGGGATTAGGTTATTCCGGCAGTGTAAAATAGAAGGCGCTACTTTCTACTTTACACTGCCGGGGAAGTGAAAAAATTTAATGAGTGGTTTCTATTGTGATGCATTTTAGTTTTATCACAATGCCAGTGTTCAGGATCGGAGCATTTTGTCGGCTTTGTCACCCAAAACGCTTAAGGCTGAAGCGGTTTCAAACTGCAGGCCGGCGTCTAAGGTATTGTTCATCGAAGCATTGATGCAGCGTTTGGAGGCCTGCACGGCCTGACTTGAATGAGAAGCGATTTCCGCAGCCATTTTTTCAGCTTCGGCCATCAGTTCCTCTTTTGGGTAGAGCTGATTAACCAGGCCGATGCGCAGCGCTTCAGCGGCATCAATGCGGCGTCCGGTTAGAATCAGCTCCTTGGCCATCGCCGGACCAACCAGGCGCGGCAGGCGCTGGGTGCCCCCGCAGTCCGGGACCAGGCCGAATACTACTTCGGGGATTGAAAAAACCGCACTATCAGCAGCCAGCCTGATATCACAGGCCAGGGCCAGCTCCATACCGAGACCGATGCAACCGCCATTAATAGCGGCAATCGCCGGTACCGGCAGCCGTTCATACATGGTGAAAACTTTACTTACATACTGCAGGGTGTCAAAACCGCCTCTGGCCGCTTCCTGTCCAAGGGTCACTCCTTCAGCTGCGGCTTGTTCAATATCTAGCCCACCGCAGAAAGCTTTTCCCTCACCAGTCAGGATTACCACTTTTACCAGTTCGTTTAACCTGATCTTTTCTGCCGCTGCTTCTAAAGCCAGCCACATTTCTCCGTCAAAAGCGTTGGCTTTCTCGGGGCGGTTCAGTTTTACGGTGGCTGTACCATCTTTAATGGTTAATGCGATATAATTGCTGATGGCCATCAGTTCAACCCCCTGTTTTAAGAATATACAGCTGATATAATATTATTTTGTAAACTGCTTCTTATGATCCGGACGGTAGCGACTCTTTTTGCTATCTTGGCCGCGATAACCGCCACGCCCCTTGCGGCTGTCCTGCTTGGGGCGGAAAGAACTGCGCTGCTGTCTGACCGGTTGCCCTTTTCGTTTCGGATACCAGGTTTGATCGGCTGTGATCATCACCGGCGTTTGATCCGGTTCCCTGGTTAAAAGTTTAAGCGCTGCAGCCAACAAGGTTGAGGCGCTCTCACTCTCCAGCAGTTCCCGGGCAACTTCCTTGTAAGCCCGGTATTCTCCGGCTTCGATTACTTCCAGCAGTCTTTCAATTGTTATTCGCTGCTGGCCCCTGATTGCCTCATCCATGCTTGGTACCTGTTGGCGAATGATCTTGCGCTTGATTGAGCGTTCAATCAGTTCTAAATGATCCAGTTCACGGGGTAGAACCAGGGTGGCAGCAAGGCCTGAGCGGCCAATCCTGCCGGTCCGTCCGATGCGGTGTACGTAACTTTCCGGATCCTGCGGGATATCAAAGTTGTAGATGTGAGTAACCGAGCCAATATCTAAACCGCGGGCGGCTACGTCGGTGGCAACCAGCAGCTCGGTATTACCACTCTTAAAATTGCGCATTACCGTGTCCCGCCTGGCCTGTGTTAAATCACCGTGGATTGCTTCGGCCGAATAACCACGCTTGACCAGCCCTTCCAGCAGTTCATCAACCCGACGCTTGGTGCGGGCAAAAATGATCGAAGAATCCGGTGAGTGCAGATCGAGTAAACGGCAGAGCGCATCAAACTTTTCCTTTTCGTGAACCTGGTAATAGTATTGTTCTGTGTTGGGAACTGTGATCTCTTTCGCTTCGATCTGTATGAATTCCGGATCCTGCATATACTGCTGCGCCAGGTCTAAAATCGGCCTGGGCATGGTGGCGGAAAAAAGCATTGTTTGACGGATAACCGGTACTTCAGCCAGAATAGTTTCAATATCTTCCCTGAAACCCATGTTCAGCATTTCATCTGCTTCATCAAGCACCACCACCAGCAGTTGCTGGAGGCGGATTAATTTGCGCCGCATGTGATCCATCAGGCGACCGGGGGTGGCCACGATCACCTGGGGTTTGCTTTTAAGCGCCCGAATTTGCCGCTCAATATCCTGTCCCCCGTAGATTGGCAGAGCGCGAATGTTTTTGTACTGGCCGAGAGTGTTTAGCTCTTCGGCTACCTGAACGGCCAGCTCCCTGGTTGGCGTAATTACCAGGCCTTGGATGGCGCCGCTTTCAGATCTGATTTTTTCCAGCATCGGAAGGCCGAAAGCAGCTGTTTTTCCGGTGCCGGTCTGAGCCTGCCCAATAATATCCTTGCCACTCAAGGCAACCGGGATGGCCAGTTCCTGTATCTTGGTAGCCTCTTCAAAGCCCATCGTTGCAGTTGCCCTGATTAACTCAGGTTTGATTCCAAATTCATAAAACGTAGTCATTATATTTCAAATCCTTCCAAGCTAAAATAATAAAGGACATCTCCAAAACGAAAGGAAATGTCCCTGTCTCCATCGTCTTTCAGCTTAACCTCTATTTTGAAGATCTTATTAATCCTACCGCAGTGCTGCTTAAATAGCAAGCAGTTTATAGCGCTGCCTGTGATTGTTGAAAAACAATTTCCAAGGTAGATAATTTAATTAGAGATATTAACTGAATATACAGGGAAAACTAAGCTGTTAACGAATTAATAAAGATGAAATGATTATTGCCGGGAGGGATGGCAGTGAATAGGATAATGCATAACTGGTCGGAGGTTGGGCAGCTAAAAAAAGTTTTACTGCACAGGCCGGGACTGGAGCTGAAAAACCTTACTCCCCGTTATCTGGAAGACCTTCTTTTTGATGAGATCCCCTGGCTGGCCAAAGCCCAGGTGGAGCATGACGGTTTTGCTGAGTTGCTCAAGAAAAACGGAGTTGAAGTTTTTTATGTTGGCCGGATGCTCTTTGATATTGTTCAGGATCCGGGAGTGAAAAGCGAACTGATCAAGAGGCATTTAAAAGCAAGCCCGCTAATTGAACCTGAAGTCCTTGACACGATCTACAACTACCTGAATGAACAGCCGCCCGAAGAACTGGTATCCTCAATTATTGCCGGTTTATCCAAAACAGAAGTACAGCACCTTAAAAAATACAGGACATTGAGCGATTTAACAATGGACAGCTATCCTTTCTATCTGGCACCGCTTCCCAATATGTATTTTACCCGCGATCACGGTGCGATGATTGGTAGCCGCCTGCAGGTTAGCAGTATGTTTTTACCTGCCCGCCGCCTCGAAACGATTTTTATCAGAATGATCCAAAAGTATCACCCCCTTTTCAGAGATGTTGATCTTGCTTTCCATGAAGAGATCCCTTATGGCATCGAAGGTGGGGATGTCTTCGTGTTAAACCGCGAGACCTTGATGATCGGCTTGAGCGAAAGAACCACTGAAGAAGCGATTGAATGGATTGCCCATAAGTACCTGGTAGAAAAGGAACTGGTTAAGCAGATAATCGTAGTGCAGATTCCATCACGCAGGGCATACATGCATCTTGATACAGTCCTGACCATGGTCGATCGCGATAAATTCTTAATGTACCCCGGAGTAAAAGACCTGATCAATGTCTATTGGTTGGAAAAGAGTATTGAAAACCAGGTCGAAGCCAGTAACGGGTACAGCCTGATCGGCGCCTTGCGCAAGGCTTTGAAGATCAAAGATATCGAGATCATCTACTCAGGAGCTAACGAAGAAATTACAGCAGCGCGGGAGCAGTGGGGTGACAGCACCAATACTTTGGCCATCAGGCCGGGTACGGTAATTGGTTATGATCGCAACGAGGCCACAAATGAAACCCTGCGCATTAGCGGTGTAGAGGTTTTGGAAATTGACGGCTCCGAGTTGGTTCGGGGACGAGGCGGACCGCGCTGTATGAGCATGCCCCTTGAGCGCGAAGAGATCGTCTGGTAATTCGGCATTAGGATTGAACAATTAAGGCTTTAAAGGAGTGATCTGAATGGAACGAGAACTTTCTCTTGAATTTGTCAGGGTTACAGAAGCTGCAGCTTTGGCTTGCGGTCGCTTGATGGGTTTAGGTGACAAAGAGGCGGCCGATCAGGCTGCAGTTGATGCAATGCGTTCAGTTTTCGATACTGTGCATATCGATGGCACCGTGGTAATCGGTGAAGGTGAAAAAGATGAGGCGCCGATGCTATATATCGGCGAAAAGGTGGGGATCGGCAGTGAACCCCTTGTAGATGTTGCTGTTGATCCGCTGGAGGGCACTAACCTGGTGGCCAGGGGCCTTCCAAATGCGCTTTCCGTTGTCGCGGTGGCTCCCAAAGGCTGCCTGTTACAGGCGCCTGATGTATTTTACATGGATAAAATTGCTGTCGGTCCGCGTGCTGTCGGCTTTATAAATATTGATGCTTCGATCCGTGAGAACCTTGAGTCAGTGGCCAAAGCTCTCGATCGCGATGTACGCGACCTTACGGCGATTATCCTTGATCGCCCGCGTCACCAGAAAATAATTGCTGAAGTCCGGGAAGCAGGAGCAAGGATTAAACTGATCAGTGACGGAGATGTATCAGCTGCGATCGCAACAGCGTTGGATAATACGGGCGTTGATATTTTATTTGGTATCGGTGGCGCTCCGGAAGGAGTGCTGGCAGCGGTCGCCCTGAAGATTCTCGGTGGGGAAATCCAGGGCCGCCTGATCCCGAAAGGTGAAGAGCTGGATCATTTTTATGAGAAAAATTTAGTAGATCTCGAAAAAATATTATTGCTTGATGACCTGGTAAAAAGTGAAGACATCTTTTTTGCCGCAACAGGTATAACCGACGGTGATATGTTAAGCGGAGTGCGTTATCGCGGCAGTACTGCCGAAACCCATTCACTGGTCATGCGCGGTATCACCAAGACAATCAGGAAAATCCAGGCTGTTCACACCCTGGAGCGAAAGCCGCATTTTGTATCAAGTGAGTCAGCATGCCGTAAATAGCTTCACTGGAATAATCAATAAAAGGAGGCATAAAAGCTCTTTTTCAAGAAGCAACCTGCCTCCTTCTGCTTTTTAATTAATAAAGGATTGAAGCGGCTTAGCTTGAACTATATTGGCATACCGCTTTTTCACTGGCATCAATCGGGGGAGCGGATTAAAGATCTGCCGGAGTGGGTGTTTTTACTGCCTGTCGAACAAAACATGCTGGAAGTTGAAAACTGCACAGTGCGACTGAAGCCTCCCCTTAAATGGGCCGGGGGAAAACGCTGGATTCTTAAATATCTTAAACCCTATTGGATTAAAAGCGGCAGGGACAGGCTGGTTGAACCACTTTGCGGTGGTCTGGCTGTCGCACTGGGTTTGCTGCCGCAACATGCTCTGCTCAATGATATCAATACTCATTTGATTAATTTTTACTGCTGGCTGAAAAAAGGTTTGCTGATCGATTTGCAAATGAAAAATGATCAGGACTACTATTATTCCTGCCGGGAGCGTTTTAATATACTGATTGCTGAGGGTAAGGCTGACAGTTCCGAAGCTGCGCAGTTATTTTATTACTTAAATCGTACCGGCTACAACGGACTTTGCCGTTTCAATAAAAAAGGGTTTTTCAATGTCCCATACGGGCGCTACAGAAAAATTAATTACCGGCAGGATTTTGACGAATATAAAAAAGCATTCGCCGGTTGGGATTTCAGTGCAGTTGATTTCGAGGATCTGAATATCAAACCGAAAGATTTTATCTATGCCGATCCACCTTACGATGTTCAATTTACCAGCTATACAGCCCAGGGTTTCGGATGGCAGGACCAGATCCGTTTTGCTCATTGGCTGGCCGAACGCCCTTGCCCGGTAGTGGCCTCAAACCAGGCGACCGAGAGAATAGTAGAGCTTTACAGCGATCTTGGCTTTAAGCTGAGTTTTATTGAAGGTCCTCGTTTGATTAGTTGCGATGGCAAAAGGTCACCTGCCCGCGAAATTCTTGCCTTAAAAAATTTCTAAATCCTAAACAAGTGTTATTGCTTTTTGAGGGCAGGCGGTTGCGCATTTAGCACAACCCTTGCATAGCGTAGTGTTGGTCATGGGTGGATCGTAGGGTTCTTCCTGACCGATCAGTTTAAGAGGGCACGCTGCGATAGCAACACATATCCCCCGATCACAATTTGCCGGGTTGCATTTTTGGTAGTCGAGGCTGATTATAGCGTTGGGCACTTTTGCCAGACCTTTCTCCTAAAATAATTAAAACATTGCAATATAACAATAATATGATATAATATTCTTGCTGTCAATTTCAATCAAGCCGGTAAGTAATAGATACTATGCAATGAATAGATCATTGAGATTATCTGTAACACATGATCGTAAATAATAAATATAACGAATATTAGAATAGGTTGACCTTTCTCAATTTATATAGTAAAATGCTATCAATAGTAGTTCTATAGGATTTAAAGCATTAAAACAAATCCAAATATTATTACTTTAAAGGAGGAATAGGTTAGATGAAGAAAGTTTTTTGGTTAGGATTAGTACTGTTGGCCGCTATTCTGATTGTTGCCGGCTGCGGAACCAGCCCGGCAGTAGAAACTCCGGTGGATGAAGAACCGGGTGATGAAACTCCGGTAGCCGAAGGTATTGCCACCCTCGGCCTTGGGGTAGTCACGAAAATCAATCGTTCACTGGATTTTGACGCAGACGCCGAGGTTATGGCCATGGCCCAGGTTGATAGCGTCATCGCAGCAGCTGCTTTTGATTCAGAAGGCAGGGTTGTCGATGTAATGATTGACACCGCACAGACCAGGGTTAATTTTGATGAAGAGCTGCAGGTTGCTACTGATCTGACTGCCGAAATCATGACCAAGGTTGAACTTGGCGATGATTACGGGATGATCAGGGCATCAGAAATCGGTGTTGAGTGGTATGAGCAGATTGCCTCGCTCGAAGAATGGATGGTTGGCAAAACCGTTGCCGATATTAAAGCGCTGAGTCTGAACGAGCAGGGTGCGCCGGAGGACGTTGATCTGGCTGCAACCGTTACCATTACCGTAACGGACTATATTGCTGCGCTTGAAAAAGCTTACAATAATGCAGCTCCAGTTCAGCCGGGGGCAGAAAGCTTAGGCCTCGGCCATAAAGTATCGATCGGACGTTCAGTCGGCTACAACATGGCTGGAGATACCGAGATTTTACCGCTGGCCCAGGTTGATGTGGTTATTGCCGCTGTGGTATTCGATGCTGACGGCAGAGTCGCCGGTGTGGACATTGACACCGCACAGACCCGGGTTAATTTTGATGCCGAAGGTCAGGTTACTTCCGATAAAGCCGCCCTCTACCCGACAAAGAAAGAGCTGGGTGATGATTACGGGATGATCAGGGCATCAGAAATTGGAATTGAGTGGTATGAGCAGATCGCCTCTCTCGAAGAGTGGATGGTCGGAAGAACTGTAGAAGAAATCAAGGCAATGCAGACCAAAGAGGTAGACGCTGCGCATCCATCCGTGCCTGATGAGCCGGATTTGGTATCGCTGGTTACTATCACCATTCAGGACTATGTTTACGCGGTTGACGAGGCATACAGCAGGGCTCGTTAAATAGTTTAGCCTAATGAACTGTTCCAGTGCTCCCCCGCCAATGGCGGGGGAGTTGCTTTGTGCTATACTGCATATTGTAAGTAAAAATTAACAAGCAGGTCTAATCGATAATGAAAAACAAAACAAAAAATTTCTTTTTAATAACTTTGACATTGATGATCATCCTGATGTCTGCCGGGTGCAGCCCGGGGAGCAGTACCGGTTATAAAAACTACTCGGATTCTTTTTTTGACACCTTCAATACCCTGGTTCAGTTCTCTGCATTCACCCGCAGTGAAGATGAGTTCAGATATTATTTTGAGTATGTAGAGTCGAGGATGCAGGAGCTGCACCGCCTCTATGATATTTATAACAGCTATGAAGGAATAAATAATGTAAAAACGATTAACGATCAGGCCGGCCTGGCGCCGGTTGAAGTTGAACAGGAAATCATTGATTTGATCCTGTTTGCCAAAAAATGGTCGGAGAAGACCAGTGGTTCAACTAATATTGCACTGGGCCCTGTTTTAAAAATCTGGCATCGTTACCGGGATGACGGTCTGTTTGACCCGGAATCCGCTAAATTGCCGCCGATGGATGAGTTGCTTGAGGCTGCGCAATATACTGATCTAAACCAGGTTATTGTTGATCCTCTCCTGAACACTGTCTATTTACCGGATCGCCGGATGAGTCTCGATGTTGGTGCGGTAGCCAAAGGCTTTGCCGTTGAACTTGTTATCCGGGAGATCAAATCGCTGGGGGTAGAGTCAGCGATTATCAGTGCCGGCGGCAATGTCAGTTTGATCGGCAAACCGCTGGACGGAGA
This sequence comes from uncultured Syntrophomonadaceae bacterium, assembly GCA_964436815.1. Taxonomy (GTDB): domain Bacteria; phylum Bacillota; class Dethiobacteria; order DTU022; family DTU022; genus UBA993. The sequence goes on from CAYTER010000007.1 coordinate 18,286, forward strand.
GCGTGATCTCTGGGGCGTAGGGATTCAGAATCCCGATGCATCAATAGTGGGCAGCAGTAATGATAATCTTTTGGATGCTCTCTACCTGGTTGACGCCGCTATCGTCAGCAGCGGGGATTACCAGCGGTATTACGTGGTTGAAGGAAAGGTGATCCATCACATTATCGATCCGGCTACTCTGATGCCTGCTGATTATTACCGGGCAGTTACCGTTGTGGCTGAGGATTCCGGGGTCGCTGATTTTTTATCAACGGAGCTGTTCCTTCTGCCTTTGGAACAGGCCAAGCAGATGGCCGATAGTTTTGATGATGTTGAGGTTCTGTGGGTTTTACCTGATGGTTCCATCCAAACTACAGCCGGGATGAAAGAAATGCTGCGCAGCGAAGGCGCAACTAATCAGCGCTAGTCAAGAGGCAGACTTTTATATAGGCCTGCCTCTTTTCGGATTAAATTAAGGTTATTGTAAGGGGTATCTTATTAATATTAAATATTGCTGTTAGCCGGCATCCCATTTCCCGGCTTTCCGCAGTTCCTCAACAATGGATTCAGCAACCACTTTTAGCTCTTTTTTATCCACCTTGGCTACCCTGGTTAACGGAAATTCCTTATCTTCAGGCCAGATCTCCACATGCTGGGGCCTTTTATAAGAGGCGATACCCTGGCAGTGCTCCAACACTTCTTCAGTGGTCAGGGTTTCGCCTTTTTTCGGCCGGACGAAAACAAATATACCCTCATCGAAAATATTATGTTTTACACCTACGACATCAACGATGTCAACCTTGGGGTGAGAGGCGATGAAATCCTGGACTTCGTCCGGGAATACCTGGTATCCCTTCTGCTTGATGACAAATTTTTGCCTGCCGGCCAGGTAAAGGGCTTTATAGGAGCCCATATCCTTAAAATAACCCATATCACCGGTATAGAGCCATCCATCCCGGGTGATCGCCTGATCGGTTTCTTCCGGCATGTTGTAATAGCCCTGGAACACAATCGGTCCGGTAACACAGATTTCACCAATTTCTCCATCAGGCAGTTCTTCGCCAGAGCTGCCGTCCTCCTGGGCTGGTTTGCGGATTGTAACCGGGGCTAATTCTTCAAAAGCCATTCCGACCTGGCCGGCCATTTCTTCAACCGAAATGCCGCGTGGTGTGAAGGAATAAAAACCGGCTGTTTCAGTCATCCCGATCCCGGTGCCGAAATTGGGAGCCATTTCTGAAAGTTGTTTAAGAAAAACAGTGTCTACAGCTGATCCGCCATAAATGGCGTAATCGAGACTGCTCAGATCATAATTATTATACTCCGGCAGCGCCCACTCCAATCTGAACTGAGTGGGAATCTGGCCAAATATGCCTACGTTCCATTTTTCAATTGCTTCGAGGGTCACTTTTGGATCGAAGATGCGTAGTAAAACCGCAGTTCCACCGAGATAAAGTGTGGTCATCAACTGTTCGGTCACGCAGCCCACGTGGCTTGGCGGGAGGTTGACCAGCATGATCATATTGGTGCCGTCAAGCCCTACGCCACGGTTAAGGACTTCGTTCTGGACAATTATATTTTCGTGGCACATTACTGCCGGTTTTGGTTCGCCTGTGGTACCCGTAGTAAAAATAATCAGGGCCGGAGTTTTAGGATCAACTTTGGCGTATGCTTTTTCCAGGCCGCGGGTGAATATATTCTTTAGCTTAAGACCGATCAATTTGCCCTTGGCCATCATATCGGTAATCGATATTGCTCCGTCGATCAAGTCTCCCGGTTCCGGGTTGGGAGTAAACTGAACCAGATGCTCAACATACGGGCAGTTATCTCGAACTGCTTTACCCATTTCCCGGAAATCGATAATCGGTGTTTTACCCAGGAAGAAAAATGCTTTCGGTTTTATTTTTCCCAGGTCACGTACAACTTCCATCTCTTTCAGGCGGACATCAAGGGGCGCTATGATTGCTCCGATCTTAAAACAGGCATACATTAAAAGAACATGCTCAGGGATCAAAACCAGCATTGTTGCTACCCGATCGCCTTTCTTAATGCCCATATCAAGCAGACGCAAAGCAAAAAAATCAACCAGTGACTCAAATTTTTTGTAGGTAATGGTTTTACCGTCTTCATGCTGAATCAGGGCTGGTTTGTCGGGTGTTTTTTTGGCCCAACTCTCAGTGTAAGAGTTTAAAAGCGGAAGTTTCCAACCGTTCTCACTCAAAGCGTTCCCTCCAGTTTTTGATGTAATCGTTAAAAATCTATAAACTTAAGACTAATTCGATTTTCTGCGCACTATTCCTGCTCCTGAGGATGTTTCCTGACGATCCGCAGGTACCCTTCGCTTACTGCCTCCTTGTCCTGTTGATTAAGGACCCTGAAGAATAGTTCTTTCTGATCGTCACTTTCTCTTTTACCGCAGAGCTGAATGCGGATGAAGCTATTAGGAGTTACCATGCCGCGGAAATGACAGGCCAGGTGATCTATGCCGGTTGGATCTGATGCTGCTTCGCGGTTGACCAGTTCACGGACTGCCTTCGCCAGGGTGCCTACTCCATAATAGATGATGTCGGGCAGACCCATACTGCGGGCGAATGCTGGGGAGGTGTGGATCGGAAAAGGAACATTGGCGCAACCTTCGTAGATGTAACAGTCTTCACGCCTGATTGGAATGGCTGTTTCCCAGATCGGGTTTTCAGATACTGGTATAGAAGGAACCGCTGGCAGTATACCGGTAATCCGCCCCTGGTCTGCACATTCCACTCCCCGTAACATTCCCCCGATATATTCGGTAAAAACAGGTTTTCCGGCCTGGTCTGATGCCGGCAGCTTGAAGATGATATGGGTTCCGCTTTTTTCAGGGATTACTGCCGCTACTTCACCTTCTATTAAAATGCGGTCATCAGGTTTTAGGAGCCGGTTGATAACGATCTGCTCGGAGTAGTGGACAATACGGAACATCATTTCCATTGGGAAGTCATGTTTGAGGTAGTCGTGGATATTTTGGATTAACGGCCAGGTGATTGCCGCCGCTAGAGTTGGCGGGGCAATTAAACCTGCGGTTCTTGTGTCATCTAAATAACAGGGGTTGGGATCGCCTATGGCAGCAGCGTAATTGCCTATCTGCCGATCGGATATTGTTGTAGTGAAAAGCTTCATCTTTTTGCCGACAACTGTAGAGTCAATCTTCATTTTTCTGTCTCCCTCCGATTCACCCGTCGAAATGGGTTAATTAATACCTATTCGGGTTGTCTGAGTCTTTTTACGGGCAGATGTGTTATATTAATGGCGGATAGCTATGTTTTTTAGCGAATACCTAACTAAATGCGCAAAAATCACAGAATTTGAGCTTGTAGCAATCTTTCACAAGTGTCAAGCCGTTTGCCCATTTTGATGATATCACATAAAATATATTTAATCAGGTTAAATATTAAACAGGACAACCAATTTCCGGGGCGGGGCAATCAGTACCGGGATCCGGGTGGTTCCCCTGTTTAAAATTTAGTCGAAATCAATGTTTGAAAGGATGATCAGTCATATTTGGATTAAAGATACTGCCTTTAGTTCTGGTAATAATCGGATTTACAGTGTTCCCATTGCTCGGAGTACATTACTATCACACGAACGGTCTGATCGGTGGTTTTGCAATCGGTATGGTGATAGCCCTGGTTGTTAGTATGTTTAAGAAATAGTTTGCCTGGATTTTCGGAAACGCCTCTGCAACTTAGATGGCTCAATAGAAGCATACCGGAATAATGCCTGCCTGATGGTTTTCTTATTAAAGCCATTAATGATTTGTTTCAGGTATAATTGTGGTATGTTTTTATTTTAACGGGGGTGGCTTAGTGGAAAAAGGGTTAGATGCTATTAAACAGCGCATTTCTGTTCGCAGTTATTCAGATCGGGCAGTTGAAGCGGACGTCCGTTTAAAGCTTGAAGAGTTATGCGAAAGATACACTCACGCCGGCCCTTCCGGGGCTCAGGTGCGCTTCAGGTTGTTTGATCTTGAAACGTTGATCAACAGTGAGATGCGCAGGCTGGGCACGTACGGTGTTATCAAAGGAGCGCATCTCTACATTTTAGGGGCAGTAAGAAATGAAAAAGGCGCAATGCTTGATCTTGGCTATTGCCTGGAAAAAATTATTCTGGAGGCCACAATTTTAGGTTTAGGGACCTGTTGGTTAGGTGGCACTTTCAAACGCAGCTCTTTTGCAGCCCGGATGGATCTGGCAGAAAATGAGTTGTTACCGGCGATTACCCCGATCGGTTATCCGTCCCGCGAAATGTCGGCGACAGAAAAGATGATGCGTTTTGGGGCCGGATCCAACCGGCGAAAACCATGGAGTGAACTGTTTTTTTCAGCCGATGGGCTGACACCGCTGGCCGAAGATCAAGCCGGAGCTTACAGGGAAGTTTACGAAGCAGTGCGTATGGGGCCTTCGGCCTCCAATAAACAACCCTGGCGTCTAGTCATGGACCAACAGGGGATAACTCATCTTTACCTCAAAGAGAACAAACTCTACAATCGCCTGATGGGTAAAGTACGGTTACAACTGATTGATATGGGTATTGCCATGTGCCACTTTGAAGTTGCAGCACAGGGTTTGGGTTTGCCCGGCGACTGGATTTTGCGGGAAGATGGTCCTCAGATGAGCGGACTGCAGCACATCGCTTCCTGGAAATAAAGAAAACAGGCCTAAAATAAGATAATTTGCCTAAAGTATCGCAAAACGAGCCGTGAAATGGCGCATGATTTCAGCCTGATAGATGATCCGCATTCCCCGGATTGACTCTTTTTGCTCGCTGATCCGGATCAGGGTATCGGCAACAAAGCGCATATGCCGGTCAGTGTACACACGACGCGGGATGGCCAGCCGGACTAATTCCTGCTTAGGATAAATTTCCTGGCCGGTAATCTTGTCGACATAACCAAAGGCACAGGTGCCAAGTTCAATAGCTCGTACTCCGCCGAACCGATACAGCTCTACAGCCAGAGACTGGGCCGGTAATTTATCTTGGGTTAGATGCGGCAGAAATTTAAGGGCGTCAATGAAAACCCCGTGACCGCCAACCGGCAGCGTTACCGGGATATCAGCATCAGCCAGCAACTTGCCAAGATAGTGAACCTGGCCAATTCGATCTTCTAGGTAATCTTCTTCAATGCCTTCATAAAGTCCGCGGGCTATCGCTTCCAGATCGCGGCCAGCCAGGCCGCCGTATGTTCTGAAGCCCTCGTAACAGATTTGAATCTGAACGGCTTTTTCATACCACTCTTTATGATCCCGGAAAGCTAAAAAACCACCGATATTAACCAGGGCATCCTTTTTTGAACTCATAGTGCAGCCATCGGCATAGGAAAACATTTCCCTGGCAATATCTTTGATCGTGTGATTGCGATACGCGGGATCACGCTGCTTAATAAAAAAGCAGTTTTCAGCATAGCGGGCTGCGTCAATAAAAAGCGGCCGCTTATACTTTTTAGCCAGCGCTGATGCGGCCCGGATATTTTCCATGGCAACAGGCTGACCGCCATTGCTGTTACAGGTAACGGTCATGATCACCAGCGGAATTTCCTCAGGGGTGCTGTTTTTCAATTCTTCTTCAAGGGTTTTAAGGTTAATGTTCCCTTTAAAAGGATGCTCGGAAGCCGAGTCAAGGCCTTCATCAATAACCAGGTTCACAGGGTCTGCTTTGCGCAAACGGATATGCCCTTCGGTGGTATCAAAATGCATATTGCCGAGTACGGTTTGCCCCTCGCTGACGAACATGGACATCAAAATGTTTTCAGCAGCTCTTCCCTGGTGTGTGGGGACTACAAATTGGTAACCGAAAATATCCTGCAGGGCATTTTGCAGGTTAAAGAAGTTTTTGCACCCGGCATAAGACTCATCGCCGATCATTATCCCTGCCCATTGATTCGCGCTCATCGCTGAAGTGCCGCTGTCAGTTAATAGATCGATGTAGACATCCTCTGCCTTAAGATTAAAAACGTTATAACCGGCTTCGACAATTAGTTTTTCCCTCGTATCGCGGTCTTTGATGCTAAGCGGTTCAACCATCTTAATCTTGTAAGGTTCTGCGTAACTTCCCCGATCTCTCAACCCGGCAGCCTCCATTCATCAGTAAATCTGGGTTTAACAACTGGATTGGATAATTCTGAACTATTTTGCGGGCTTAGAAAGATCATAAACCCACAAAACAATAATAACTGAAATCATTAGAAAATAAAAGTAAAACCCGTAAGTCACAGCTCCTGTAACTCATCTCTGTTGCTAGCCTGTAAAAAGGGTTAAAGCGGTTTTTGTTGAAAATATTAAGGCAGTATTTCAAGACTTTAATGCGGGGGAAGCTGGTATGAGCCCGGTAAGCTCCAGGTTGCATAAGTTTTCTAAGTGGTGCTATGAAATTGCCGGTTTACCGGTTATAGCCGCTTCTGTAGCAATATTTATGGTATTCGTTGTGCTGGTTCTGCCGAACATGGCCGGCAGGCTAAGCTCAATAACCGGTGTGGATCGCTCTCCTGATACTTCGTTCATTTATAGTTCATCCGATTTATATGCAATGGCTGAAGCATACGGTGCCGAAGGGCGGGCTTACTACATTTATCAGCGCTTCACTTTTGATCTGATCTGGCCTCTGGTCTATCTTCTTTTCTTTGCAGCGCTGATCACTCTCCTTTTCCGCCGCTTCCCTGTCGGGAATTCTTTAAGATTAATGAACCTACTGCCCTTTGCCGCAGTATTATTTGACCTGCTGGAGAACACCGGCGCCGCTATTGTTATGTACCGCTATCCTTTACCAACGCTGTTATTAGCCAACCTGGTGCCACTGTTTACTTTTTTAAAATGGTTTTTTATCGCTTTATCTATTTTGGCCATCGTTATCGGTTTGGTTTCTTTGATCCAAAAGAGGATGTCAAGGTAATAAATAAATAGAGTTTAGATGTGGTGGTGAGAAAGTTTGACTGGCAGACCTATAACTGTAGCGAGCCTGCAAAACCTGATCAAAGTTGCCCGCGGTGATCAGGAAGCACAGTTGCTCTTAAAGAATGCAAGGTTAGTGAATGTTTTCAGCAGTGAAATTATAGAAACCAACCTGGCCATCGAGGGCGGACAGATTGCTGCTTTGGGAAGAGAGTATATTCGGGGCAACGAGGTTATTGATCTTGATGGTCTCTATACTGCGCCGGGACTGATAGATGCTCACCTGCATATTGAAAGCACTCTGCTTCTTCCGGCAGAGCTGGCCCGGGTAATCACTGCCTGCGGGACTACCTGTGTAATCCATGATCCACATGAAATAGCCAATGTGCTTGGAATTAATGGAGTTAAAATGATGCTTGACTCATCTGCAGGCCTCTGTTGTGATTTTTTTGCTACCGCTCCATCCTGTGTTCCGGCAACAGCGATGGAAACAACCGGCGGTGCATTGAAAACCGCAGAAATTAATGACTTGCTGGAATCAGAACAGGTGATCGGCTTAGGGGAAATGATGAATTATCCCGGGGTAATCAGCGGGGATGAAGAGGTCTTGAATAAGCTGATTGCTGCCCGGCTGAGTGGGAAGGTTATTGATGGTCATGCTCCTCTGCTCGGCGGGCCTGATCTTCAGGCTTATTTGTCTACTGGAATCAGCAGCGATCATGAATGTATTACAGCTGATGAAGCCTGGGAAAAATTGCTTTACGGGATGAAAATTATTATCCGGCACGGTTCTGCTTCATCAAGTTTAAAAGAGCTTCTACCACTGGTAAATGCGCATACTCTGGATCAGTTTATGATTGGTAGTGACGATCGTGAAGCTGCTGAACTGCTGGAAAAAGGACATTTAAATGATGTTTTGCGCAGTGCCGTTGCCCTGGGCGCCAATCCGCTGATGATGATCAGGATCGCCACTCTTAATGCCGCCCGTCATTACAGGTTGCACGATCGGGGCGCGCTGGCTCCTGGTTATCGGGCTGACATTACAGTCTTTCGCGATTTAACTGATTTTCAGACTGAACTGGTCATCAAAGACGGACAGGTGGCAGCCAGGGGCGGCAGGATGCTTTTCGAGCCTGTCCCGTATCAGCTGCCCGGGTTCGCCCTGAATACAATCAACATTGGAAGGGTTATCGGAGAAGATGATTTTACCCTCCGGGCAAAGAGCGATCTTCTGCCGGCCATAGGGGTCATCCCCGGTCAGATTAGCACCGATCACCTTACAGTTAAGGTGAAAAAAAATGATCGCGGGGAGATTATGGCCGACCCTGACTCCGGAATTTGTAAGATTGCCGTTATCGAGAGGCATCAGGCCAGTGGAAGAGTGGCAGTGGCCTTGATTAAAGGTCTTGGATTACGTGAGGGAGCTATTGCTTCAAGTGTGGCGCACGATGCCCATAACATTATTGTTGCCGGAATTGAAGAAAAAGCGATGATGGCAGCTGTTAACGAACTATCCAGAATCGGCGGAGGTTTCGTAGTGAGCGGTAAAGGCGGGGATATCCGGGCAACGCTCTCTCTGCCTGTAGCCGGATTGATGTCAACGGAATCAGCCGAGATTGTCGCCGGGGAAATGGAGTATTTATTAAAAGAAGCCTCAGAGCTGGGGACCGACTTGGCGCAGCCCTTTTTAACCCTTGCTTTTATGGCTCTACCGGTAATACCGGAACTAAAGCTTACCGACCGCGGTCTGTTCGATGTCGTAAAGTTCAGCTTTGTATAGCCCGTCACTCCTTATTGTGTTAGTATTAACCATCATAGGCAGAAAGGAGGCAAAAAATTGGGGTTTAAACCGAACATCCCGAATTTGCTTTCCGCATCAAGAATAATATTGCTTCCCGGACTTTATTTGTTACTTCATTTTAATCAGCATCAACTATTTTTGATCGCTTACATTCTGATCGGTTCTACAGATTTTTTTGACGGCATTATCGCCCGTAAGTTAAACCAGGTATCGCACTTTGGCAAAGAACTCGACTCGCTGGCCGATCTTTTCTTTTACATATCTTCGGCTTACTTCCTGAACTATCTGCGCCCTGAAGTGATTGCCGCCAATAAAGGTTACCTGATTGTTTTCTTTTCACTGCTCGGTTTTTCTTTTCTACTTTCAGGGTTTTTATTTAAACGCCCTGTAATGATGCACACTTTTATCCTGCGCTGGAATGCCGTCCTGGTATTCATGATCATTGTCTGTTCTTTCTTTTTTGATGTAACAATTATGACCAGGCTGGCCCTGATTATCTATATGATCGGATTTACCGAAGAAATCATGATCTTTCTGATTTTCGGCAATGTTAATCCTGATACAAAATCAATATTGCATCTGTATGCCGCCAGACAAAAACCAGCCTGATCGTTATTTCGAAAAGTTGAAGCCTCCTGTGTTAACCTGTTTAATCAGGTCGCCGCGGGAGGCTGTTTTTATTAATCCGCCTGGCTAACAAAAAGGCATCTAAAAAGGCCCGTAATCTATGGCCACAGCCAGTAATAAAAATAGGACTGTGATGATGAGGACCAGTAGTTGAAGCAAAATAACCCACTTAAACCACTTCAGGTAGCTGACACCGGCCAACCCCAGGCCGATCAGCAATGCGGCGTTTGTCGGGAACAAAACATTGCTGAACCCATCGCCGAAGGCAAAGGCCAGGACTGCGGTCTGCCTGGTCAGGCCAACCAGGTCAACCAGTGGAGCGATGATCGGGATTACCAGGAAGGCTTTGGCGGAAGCTGAGCCGATAAAAAAATTCAAGAAGAGCACCAGGCCGTAAACCATCAGCGATGCCCCGTAAGGCGAAGCATGGCCGATACTGCGAACGGCATAATCAAGAATGGTGTCCATAACCTGGGCGTTAGCCATAATATGCTTAACACTGACCGCCATCAGGATCAATATAATAGCCGGAGAAATACCGGCGACTGTGCTGCCGAATACCGAGGCCGCTTCGCGTATTTTCAAGCCGCTGAGCAGCGCTGCTCCTGCTCCGCCAATCAGGAACAGCAAGCCGATCAAAGGCAGGGCCAGGCCGGAAATCGAGCTGTTAAAAGCAGCAGCAATGCTGACAATGATTATAGCCGTCAGGGATGCTAAAAACCAGCCCAGGGCGCTTTTCAGCTGTGGATTGGCCTGGGTGGTCAGCTCTTCCCTGGTTAGGCGGAATCGTGCTCTAAGGGTGGAATCATCTTCAAAGGTCGGTGACAGCGAGGGATTCTTTTCGATTTTTTTAGCGTAGCGGATCAGGAAAAAACACAATAATGCATAGATTGTCACAAAAACTAAGGCCCGCAGTCCAATCCCTGAGAATACGGGCAGCTCAGCCAGGCGTTGGGCGATACCAATAGTGAAAGGGTTGGCCAGGGCGGCCGAAAAACCAAAAGCTACAGCGAGAAGGCTCATTCCGAGACCGGTCATCGCATCCCAGCCCAGAAGATAAGCCAGGGCAATCATCACGGGAACGAGGATTATAAATTCTTCGAAAATACCCAGCAGTGCCCCGAAAAGCATAAAGCAGAGCACAATCACGGCCATTAATAGATACTTACGATCGCCCATGTGTAAAACAACCCGGGCGATAACGGCCTTAAGCACGCCGGCTTTCTCAAGCAGGGCAAAAGCGCCGCCAATCAGCAATAAAACGACAATAATTGTGATAATAACTGCTGCATCAGGGCCCCAGAGAACTTCTACCGGCGCGGTAAACCAGCGCCAAACGGGGTAGACCGGTGCTTCAATGTAGCGAAACGAACCGGGGACAATAACACTTCGCCCGTCTAACACTGTCGTGTCGAAGCGGCCGCTGGGGATGGCCTGACTCAGCAGGCCGGCAATGATCATCAGCGATAAAATGATTAAGGCCGATTGAATAAAGGCTTTTTTGCTGATCCTTAAAACCGACTGATCGCTATTCATCTGCGTTCCTCCTTGATCGTGTCTGGAGCTATGGTTGCATAAATATAATTCTCAGGAATACATTAAACTATATTCGCTTAAGGGTGTTTTAATCCTTTGCGGTATTGTATGCAGGGGCAGAGGTAGAGCAGGGAACGCCTACTAGACATTTGCCGCACACATCGGCAATGCTTTCCAGGCTGGCCTGACGGTCAGCATTAATCAGGCACATTTCATAACATTTATGCTTGTCCAGGTGGTTGATGGTCAAGGCTTTGTTGACGCATTTTTTTGCACAAAGGCCGCAGCTTCCATCTGACAGATGGAGGCAATACTCGATCGCTGGACGCGGTGTCGCTTCCAGGTAAAGATCAGTTACCAGGCTGCCGATTCTGCCACAACAACCGGCCCTGGTTATCAGCATGTGATTAACCCCAAAAGTTCCAAGGCCGGCAATATAAGCGGCGCTGCGATGTGACCAGCCGCTGAGCAATGTCTGTGGATCAAAGTTGTGGGTTGCCGGTACATAAGCTGCCTTATAGCCTTTGTCAATCAGCAGATCCTTCAGGTGTTGATTGAGGGCGGCGATCAGCTTATTGGTTTCAATATAGGCAAGGGCCCAGGTTTTTGAACAGTAGCGACCTTTTATATTACTGTCGATAATCTGCTTTTGAAAAGGAACAAAAAAGGTGATGACTGTTTTTGCTTCTTTAAGAAAATCGGCAGGTGTTTCGTGGATCGGACTGGCCAACTCTTTTAGTCTGGAAAACAAAGGGTCATCCGCCCGGGCAAAAGCGACCAGTGGATTTTCCCATCCTGTTTTACTGCTGTGGGGGTAAGCTGCTGTAAATTTTTCAACCGCTTGAATGATTTGTGATCCGGTCAACCGGTTAATGCCCCTCTGCTGATCAAATTAGTTACTCGAGTTCAGCTTGCTGATCCAGGCCTTTAGATATTATAATCTTAGGGGAAAGCAACCAGCACGTCAATTGGAATATAATTAAAAAAATCTTTACCGGGAGAATCTCTGTCTGACGACGTCTTTTCTGCCAGGTAAAGATTTAAATACTGCCAATCAAATGAACATTTCTTTCAAGCCTTAATTCAACCGGTTACCGGTACACGCGGTTGCGGCTCTTTTTGTCTGCCAACAACCAAGTTAAAGGGGTAACCAACCCCGAGCACGCAAATATCGGTCAAAATATTTTACTTTTTAGTACAAGGCAAATCATTACTCTTGTTTAGAAATTCACTGCTTTCCCTTATGAAAAACTTTTCTCTCGGTCCTTTGTCATCATCTCGGTTCCTGTAGTCATTTTCGACCCGGGGTGGTTCTTCCGGCAGGGTATCAGGCTGTTTTCTTTTTACTAGCCAACCAGACCAAGACGACGACGGCAACAATGGAAAGCCCAAAAATTATGTCTTGGGTAATGACCCATTCCATCGTACAGGACCTCCTTCTTTGAAGAATCAAACCGATTCTCAATAACAGTTGCCGGTTCAACTGTCAATTAAATTATACTACTTGATGCATCAAAATAACAGATGAAGTGACTAGCTAATTCCAAAAAATTAAAATTATAAAATCGCTAACCGAATTAAAAAGCATAATCGGGCAATACTATAAATTTATTTGGGTCGAAATAGATAAAGCTGTTGCCTGTATCTGTGTCTGGTAAGAATGATTTTGTTTTAGCAGCCCGAATTTCCAGGCTGTAACGCTTATCGCTGTCACTTCTGGCCAAGTAAAAATAGTTAAGATCGGATACACTTTCAACCAGGCTGTCAAATATACAGTCAATGCAGTTAAAATCAGGCTGATCCTTGAGTGCAAGATCTTCCGGTTTTATGCCTAATACAACAGGTTGATTGATTGCATAGTTAGTATTTTCCGGTAAAGTTGCCTGAAGAGCTTTCTTAAATTCAGGAATAAAAATCTGCAGGTAACTGTTATCAATAGAAACAACTTTGCCCCTGATCAGGTTTTTGAAGCCAGTCAGGCGGGCAGCAGTATGATTGACCGGATTCTTTACAACCTCGTGTTTTTTTGCGCATTGAATAATCCGGCCATGATCAAAAATAGCCATACGTTCAGACATTTTGTAGCCCTGCTCCAGGTCGTGGGTAACAAAAAGGATCGGTCCCCGGTAGTACTGTTTTAAAGCTAGAAGTTCATATTCAAGCCTTTCTTTGCGGTAAGTGTCAAGTGCGGAAAAAGGCTCGTCAAGCAGCAGCGCAGCTGGTTCCGGAGCGATAGCCCTGGCCAAAGCTACACGCTGTTGCTGCCCCGACGAAAGTTCAGCCGGGTAGCGATCCTTTAAGGCCGGGATATGAATCAGTTCGAGCAGCTCTGAAACTTTGTCTGCGATCTTACTTGCTGATAAACCGTGCAATCCATAGGCAATATTTTCAGCTACTGTCAGGTGCGGGAATAGGGCGTAGTTTTGGAAAACAAAGCCGATATTCCGATCTCGGGTTGGCATAAATGTATTGCTATCAGAGTTGAAGAGAGTGCGCCCGTCAAGTTTAACAAAGCCCCTGTCGGGCTTAATGAGGCCGGCGATACAGAGCAGGGTCATTGTTTTCCCTGATCCGGAAGGGCCGAGGATTGATAAAATCTCTTTTTGGACAACCAGATCAACTTTCAGGTTAAATCCGGGTAGTGCCCTTTCGATTTTAATTTCCAGCAACTGTTTTACACCTTCCGTTTTTACTTGTTCTGCTTTTCCAGTAAGTAAGGAGGGCCAGAGAGAGGATAGCGTAAGCCATCACAACGAAGACTAATACCAGGGCTTCGTGCAGCTGACCGGCTTGGATCTTAAAATAGATGGCCACTGGTATGGTTGTGGTTTTACCCGGTATATTGCCGGCCAGCATCAGGGTGGCGCCGAATTCACCAAGAGCGCGGGCAAATGAAAGCACTGTTGCCGCCATAACCGTCGGCCAGGAAAGCGGCAATGTGACAGTCCAGAATACCCGCCATTCACTGGCGCCAAGAGTGCGGGCCGAGTTTTCGATATTGCTGTCCACCTGTTCAAAGCCGCCGCGGGCGGTCATGTACATTAAGGGAAATGAGACAATTACCGCTGTTATTACCGTAGCCGGCCAGGAAAAAATAATGTTGATATCCAACAGTGCCAGCAGTTTTCCCAGCGGTCCGTTGCTGCCGAACAGCAGGAGAAGACCAAAGCCGATAACTGTTGGCGGTAAGATCAGCGGTAAAATAAAAAAAGAGTCGATCAGGCTTTTCAAGCGGCCGCTGTAATTGGCCATCCAGCGGGCAGCGGCCAGGCCGCAGCAAAATGTGGCAGCCGTTGCAGTCAGGACTGTTTTAACTGAGATGATGAGAGGCGGCAAATAAGATTCGAACAAGATTACTAACTCCTAGAATAAATATTATTCTTCCAAAACCACGAAACCACATGAACTAAATATATCCTGCGCTTCTGCGCTGAATAGAAACGAGATATAGGTTGCTGCTTCTCCAGGGTTTTTGGTTGATGCTACCGTGGCAACGGGGAACACAATTTCATCGTTAACCTGTGATGGCGCAATGGAGACAATTTCAACAAGTTTGGAATTAATGGTGTCGGAAAAGTAAACGATCCCGCAGTCTACGCTGCCGTTTTCCACGTAGTGCAGGACCTGCCTTACGTTATTGCCGGAAACGATTTTATGACGCAGTTCAGCATAAGGGATACCGTAGTATTCAAAAGCCAGGAGGCCGTAATAACCGGCGGGTACAAACTGAGGATCACCCAGGGCAATCAATTCAACGCTATCGCTCAATAAGTCCTGAAAGCCATTTATCTTGGCCGGATTATTTTTTGGGCTGATCAGAACCAGTCTGTTACCAAGAACAGTACGGCGGGTTTCAGGAATGATCAGAGATAGTGCCTCCAACTCGTCCAACTGCTGTGTACCTGCTGCAAAAAAAATATCAACCGGGGCCCCGTTTTCGATTTGCATTTGCAGATCGCCCGATGCAGCAAAATTGCTGTAGATTGTAATATCATATTGCTGCTCGAAAAGTGTATTAATTTGGCTTAAAGCATCAGTCAAGCCGGCTCCGGCGGCTACAGTCAGAGTTGGTTTTTCCGGTTTTTCACAGCCTGTGGAGGTGGAAAATATCAGGATTGTTATGATCGTTAGCATGAAAATTATAAGTCTCTTAATGGCCATCGATAAATCCTTTCAGGAGCCGAGGGGACAAAGATGTGGTAATCCCAGTGTTTTAGCGATACCGGTAACGGAAGTACCGAAAAAATAGATCGCTTTTCCTTCCCGGAAAGCCCTGTAAAATGGCTCGGCCGTAGCATTAACAAATACACTGCCGGTGACAAGCAGCAGATCACATTCGGCAATCAAAGAATCTGTGTCTGTTATGGCGTCCCGGATCTTGATTCCTTTATAATCCTTTCCAATATTAGCGGTGCTGAGGTCTGTTACTTTAATTTTATGCGAACCAAAGCAGTCGGCCAGCGAACTGATTAGCGCCGGTTGGTAGCCGGCTATTCCGATCTTCACCGGGCTGTACTGTTCATCAAGGTAGGCGGCGATTTTCCTGCCGCACACTTCCGGTTCACTGTCACGGCAATGCACGGTGTTTGTGACCAGTTTCTGGTCGCGTAGCAGGGCGTTAAAAGCTGCAATCAGAACAGCCCGATTTTCGAGGCAACTGAAATCCAGGTTTACAAGATTACCTATTTCCCCTTCAAAAGCTGAAGGGTTACCGGTAAAAGCCTGTCCAAAACTGCTGCGAAATTCAGCCTGGAGCAGGATTTCCTTGCCTCTGAGCAGGGGGAAATCCCAGTCACCCGGGTTACCGATTGCTTCAAAAGGGCTGAGAGTTTTTATAGTCACTGGTTCATCCGGTAGTGTTGGCTCATTCGCAAAGAAAGATCTGATCTTTTCAAGCAAAATTTGCAGGACCGGATCATTCATAGCTTTCAGATTCCTCCTTTACCAAAAGAACAGTCCGGAAAGACACAGATCTCACATTGTCGGCAAAGCCCACCATGACCTAGAGCGGCGATGTCTGGTGCACTTACCTGTTCGCCGGCCAGCAGGCGGGGCAGGATCAGATCGAAGATCGTGGTTTTATAATACATGGCGCAGGCCGGCAAGCCGATCAGCGGTATACTGTCTTTATAGGCGAGCAGGAACATGGCTCCCGGCAAAGCAGGCGCCCCGTATTTAACAATTTCGGCCCCGGTTTTCAGAATGCCGGAAGGCGTAACATCATCGGGATCGACCGACATGCCCCCGGTAATGGTAATCAAGCTACAACCATGTTTGATCAGTGTAAAGATAGCGGCAGCTATCAGGTCGGCGTCATCAGGGCAGTAGCGAATTAAAGGTTCATCCAGGCCATAACGGGCAGCTTTTTCTTTCAGCACAGGGGCAAAGCCATCTTTAATGCGACCCTCAAAAACCTCTCTTCCGGTGATCAGGCCGCCGATCTTAAAGTTTTGATAAGGAATTACCGATAGCAGAGGGGTATTTGCTGCGCAGATATCTTCAACCGCCTGGACGGTTTTTTCCTTGACTACCAGGGGGATAACCTTGGCTCCGGCCACTCTTTCTCCGGCTTTAACAGGAGAGTTGTTGTGGAGAGTGGCCACGATCACATCGTTTATGCTGTTGATTTGCAGCAATCTTGAAGCGTCAACTTTAAGCAACCCGGCCTCTTCCGCTACCAGGTTTAAACGCCCTTCGGAAGGCCCTTCGATCTTTAGGCCAGGTCCGCATACAGCCCGGGCAATCCTCTCGCCGGCTCTGTCCTCATGCAATTCTCCTGCTTCAAGTTCGAGGGTATAAACATGGTTTTTACCCATATCGAGCAGGGTTGCAACATCCTCGGGACGAATTTTATGACCTTTTTTGAAGGCTGCCCCTTTAAAGCTGCCTTTTACTATCCTGGTGATATCATGACATAATAGTTTTCCTACTGCTTTTTCAGTTTCCACCCGGCTTATAATCATTGCAATCTCCTTGTCCTGTCAGATTGGGCTAATCCAGGCCGCCGTTAATCGTTATGCTTATAAAAGTATAACGCATCGCTGATTAAGCCCCTTGCCTTTCCGGGCAAGGGGCATTGTTGATCAACTCTTTACACTCATTATTATATAAACTACACAGGCATTGTCAATTGTTTAATGCGGTCTATCTTGGCTGCATCCTGATTGCCCCGTCAAGGCGAATGGTTGTGCCGTTTAGCAAACTGTTTTCGATGATCTGTCTGACCAGCAAAGCGTATTCTTCCGGTCGCCCCAGCCTTTGCGGGAATGGCACCATCTTACCGAGGGCTTCACGGACATTGTCCGGCATACCCATCAGCATCGGAGTTTCCATAATTCCCGGAGCAATGGTAACCACCCTGATACCCAGGGACGCCAGTTCCCGGGCAATCGGCAGGGTTAATCCGACTATGCCGCCCTTGGAAGCGCTATAGGCAGCCTGCCCGATTTGCCCTTCATAGGCGGCAACCGAGGCTGTATTAATAATCACCCCTCTTTCCCCGTCAGGACCGGGATTGTTTTCAGCCATTTTCCCCGCTGCCAGGCGGATAACATTAAAAGTCCCGACCAGGTTTACCTGCAGGACCCGGGTAAAAAGCTCAAGATCATGAGGACCCTGTTTGCCCAGCACTTTGGCGGCCGGAGCGATCCCGGCGCAGTTGACAACTAGATTAATCAGGCCGAAATTAGCGGTTACCTGCTCAACGGCACTTTTTACGTTTTCAGCAGAGCTGACATCAGTTTTAATGAAAAGCGAGTTGTCACCCAGAGCCTTAATAAGCTGTTGGCCGCGATCCTCATCAAGGTCCAGTATTGCGGCCGTGCCCCCTTCGGCGATGATTGCCTTAACCACCGCTTCGCCAAGCCCGGATGCTCCGCCGGTTACCAGCGCTTTAGAGTTTTTAAAATCCAATTGACTTAACCTCCTCTTAATTCTTAAAGGATGAGGTTTCCTTCGCTACTGTTCTTTTAGATCCTGCCAAAAAGGGTAATTAAGCGCTATTTTCATTATGGGCTTGTGATAAAATATCTGTTGTTTGCTTTCAGGAATAGTACTATAATCTAGCCAGGAGGAGTTAGGATGTATACAGATTCCGTCCGGAAAGGCCATTTAATTCAGAGGAGAGCGAGATCAGTTGGAGAGTAGCAGCGGTTCTGAAAAAGAGAAAATTTTGCAGGAGATCCTGAACTACAATGAAGCGGGACCGTTTAAGATTGTTCACGGCAGTGATACCGACCTGGATATTACAAACGAAGTAACCAACAGCAGTTGGTACAGCGGTAAAAAAACAGTAACTTATACGGCCAAATTATTGTTAAATGAAAAAGATAAAACTGCATACTATTGGGAAATGCTGAAAGAAGCTTCTTCCGGTGTCTCTTTCTCGGTCGGTTTCCAAAAAAAGAAGATCAAGGGGATTGAGGTTTTTCAGCAAAGCAGGGAAAAGGGTTATGCTCCGACCGGGGAAACAGTCTATGATTATCAATTTGACTACGGCAGCCTGCGCGACGCTTTCAAGCATCTGGTGCAGGAATATGGCTGGAAATTTAAACCGGTAATCCTGAAAGGCAAGGCTACTTACTAAGCGAGCTAGCCACAACATTCTAGACTGAATTTATTTTTAAGGCGAAGTGCTTGTTTCGAGACAGGCAGTTCGCCTTTTTTAACGGGTTCGGCGCCAGTATGTCTGTCTTTAAAGCCGATTGTATTTTGTGACTCGGCAGGATTAATGATAAATAGCGCGAAATATTCATATTTAGGCGAAGTTAGAGTAAATATTCGGTATTATTTATGCCGGTGTCTGGTAATTATAAATCTAACTTTGCAGTTTTTAAATAATGTGCAGACAGGAGCGAGTTATAGTGTGGACGTATCAAAAACCGGATAACCTGGTGGAGTGGTGGCTGGAAAGTGTCAGTAAATTTAGCGGCAATACTTTGTTTCTCGTTCATGATGGCCAGGGCGGATTAAACCCTGTCAAGTACGAGGAGATCGGCAGAAGGATAAACAATGCCCGTGGGGGTTTAGCACAACTTGGTATCGGTAAGGATGACGCTGTTGGCATCATAGCACCGAACTGTCCCGACTGGGCGGTTATGGCCTATGCTACTTACGGTCGTAACGCCAGGTTTATCCCAATGTATGAAAAGGAACTTGCTCAGACCTGGAAATATATTATCAGGGATAGCGGCATTAAATTGCTAGTGGTTTCCACACCGGAAATATATGAACAGGTCAAGGGATTCAAAGCGGATATACCGGCTTTGAAAGATATTTTTATCATTGCCGATAATGGCGATCTCAGCCTTGCAGGATTGGAGAGGCTGGGTGAAGAGAGCCCGGTCGAGCCACTGATTCCTCATTATGATGATGTTGCCGTTCTAATTTATACCTCAGGCACTACCGCTGAACCGAAAGGGGTCCTTCTTACCCATGGCAATCTCACTTACTGCTCAAGGGCCGGCTATAAACTTTACCCCGACCTGGATGAGAAGCAGGTTGGTATATCAATGTTGCCCTGGGCTCACTCCTATGCTCTTAGTGCGGAGCTGAACAACTGGATTCAATTCGGTGGATCACTGGGCTTTATGCGTGACGTTACCACGCTGGCTGAAGATTTGAAGATCGTCAAGCCGACCTATTTGATTTCAGTGCCGAGGGTTTTTAATAAAATTTATGACGGAATTCAGCTAAAAATGGTTGATGCCGGAGGACTGAAAAAGAAGCTTTTTGACGCAGCCTGCACGGTAGCAAAAGAAAAACGCGAACTGGCCGCGCACGGGAAAACCAAGGCAGCGGTCAATATTAAAAACGCCCTCTTGAATAAGATAGTATTTTCAAAAATTAAGGAAGCGATGGGTGGGCGGGTTATCGGCGCGCTGACCGCCAGTGCCGCTATGAACAAGGAGATCGCTGAATTTTTCTATGATATCGGCATTCCGACTTATGACTGCTACGGCCTGACCGAAACTGCCCCGGCTGTAACGATGAATAGCCCTGAAGCGTGGCGCATTGGCAGTGTTGGGAAGGTTCTGGAAGGTCAGAGGGTGGTGATTGACAAATCCGCTTCCGAAGCAGGGGCAGTTGATGGAGAGATCGTTGTTTATGGTCCGAATGTGATGAAAGGCTATCATAACAAGCCAGAAGAAACCGCAGCGGTCTTGATGCCGGATGGCGGTTTCCGGACCGGTGACCGCGGACGTTTTGATGAGGACGGCTATCTTTGGATTACTGGCAGGATTAAGGAGCAGTACAAATTAACCAATGGCAAGTATGTTTTCCCGACTGTTATTGAGGAAGAGATTAAGCTGATTCCCCTGGTTGCCAATGCTATGGTTTACGGTGATGGAAAACCCTATAATGTGTGCCTGGTCCTTCCTGACTTCGAGGTGGCGGCGCGTTGGGCTGCCCGGGAAGGGATTGATCCGGCACCGGAAGTAATGTTGGCCAGTGAAAAATTCCGGACAATGCTCATCGAAGAAATTAAAGGACACTTGAAAGAAACATTTGGCAAATATGAAATACCTGAAAAATATCTTTTGATCAAGGAAGATTTTACAGTCGAAAACAGGATGCTGACCCAGACTATGAAACTGAAGCGGCGTGTAGTATTGGAAAACTATGCAACTGATATTGAAAATCTTTATCAGTGATTCTGGAGAAATTGAACATTCTTTTTAATATAAGACAGGTATTCATCAACTTCGGCAGCTTTGGTTTTTTCTGTCCAGCCGTAATAGCCGGCCATGATTGCGGCGGCCGCTTCGGCCAGCCGGGGCTGCTGATGATGCCATACAGTCCACTGCGCTTCAGTGCGGCGGCAGAGCAGGTCACAAAGTTTTGGTGTATTTTCATGCTCCAAAATATAATTGACTTCAGCTTCACAGTACGGATAACCCTCTAGCAGGGGTTTTCCGGATGCAGGGTTGTCACGTACTGCTTCGAGAATCGCTAATCCGCCCCGGCCATACTGGGTGTAAAAATGCTCATATTGGCCGGGGTGTGCCGTTTCAAGCAGGTTGTTTGATTTTGCCAGCGTCTCGAATTCCGGGCGGGTGAGGCCAATTTTAAATGGAATCTTGGAGAAGCCCCTCTTTCCTGCTGCCGGCCGGCTGAAAGGTTCTAGGATTTTTTCATGGACCAGGTAAAATAGCAGGTCTTCCGCCATACGGCGATGGGTGGTTGATTTGCCGCCGGCAATAGCGACCACACCGTCATCAGTCTGAAATATTTCATGGTTGCGGGATACATCAGATTCATGTTTAGCCTCTTCCTGCCGGATCAAGGGCCTCACTCCGGCATACGCGCTGACAATATCGGCATCAGTAAGCCGCGCCCGGGGGAAAAGCCGGTTTACAGTCCTGAGAAGATAGTCACAATCAGCCCTGCTGCACCAGGGCTCGTCAAGGTTGGTCGATTCAGCGTAGTAGGCAGTATCAGTTGTGCCAATAATTGATACCCAGCCTCTGCGCAGCACGAAGAAGAAGCGCCCGTCATCAAGGGAAACAAGGCTGAAGGCATTTCTATTGCCCAGCCTTTCTGCCGGCACTACAATATGAACCCCCTTGGTCGGGTAGATGCGTTTATCCTTGTAGGCAGCATTAGCCAGCACCTGATCGGTCCAAATGCCGGCTGCCGATATGACCACGCGGCCTCCGACTTTAAAAGTTTCACCACTGAACAGATCAGTTGCGATAACTCCGTTTACTTTTCCGGATTGATCGTGGAGAAAATCTTTAACAGGGCAATAGTTCAGGGCTGCTGATTGGCCGCTACTGTAATCAAGGCTTTCCTTAATGATTTCTAAGGTAACACGGGCATCATCACAGTTTGTATCATAATAGAATCCGGCGGTCGTCAGTTTACCCAGTTCGGAATCCTCTAAGGTAATGGCCGGTTCGAATTCCGCGATAAAGGATGCTTTGAGCATGCGTGATTTTTTATAGTTTTTAAATTTGCTGCCGCAGTCAGAGATTAGGTCATAAAGAAAAACTGCCAGACGAACCATCAAAGGTTTGGCCTTGTAGTTTTCATAGGATGGGTAGACAAAACCGAGTGGACGAACCAGGTTTGGGAAATGACAGCGTAACCAGTTTCTCTCGCTGGTCGATTCCCGCACCAGGCGAAATTCGCCGGAAGCAAGATAACGTAAACCGCCATGAAAAAGTTTTGAGGATCGCGAAGAGGTGCCAAAAGCAAAATCGTTTTTTTCGAGCAGGCAGAATGAAATTCCGCGCAGAGCGCATTCCCTTGCTATTCCGGCACCGGTAATGCCGCCACCGATAATCACCAGGTCAAAATCTTTTCGTTTTACTGATTGAATGAATTGCTGTCGTTTAAGGGCGCTCCAGTTATGATCCATTAACCTCAGCCGCCTTTGATTGAAAAGAGTTTAAAAAGATCCATTTATAGTTACTTTATACCCATTGCACCACAAATGCAATTCCCATTTTTTGTTCCAGAACTTTTCAGATATTATTGTTTACAAATCTGCTGTTTACAAATCTGCTTGACAAAAAATTTATTTGCGTGTATATTCTGAATAGGAAAGTATGACCTGCACGATAATGGCTAACCTGCTGAAAGGCAGGGGCGCAAAGCTAAAGGGTCTAAGGCTCCGTAAGGTGAGCTATGACAGCCTGGTTACCGAAACGGGTTATTTTATTTATCAACTAGTTAAATACAGAAAGGAAAACAAAAGCTGTAAGTCCGGATAGATAAAAAACCGGGCTAAAACCAACCTGACCGACAAAGGCAAACCGGTTGAAAGACTGGGGCGCAAAGCTAAAGGGTCTAAGGCTCCTTGTAGGGAGAAGGGAGTTAAGACAGCCTGGCCGCCGAAACAGGATTATACTGTTTCCTATTTGTCGGTCCCTCTGAAGGAGGGACTTTTTAGTGGAAAAGAATCATCGATGGGTAAAAAGTTTTTGTCTCTTGATTGCTGTATTAATGACGATGTCGGCAGCCGGTTATTTCTTGCTGACCGGTGAGACACCGGCAGTTCAGGGCGGTAAAGTGGAAGCCGCTTTGTCTGCTCCGGTAAAAGAGAAACAAGACGAATCAATGCCTGAAGCCGAGCCGGCACAAATTCCGGCAGAGGAGCAGGAAAATGCAGCAGCAGAAGAAAGTCCTCTGGTTGAAACTGATCTACAGGCAACTTCATCCCCGGGATTAGATAATCTGGCAGGAGATCAGGGCGCGGCAGCTGTTTCAAGTATTGCAGCTGCTCCAAAAGACTACAAGGTTGAAAGTAAACCGGTTGAAACAACTACTGAAGCTCCTGCCGCCCAGCCGGCAGTTATTGCTGCTCCGGCTATCATAGTCGAGGAGCCGCAAGTGACGGCAGCCCCGGTTTCCTACAAGTGGGGCAGTTCGGCTAATTATGTTTTCAGGATGGAAGTAAGTGTTACCAACAATGGCAGCGATACGGCAAGGAATGTCAATGTATCGGTTCCACTACTTGAGAACAGTTCTCCCTATCAAACTACAAGCCTAAAATCAGTGAATTACTCGATAACTAATTCTTCCGGCCGGGTCAGCACTTTTAATTTAGGTGATCTGGCCTCCGGAGAAACGAGGGTGATCGTCGCTGATTTTGATATCAGGGTCAGCACAATTTCACTTAATTCGAGCAACGAGACAGTTGAAAAAGCAAGAAAAATTTATGAACAGCATGCCGGTTCCGGGAACTGCCGTGATCTGGCGCTGGCCTTCATCAGTAAATGCCGTGAACAGGGGATAAACGCCCGTGAGGTAATTGGATTTGCCCGTACACAGCGCGGAGCAATGACTTCAGGTTCTCTGCAGGGCAGCCGTCACAGCTGGGCTGAGTTCTATGTGGACGGGCTTGGCTGGGTGCCTGTGGATTTGACTTTCCAGTACTTTGGTGCATTTCCGCATACCTCTCACATTGTGGAGAGTTACAGCGACCAGTCAATTAAAGTAACCTATACCGGCGGCAGTTTAAGTGCCAGCTGGAGTAATGCTGTTATGTAAATGCATCCCTCCTTCAAATTTTCAAGGCGGTGCATTTTTAAAAACCCCGGTCCTCCACTACCGGGGTTTCTTTTTTTACTTCTGGCAGCATGCTTCAGCAAGCAGCTCTAAAAGATCGATAATCTCATTATCATTCTGCTGCAAGCCCTCACGGCAAAATGGGCAGGAAGTAACGATATCAGCTGCGGGAGCGAATTCAGCAAGGCGGCGGCGGGCAATCGAATCGGCTAATTCGGGAAAAGATAACTGGAACATTCTGCCTCCCCCGCAGCAGTGGGTCAATTCCCCTGAGTACAGAGGTTCCTTAATAACCAATCCCGGTATAGCTGTCAACAGTTGGCGTGGTTCTTCTGTTTTTTTGGCAGTCCTGGCCCAGATACAGGGATCGTGAAAGCTGATAACCCGGCTACTGGTTGAAACTGGCTTGAGCAGCCCTGTTCTGACCAGGCTTAAGAAATAGGTTGGAGCATCAATAATTTCAAAGGGCAGCTCATAGCCCCACTGCGGGTAGCGATCCGTAAAGGTCATCCAGCATTCGGGGCAGGCAGTCACCAGGGTTTTTGCGCCGCTTTCGCTGAACTTTCGAATATTCTCAGCTGCCAGACTCCGGGCTAACTCAGAATCGCCCCAGGTTTCGGCCGGGTAACCGCAGCAGTCCTCATCGATCAATTGGAAGCTGATTCCTGCGCTTTTAAAAAGATTTTGTGCGGCTGTTATTGATTGAGGGCGGTTTGCCAGAGCGGTGCAGCCTGTATAAAAGAGAATCGCTGATCCCCTGCCCGCGTTTTGACTGGGCTGCGGTTTTTGTCCATAAGGACTTCCGTACTTTTTCAGGTTAGCCAGGTAAGGTTCCCAGGATGGCAGGACAGGTTTTCTTTCTTTTTCGCTGATGCGGGTATAAAGTAGTTCGTCACACAGGTTAAGTTCCGGAAAAGGGCAAAGGATAGTGCAGTTGCGACAACCGAGGCAGCCGGCAATCGCTTCAATGATGTTGTCGTCAAGTTCCAGGTGCCCCTGTTGGTGCATTGCTGCGAAACGGGCTTTTCCGGCCGGGGCCACTTTTTCATGACCCAGGGTTTGCAATACCGGGCAATCGCAGCGGCACATGTTAGGGCATAAAGCACAGTTTAATAGTTGCTCCATATTTACTTTTGCCATCCTTGCACCTCGCTTAAGCCAAGTTTTCCAGGGTTCATTATTTCATCGGGATCCAGCGCTTTTTTTACCCGCCTTAGAATTTCTAGCCCTGCCCCATGCTCTTCTTTCATCCAAAGCCCCCGGTGAAGACCGATTCCGTGATGGTGTGAAATCGCTGCGCCTTCAACCAGACAGGCTTCCATTGCTGCCTGCCAGATTCTTTTGTAGAAGCCGAGTTTATCGCTGCCCGGGAAGCCTACGGTTGTCATATAAAGGGCGGCACCGTCAGGATAAACATGAGAATAGTGACCGGTAGCAAGCATGGTGCCCTCAACCGCCATCAACGCTTTCTGCATGGCCAGGTAGGTGCTGTGAGCGTTATGCCAGTTGGTTGATACTTCGATCGTATCAAGGACCGCCCCTTTTTGAAAGAGCATTGAAGCAACACTGATGTTAAACCTTTTTTCAAGCCAGTGTTCCGCATGTTCAGGACCGCTTTCCAGGCCGCCTGCTGCCAGGGCCAGTTCTTCCACAATAGCTGCTTCGGCTGAAACAATTTTTTCTGAGCCTTCAATCAGCAGGATCAGGGCGCAGTTCTGATCGCCAAGCTCTGGAAAATGATTGCCCGTTTCCTGGGCATCATAAAGCCTGACTACAGCTGGACGGGCCCCGCTGCGCATCACCAGCCTGATGCACTCCAGGGCACTTGTCAGATCAGTAAAGGTGTACGAGGCGAGAATACGTTTTTCCGGCCGGGGCCAGATTCTTAAAGTAGCTTCAGTCATGACCCCAAAAGTTCCTTCCGAACCGAGGAAAAGATGATCCAGTCGTGGTCCGGTAGCGGTTCTCGGGACACTTTTTCCGCGGATTACTGTGCCGTCGGCCAACACCGCTTCCAGCGAGACAACAATATCCTCGATCTTTCCATAGCGTGTTGAAAACTGACCGGCAGCCCGGCAAGCTAACCAGCCTCCCACAGAAGAACAATGCAGCGACTGCGGAAAATGACCGCCGGTATAACCGGCGCGGTTTAAACTTTCTTCATACAGGGCGCCGTTTAAACCGCACTGAACAGTGGCCATCAGGCTCTCTTCATCAATATTTATAACCCGGTTCATAAGTTTTAAATCAAAACTGATACCGCCCTTAAGGGGAATTGATCCGCCAAGAGTGCCTGAGCCTTCGCCAAAAGGAGTTACCGGGATTTGAAGCTGGCTTGCCAGCTTCAGCAGCGCTGATACTTCTGCGGTGTTAGCCGGCCAGACCACGAGCTGTGGCAGCGCCGGAACTGCGCCTTCGATCATCCATATATTATTCACCGGCCAGTAGTCTCGGCTGTTTGCCAGTAAATCGGCCGGGTTGGCGCTGATCTGATCCTGACTGACGATCGATGCTGCTTCCCGGGCGTATTTTTCAATCAGGTCCTGATTAACTATACTTTCCTGAATGACAGTTTTTGGCATAAATTGCATCATCGATTCGCCCTCCCTTGGCTCTATTGCTTCCGAATTAACAAATTATCTTGCAGTTTGGTTCTATCTTTACCTATTATATCCTGCCAATAAAGCGTTGACATTTTCAGAATTTAGGGTAAAAAATAGATTGTGGAAAACATACTGGGAATATTTCATATAATCAGGGATTTAGCCTGAAATAGGCGAATGAATGGCCTAGTTAAAACAGAAAAAACTTGAGGAGCAGGGCAATGACTGAATTATACCAGGCAATATTTAAGAAATTTCCGGATGCGATGGCTATATTAAACGAAGATAGCATTATTGTCGATCTGAATAACGCATTTGAAAAATTATTTAAGTATCAGAAACAGGACATAATTGGCCGGGACATTGATGACTTGATCAACAAACAGGAAGATCGCGATTCCGGACGGGAGTTGTTTAAAAAAGCCGTCAACAATGGGCGGGTTACCATAGCGGCGGAACGGTATACCAGCACCGGGGAAGCGGTACATGTATTGATTACCGGTTATCCGCTAACCATTGACTCTTATACCGGCGGACACTGTGTGACTTACAGGGATATCAGCAGTGAGATCAATAAGGATCAGCTTTTACTGGAAAAAGAGCAATTCACCGATCAGCTTTTTAATAAATCGCTATACCCGATTGCCATATTGGATTGCCAGGAAATAATCCTCAATGCAAACAGTGAATTTGAGAGGCTCTTTGAATATAGCAAAGAAGAGCTAATTGGCAGTTGCATCAATGATCTGATCGTTCCTGAACAGCATTTAGGCCAGGCTGAAAAGTACCTGAAAACTATACAGAATGGCGAATCGATGATGGAGCAGACCCGGCGCATGACAAAAAGCGGTGAACTGATCGATGTTGAAGCTGTTGGAAGCCCGATTACCATTGATGATGAGATTATCGGACTCTTTGCCATGTATAGGGATATCAGGGTTGAAAAACAAGCCTTGGAAGCCTTAAGCCGCGAGCGAGTCTACTTTAAGCAGCTATTTGAACACTCTCCTGACCCGACTGTCCTGCTGGATGATACAGATCGGGTTGTTTTTATAAATCCAGCCTTTGAAAAGCTTTTCGGGTACAGGTTAACAGAAGTTCAGGGGCATTTCATCAATGAATTGATTATTAGTAAAAAATATCTTAAGGAAGCCACAGACTTATCAAACCAGGTGATGAAAGACGGAAAAACTTTAAGGCTGGAGTCAATCAGAACCAGTAAAGATGGCAAAGATATTGAAGTTGAGATCATCGCTTATCCGGTTTTTCTGGAAGGCGATCGGCTTGGAGCATATGCGATCTACCGCGATATTACTGAACGCAGATCAAAGGAGCGGATGATTAGCAAACTGGCTTACCGGGATTCTTTAACCGGAATCCCCAACCGCCTTTATGCCTATGAGCGGCTTACCAGCTTAATAAATAGAGCTGCGAAACAGAATGGCAGAGTGGCCCTGCTTTATTTTGACTTAGATGGTTTTAAAGAGATCAATGACAGCAGGGGGCATAAAATCGGTGATTTGCTACTGAGCAAAATGGCAAACAAAGTCAACAATAAATTTAAAGGTCGAATGGAAATCTGCCGGGTTGGCGGCGATGAGTTTCTTGGCATTATCAGACAACCGGATGAAGATAATCCTGAACGTTTTTCAAATGAGTTAAAAGAGCTCTTTAAAGAGGATTTTCTGATCAAGGGCGAACCATTCAGGTTGGGTTTAAGCATCGGGACTTCTGTTTATCCGGATGATGGAATTGATTTGGATCATTTAATTTCCAAAGCCGACAGCCGGATGTACTTTGAAAAAAGGATTAACCGGATCAGAAATAATCCTGAGCGAAAGACTATCTCAATCGAAGAGCTTCTTGAGCATAAAGACTAAACAACAGCAATACAGGCTCTTTTTTGTTTGAAGAGTATGTGCTTTCCTCATCCCTTCTCTTTTAACGCAGCAGTTCTTTCCTGGTAATAACCAAGAGCTACAATCAAGGTAATGAAAGATTTATTGCATTTGCAAAGTTTTAATGGTTTAATAAGAAGCTGTGACTAAGTCAAGTCGCATTATTATCAAGTTGATCAAAGGAATAGAAATGGTGGAACGGCAAAGTGCGAAAAGACGGGATAAAAATTAGGAATATAGCGATTATTGCTCATGTTGATCATGGCAAGACGACACTAGTTGACGGTTTACTGAGACAGTCCGGAATTTTCAGGGATAATGAAAGGGTCGTTGAGCGGGTTATGGACTCGAATGACCTTGAACGGGAGCGCGGTATAACTATATTATCCAAGAATACTGCAGTTTTTTATGGCGACACCAAGATCAATGTTGTTGATACGCCCGGCCATGCTGACTTTGGCGGAGAGGTTGAACGGGTCTTGCGGATGGTTGATGGGGCCTTGCTCCTGGTTGATGCCTTTGAAGGACCGATGGCTCAAACAAAATTTGTCTTGCGCAAAGCGCTTGAGGTCGGATTGCGAATAGTAGTGGTTATTAACAAGATTGATCGAGCCGATGCCCGCCCCGCTGAAGTTTTAAATGAGATATTCGATCTTTTCGTAGAGCTGGAAGCAGAGGACTGGCAGCTGGATTTTCCAGTTGTATATACTGATTCCCGTCGTGGTACTGCTTCGACTGACCCGGAGCTGCAGGGGGATAACCTCCAGCCGCTCTTTGACATGATCATTAATGAGATTCCATCGCCTGTTGTCGATCCTGGTGGAATCCTTCAACTTCAGATTAATACGCTTGATTACGACGATTATGTTGGCAGAATCGGTATTGGGCGAATCAGAAATGGCTACCTTGAAAGCGGGCAGTTGGTTGCGCTCTGTAAACAGGATGGCTCTGTTGAACAACTCAAAATCGGCATTCTCTGGACTTACGAAGGATTAAAACGTAAAGAGGTAAAAAAGGTCGAAGCCGGGGATATAGTTGCTGTAACCGGCTTAGGAGATGTAAATATCGGCGAGACGGTCAGCGATCCTTCACATCCGCTGCCGTTGCCCTTGTTGCTCGTTGATGAGCCGACCCTGACCATGAATTTCATGATCAATGACAGCCCCTTTGCCGGACAGGAGGGGAAATATGTGACCTCACGGCATTTACGAAACCGTTTACTGAAAGAGGCAGAGACAAATGTCAGCCTGAAGGTGAGCGAGACTGATTCTCCCGACTCCTTTGAAGTAGCCGGCCGGGGTGAGCTGCACCTGGGAATTTTAATTGAAACTATGCGACGTGAAGGATATGAACTGCAGATCTCCAAGCCGAAGCCGATATTGAAAGAAGTGGGCGGTAAGATTTGTGAACCCTACGAAAAAGTGTACCTGACCATTCCGGAAAGTTGCTCTGGCCGAGTCATCGAAAATTTAAGCAGCCGCTTTGGCGAACTGCATAATATGCAGCCGTCTGGTGAAAGCATAAAGCTTGAGTTTATAGTTCCGGCCCGGGGGCTGATTGGTTTCCGTTCAGAGCTCCTGACCGACACCAGGGGCGAGGGAGTGATTCACCATCTTTTCAGTCACTACGGACCGTGGAAAGGTGAAATGGCCGGCAGGAGGAAAGGTGTGCTCGTCGCTTTTGAGGCAGGCGACGCATCGCCTTATGGGTTGCATAATATTGAAGATCGCGGAGTGCTTTTTATATCTCCAAACGAAAGGGTCTATGCAGGGATGATTATCGGTGAAAATGCCCGGGAAGTAGATCTCGATGTTAATGTTTGCAAGAAGAAACACCTGACGAATATACGATCATCGAGTGCGGATGATGCAATCAGGCTGGCTCCGCCGCTGCTCTTTTCACTTGAACAGGCGCTGGAGTATATAGAAGAAGATGAACTGGTAGAGGTTACGCCGTCCGCAATCAGGATGCGTAAAAGAATACTTGATCGCAACCTGCGCAGCCGGGCTGCTAAACGCGGTGCCTAGTATAAGCTTGAATTCATTCCACCGCTTGATCAGCCTAAAAAGAAATCAGCTGCAAACCAATGACCTGGTCACGGTAACCTGACACAGCGCAGTAACAATGGTGACGTAATTGCGTCACCATTACTACTTATAAAGTCCTTTTAAGTTCTCCATAATCGGACAGGATCAATTTAGATTTGAATTATTAAATCAGATCAGCAAAATCTCCCTTATTTCCTGAGAAAAATAAAAATGTTTAACTGCCAGCTTAAAATTAAAAGAGTTGGCATATTCCTTGCTTTATAGTATGGCAGGAAGCAAAAAATAAAGGGAGGTCAGTAAAATGACAATCAAATGCGTAAACTGGAATGAGAGCGAAGGGTTAAATGGAGCAGCAGCATTTTGCAAAGTGGCAGCCTACAACGGCAAACTGACAGCCAGCGAAGCGAAAATGTGTGGTTGCACTAAACTGAAGAGAGCAGCATGCCTGAAAGCAATGGTAGCCAGCAACGGGTTTGGACTGGTGCCGGAAATTTACGAAGAAGTTCCGGTGATAGTCGAAGGAACAGTAAAAGCAACAGCCTTCGGTGTAGCTCTGTGAGAGAGGCAGGGGAAGGATTAAACGGGCGGGGTTGCCCGGAGCCCAGTCGGGGAAAAAGCCGGGTTGCCGACAATCCCGCCCATGATTCAGGCAAAGGGTAATACAATAACACGAAACCTCTTGGTCAACGGGCACTGAAGCTCCTGGTTTTATACAGAGCTGCTGTGTCCGTTTTTTTATTGATTAGTATCTTAGCTTCTTTACAATTGCCGAAAATGATCAGCATTGTTTTCTGCAGAGGATACCGGTCGTGTTTGTCGAATTATGACTGATGATATTAGGTGGTGGAGGGATGGCAGTGACAGATAAGACCATTACAATCATTGGCGGAGGAGCGATTGGTGGGATTACGGCTGCCTGGTTAGTCCGCCAGGGGTATAATCTGACTGTGGTCGAATCCTGGCCGGAGCACCGGTTGGCTATGGCTGAAGGTCTAAAAGTCAGCGGCTGCCGGGGAACATTTGTCACTCCCTTAAGAGTTGTCAGCCCCAGGGATCTGAAAGGTCCACTGGACCTGGTTTTTATTGCCTTAAAGTCGATGGATACAGAACCGGTATTGCGCCAGATTATTCCACTCCTGCATGCGGATTCAACCGTCGTGTCACTGCAAAATAGCATCAATGAGGATTTAATCGCAGATCTGATTGGACAGGAGCGAACTGTCGGCTGTGTAGTGGGTTGGGGGGCAATTACCGAGGGTCCCGGTCATCTGAATCAGGCTTCACCGGGTGAATTTATAATCGGCCGGTTGAATGGGCAGCGTGACGCAAAACTGGAACAGATTCATGAAATTCTGGGTAAAGTTACGGATACCGCCACAACTGACAATATTTACGGGTTTTTATGGGCTAAACTTCTGGCAAACTGCGCTATATCGGTAGGAGCGCTGCAGGGGAAAACGGTTGCTGAAATGGTAAGGTCGCCTGAAGCCCGCCGGGCAGTTCACGGTATTGCCGGTGAAGTATTAACCGTAGCAGGTGAGCTGGGATTAACGCTCGAGACGGTTAATGTAAAGTTTGAGCCGGATTTCTATCTTAAAGAAAAGACTTTTATTGCCGATAGCCTGCTACATATCCTGGAAGCAACGCACGGCGCGATCTTGCCTACAGCCTACCAGGATTATCTGCAGAATAAACCCCTGGAAACAAGGTTCATCAACGGGTATGTGGTTGATAAAGGTTTAGAGGTTGGAATCAAGACTCCGCTAAACGCCAGGCTTGTTGCTATGATGCGGGAAATCGAAACAGGCAAACGACCGGTTGGTGCGGAAAATATTGTAGAGTTAAATAAAAAGAAAGGCGCCTGAATAGGCGCCATTCCTGCAATTCTCTTCTTTGAATACCGATGCTTCTTACCAGGCCGGCTCGGCAATACCGGCGGCATTACGGCGGTAAGGCAACCACGCCAGGGCAAAAGTTCTCAGCAGAATATCTTTTTTCAGCGGTTTTACCGTAAACTGATCCAGTTCCTCGGTAAGGGGATCCATCGCTTCATTTAAAAGATCTGTTTCCCGCTTGAACTCTTCCTCCAGCTCTTCGAGCTGCTGCCTTAAAGCCTCGACGTTCTCAGCCGCCCTTTTTGCGTCTTCCTGACCTTTTGCCACCCGGCCAGCGCCGCGTGCTGCAGTGGTAGCCCTGCCCAGGGTTGTAGCATTTATCGCTGATTTACCCAAAAAAGAGCCGAGAACTGTAGCTCCCACAGAAATTGCAGTTTGCATCTTATGCTGTTTGGCTTGCTCCTCTTTGCTGCGCAGGGTCATTTCACTGCGCCTGATTCTATCTTCAAGGGTGTTGATACGAGTGCTGTATTTTTTACGTAACTTCTCCACCTCTTTGTCTCTTTCCTCACGGGCGCTCTGCTGCAGCCTGACCCTGAAATCGCGTTCCGATTCGCCCGGTTCCGAGACCTGCTTGAACCTCCTGCTCTGCATCAACTCAACCATCTCGTTGCGATAGATCCAGTCAGTAAATTCACGGGCCCACTTGCTATAGTTTTTTGGATCTGAAGCTGAAGCAGGAAGTTCTTCAAAGATAGCCCCTGGTACCGGACCAGTTTCCAGGTCAGATAGGGCGAGTTCCAGTGATTCGGCATTATTCCAATCTACTGGAAAGATATCATCAGTTACAGGAGTGGTTAAGAGGAGGTCCCGGCTTTTTCGCAGGTTGATCCGGTCGTTAATGAAGGCGACCTGGGCGCTGCCAAGAACCATCGGCCGATAAACGATTGCTTCACCCTGGGCGGCTCTGCCCCTGACAGGGATATAGGCCTGATTGATGCTGGGAGCCAGTATTGGTGCACCACCGCTGTCTGTTCCGGTTGGAGATGTGGCTGCCGGTGCCGGCTGCGGTGCGACTGGCTGCTCAGCTATGGGCTCCGCTGCAGGCTGTGGAGCAGTTGGTTGCGAATACTCTGCAGGCTGGGTTTGCTGGGGGGGTATTGCGTGAGCAGCCTGCTGTTCATATTTATCCCGCTTTGGATCCATCAGATCCCTGATCTGGTTACGGGTCAGTGGCCCGCGTAAATAAGAGAGGCACCACCTTGTTTCGAAAATCACCGGGGTGTTTTTATGAACATTGTTCATCAGGAAAACACGCTGGCCCAGACCTGAAATGGTCTGTTCCATCGCCTTGCGGTCGAACTTAACGCCTTCAGCAGCTGTTGCTCCAGCCAGGCCGTCAATCAGGCGCATTTTATCTCTTTCAGTCTGCAGACGACCGATAAACCAGGTCCCGGTATTAGCCAGGCCTTTATAGTCCAGGTCTACAGGGTTCTGGGTGGTGAGCATAATCCCCAGACCGAAAGCGCGGGCCTGTTTCAGGAGGGTCAACAGCGGCGCTTTCGATGGCGGATTAGCCACAGGAGGGAAGAATCCGAAAATTTCATCCATGTAGAGTAAGGCTCTTAAGCTGGTAGTGCCGGTCTGTGAACGGGTCCAGCTCAGGATCTGGTTGAGCAGCAGAGATACAAAGAACATCCGCTCGTTATCGTTCAGGTGAGCGATAGAAAAGATTGCCATCCGCGGTTTCCCTTTTGGCGAATGAAGCAAATTATCAATATCGAGTGATTCACCCTGGAGCCAACTGGCGAAGCTCGGCGAAGCAAGCAGGTTATTAAGTTGCGATCCAAGATTAAAACGATCTTTCGAGGGATAGAACTGTTCCAGGTTCATTACCCCCACCTGGGTAATCGGCGGGTTGTGGATTTGCTGGATTAGCGATGCCAGATCCAGATTTCGGCCTTGCTGCCAGGCATGGGATAAGATATTTGAGATTAAAATATGTTCACGGCTGTTGATCGGATCGGCAGTAATGCCGATTAAACCAAGCAAACTGCTGGCCGTGCCGCTGACCCGATCCTGGAGCAGTTCGCTGTCGTCAATGATCGCTTTTGCCGGTGCAGCAAAAGAATCAAGAATTGAAACCGGTATGCCGGCTGTGCTTCCCGGAGTGTAAATTGTAAACTCGGCAGAATCCTTAAGATAACGAATTCTTTCACCATCCTGGTTCCAGGAGGCCAGTCCCTTCCGCCATAATTCAGCCTGTTGGGCAGCATATTCCTCTGGGGCGAGGCCTTTTTTACGGGCTTCATCTTCATTGATCCAGGGCAGGAAGTCCTCAGGTCGCAGATCAGGGAAAGTGAGCAGCATATTGGTAAGGTCACCTTTTGGATCAATGACGATGGCCGGGATGTTATCAATAGCCGCTTCCTCAAGCAGGGCGATACAGAGACCGGTCTTTCCACTTCCGGTCATTCCCACGCAAACACCGTGAGTGACCATATCTTTCGAGTCGTATAACAGGAGATCTTCACTGGACTTTTTCGCTTCTAGATCGTAGTGTCTGCCCAGGTAAAAAGCGCCAAGCTTTTCATAATGCTCCATGATGCTTTCTCCTCTCATCGGTTATCATTCACTTTAATACCGGATTCGAACTTTAACTTAGTTTGAATATTAAACAAATCATCTGATATTCCTGCCAAAAGTTCTGATTGATCGATCCGGAAAATGTAAACTCGATGATTGACAGGGCGCCTAAATTTAGCTAAACTAATAACAGATATCCTATCAACTTAGTAGAAATTATTGGTTTTGGGGAAAATGGCTCAACTCTAGTGAGGAGGAACCGCTATGAAGCTTTCGACCAAGTCGCGTTATGCTGCCAGGGCGTTAATCGAACTGGCCCTGAAGTATGGGGAAGGGCCGGTAAAACTGAAAGATGTATCTGAAAATCAGGATATATCACTAAAGTATCTTGAACAGGTCATGTTTCCCCTGCGGGTCAGCGGTTATGTTAAGACTCTGAAAGGCAGTCAGGGAGGATACGTTCTGGCCAGGCCGCCCGAAAAAATCTCCCTGTTGGAAATCGTTGAATGTGTTGAGGGCTCTGTTGCTCCGGTTGATTGTGTTGATAATGCGGATTTGTGCGAAAGAGCGGATAAATGTGTAACCCGCGATGCCTGGACTGGCCTGAAAAACGCAATCAGTAGCGAACTGGGCAAAATTTCTCTGGCGGAATTGGTTGAAAAGCATAAAATACTAAATAACATACAGTGATTGGCATTTTGTGATTGTGTGATCGGTGATTCGCTAATTTAAGAATGTCATTTTAGATTTTACTCAGGGTCACCCTCCCTGCGTTTCAGAGGGAAGGATATATTAACAGCGGTTATAGCACCGGGTTATCCGGATTACTGTAATCGCTTTTTTCTTGAATTATAGTTTACAGCAGGAAGGTTTATCAGGCAGATATGTCGTATTTTCCCGGAGGACATGGTCAGGGAGGATCAGCTGATGGAAATTATGGCGGAGAATGTACGGATTGAAGTTATCGTTGGTAATATTGCCACTCAGGACGATATGATGGCGGTAGTTAATGCAGCCAATGCCCAGCTGCGAACCGGCGGTGGAGTGGCAGGAGCCTTGCATCGCGCGGCAGGTCCCGGATTGGAGGAAGAGTGCCGGCCGCTGGCCCCGATAGGAACCGGGGAGGCGGTAATAACCGGCGGGCATAATCTGCCAAACCGTTACGTAATCCACTGTCTTGGGCCGGTATACGGAATTGATCGTCCGGAAGATAGGCTATTGTCTGATTGTTATCGTAATGCGCTCCATCTGACAGAAGAAAGACGGATTAATTCAGTGGCTTTCCCATCGATTTCCACAGGAGCTTTCGGCTATCCGATGAGGGCGGCAGCTGAGGTAGCTTTCAGAACAGTAAAAGATATAATCAGATCGTTGCATGAAGTAAAAGTAATTCGTTTTGTTCTTCATGATCAGGCAGCATTGGCTGTTCATGAAGAGGTCCTGAAGAAGGTATTTAATGCAGGTTGAGGCACCGCGGGAAGGCAGGGGAAGCTGATTGTTAAAATTGGATAAAAGAGAACTGGCCAGGGCTGCCGAGGTTATCAAGATTGGCATTAACGAGGAAGAACTGGTGCAGCTGCATGATCAGTTTATCAGGTACCTGCAATGGCTTGATACTTTACTGGCACTGGACTGCAGTGACATTGAACCGATTTTATTCAGTCACAGTGCAATAAATGTTTTACGTGAGGATAAGACAGAGAAAGCAGATCTAGAAATTATTCAGAAGGCCTCGTCAAATTTTGAAGAAAATTATTATGTGGTCCCGCCGATTATTGAATGAGACACAATTGAAGGAGGTACATGGTGGATTTAAAGACAATGAGCGCCAGCCGGCTTGCCGACCTGGTAAACAAAGGCGAGCTTAAGGCGCATGACGTCATCGAAACGGCATTAGGGAAAATTGAACAACTAAACGACAGTCTGAATATTTTTGTCTCTACTGCAGGCGAAGAGGCACTCGCTCAGGCAGCAGCGATCGATCAAAAAATTAAGTCCGGAATCTGCCTGCCGCTGGCCGGTGTGCCTCTGACTGTTAAAGATGATTTTATGTATAAAGCGCTTCCAACCAGTATGGGCTCAAGGAATTTCAAACACTTTCTTCCGCCATACAGTGCTGCTGCGGTTGAAAAACTGATTGCCGCAGGCGCAGTTATAGTTGGCAAGACTAATCTTGATAATATGAGCGTCGGCTCCACAACTTTAAATTCTCATTTTGGTCCGACCTTAAACCCGCTGTGCCCACAACGGGTTGCCGGCAGTGCCGGAGCGGCATCTCTGGTTTCCGGTATTTCGGTTCTTGCGCTTGAAAGCGACAGCGGTGGAGCTTTGCGCCAGGGAGCTTCACATTGCGGTGTTTTTGGGCTTCTTCCTTCTACCGGTTATGTTTCACGGCACGGGCTGGCTTTGGACAGCGGCTCATTCAGCAGGGTTGCTCTGGCTTCAGCTTTTGCAGAGGATCTTTATGTAGCGCTCAAGATAATTTCCGGTTATGATCCGCATGATCCGGCGACTGCTGTCTGGCATACCCAGCAAACAAGCAATGAAGTTAAGCCTGATTTGGCAGATCTAACGGTTGGTTACCCGCGAAATATTAATTCCTTACTAGATGGACCGCATCTTCAACTATTTCAAGATACAGTAGATGGGATCACAAACCTGGGAGGAAGAACCGTCGGTTTTGAATTTAAATCCTTGCCGGAAGCGGTTAAAGCATTTCAGGTAATTGCCGCAGCGGAGGCATCTTCGACTTTGTCGCGCTTTGACGGTATTCGTTTCGGTCAGGCTGCTGAAGCAGATGATTTAGAGGAACTCTATTTTAAAACTAGAAAAACTACCTTTTCCTGGGAAGCAACCTGCCGCAGCATCTATGGTACCTATTTCCTGAGTAAAAGCGGATATGATCGCTACTATACCCAGGCTTTGAAAGTGTGGAGGCTGGTATGCATGGAAATTGACAGCGCTTTCAGCCAGTATGATTTCCTTCTTTTACCGACAGTCAGAACTTTTCCACCTGAAGCTGCCGGTAATTTAGATTACCTGGAGCTTCTCGCCGGAGATTTATTTACAGTGCCGGCCAGTATGGCCGGAAATCCGGCTGTTTGTCTGCCGGCAGGTAACATTGATGGAGTTCCGGTCGGTATGCAGCTGATCGGTCCATATTATGGCGACATGCAGCTCTTGTCAACTTTAATTAAATTGTTACCAGTTACTAAACCTTCCCGGCAGGAGAAGGACGGGGGAGGGAACTAGGATGGAATACGAAGTAGTGATCGGACTTGAAGTGCATGTTGAGCTCCTTACTGAAAGCAAGCTCTTCTGTTCTTGCCCGAACCGCTTTGAAGCAGAACCTAATGCTAACACCTGTCCGGGATGCCTTGGTTTCCCCGGGGTTTTGCCGCAGCTGAACGGTGCTGCTGTAAATAAAGCGCTTACTGCCGCCCTGGCCCTGAATTGTCAAATTGCCTGCTCCAGTTATTTTGATCGGAAAAATTATTTTTATCCGGATATTTCAAAGGGTTATCAGATATCACAGTTTCATGTGCCGATTGGCAGTCAGGGATATCTTGATATCATCGATGATCAGGGCGAACCGAAGAGAATTCGCATTGGCAGAGTGCATATGGAAGAAGATGCCGGCAAGCTGGTCCATGCTCCGGCGGGTGATTCATCCCTGGTTGATTATAACCGGGCCGGGGTGCCGCTGATCGAAATTGTTACCGAGCCGGATCTGCGTTCGCCGGGCGAAGCAAAAAACTACCTGGAAAAGTTAAAGAGTATTTTACAATATGCATCTGTTTCTGATTGTAAGATGGAAGAAGGCAGCCTGCGCTGCGATGCCAATATTTCCCTGCGTCCGCTTGGCAGCGATATTCTTGGCAGTAAAACTGAGTTAAAGAACATGAATTCATTCAAAGCAGTTGAAAAGTCCCTTGAACACGAGATAAAAAGGCAGCGGGGTATCCTAAAAAACGATAATGAAGTATTATCTGAGACTCTGCGGTGGGATGAAAGCAGCCAGTCAACAGTTGTCATGCGCGGAAAACTTCAGGCTCATGATTACCGCTGTTTCGCTGATCCTGAGCTGACCCCGATTCAACTCACGGCAGCGGAAGTGGCGAAAACGAAAAGTGAGATCCCGGAAATGGCTGAAGCCCGAGCTAATCGTTTCGTCTCCGAATATCAACTGCCTGAATACGATGCCGCAGTGCTAACTGCTGTCCGCAGCCTGGCTGATTATTTTGAGTCATGTCTGCAACGCTATAGTAATCCGAAAATCGTCAGCAACTGGATGATGGGTGAGTTGACGGCCAGATTAAACAGCTCCGGGATTGAGGCTGACCAGTGTGCATTTACCCCTGATCACCTGGCAGAACTGCTGCAGATGATTGATGAGGGTTTAATCAGCGGCAAACTGGCCAAAGATGTTCTTGATCAATCCTTCAGCACAGGTATAAGCCCCCGGACGGTTGTCGATCAGGAAAACCTGACCCAGATTTCCGATCACGGTGAGCTGGAAGCGATTATCGGGCGGCTAATCCTCGAACATCCGGACAGCGTTGAAAATTACCGCGCCGGTAAAACCAAGGCCCTCGGTTTTTTGGTTGGTCAGGTCATGAAAGAAACCAGAGGCAAGGCCAACCCGCAGCTGGTCAATGAGCTGTTCTTAAAAGCTCTGGAAACTTAAGCGGTTATTTTACGACTGAAACGGCGATAGGTGATCAGGTTTAAAATTAATATATAAAGCAAACCGACCCAGAAATAGGCAGATGAGCTTAAAAACATTTGCCCTTCCCCGTGGATCAGGGCGCTGATGATCTTGCCCGGCCAGAAAGCCGGGATGACAGCAAAAAAGAGTTCCCTGGCATCGTTGAAGAAGAGCGATATGATCGGTAAGATGATAATCATCCCAACCAGTTTCATAATTGCGAAGCCTTCAATCTTGTTATTGGCAAAGATATTGATCAGCAGTCCGGTCAGCGGAGCGCTGAAAGATGCCAGGAAGGCGATCAGCAGTATATCCTTCCAGGCCAGGGTCCCAATCTCAACGAACCACATTACAAAAATTGAAGCAGCAAAAGCTAACAGGTAAACCATGGCCAGCCGGAAGATCATGAAAAAGTTTAGATTCAGAGGTGTTATTCTAACGGAATTAATGATCTGATCATCGCGATCGTCGAGGATTGAAAAGCCGATTACAGCTCCGTAGATGATCGGCATCATCAGGGTCAGGGCAACTAAAATGAAGTCAGCATTACTCTCAATGCTGAATCCGCTGTTATCAGCAATAACAGGCAGGGCATAGCGGCCGATTACACCGAATAGAAGCGGGTAGAAAAGCATAAAGCGGGTCATCGGGTCACGCATCCATTTTTTTAATTCTCCACTAATAAAAATCCAGTACATTTCATACCCCTCCTTCCCTTGCAGCAAATGAATCGAATTGCTTCAGGGTATAGATAAAGAGTAAAACAGATCCAATAGATAAATAGAGCAACGCATAAAGCAGATCACCGCTACTAATTGTTCCGGTTGAAGCATAAAGCAGGGTGATCGCTGCTTTTGTCGGTGCAAGATATAACAGTTTTGTGATCAGGTCGTGCTCTAATAAATTAATATGTTCTAACATGGTCGGAACCATAAAGACCAGCATGTAGGTAAACATATTCATCAGCAGGCTGGTGAAATCTTTTGAGTAATAGGACAGTATAAAGCCAACCAGTGAATGGAAGAGAGCAACCAGGATTACTGCTCCGAGCAAGGCAAAGAAATTTAAATTCACAGGTTTAAAGATTACTGTGTAAATATAAAGTAAGATTAGCGTCAGAACACTGGCTAATACGGTAACAAGTATTTTGGTCAGAAGGTAATCGCTCTTACTGATCGGTGTTACCAGAATGGCCCGCAGACTGCCTTCCTGTTTTTCAAAAAAAATTGTGACCCCTACCATTAAAATGGCCATCGAAGTACTGTCTAAAAAAAGCAGCAGGGGAAAGATAAACGTTATGTCCGGAGCCTCAGTCAGGTATAAGACCCCGATCCAAATCAGGGCTACGACAATACTCGCGGCCGCTATTTTATATTCAACCACTCGCTTGAATTCGCCGAAGAGCAAGACCAGGAAGTTAGGCATAGCTGTCCACCCCGGTTACCTTGATAAAGATATCATCAAGAGTAGTTTCCTTGCTGTGGATGCTGATTATTTTTTCCCTTTTAACCAGTTCGAAGAAGCTGTTGTCGCTGCCTAAGGTATCCAGTTTGAATGCGGCCTGGCTCAGGTTGTCGTTCTTGACATATTCGACTTCCACTGTGCTTTCGCCATATTTGCGTTTCAGGTTTTGCGGAGTGTCTGTTTCTGCTATCTGACCGTCAACCATAAAGGCGATACGGTCGCAGAGTTCATCTACGTCATTCATCAGGTGGGTGCTGAGCAGGATCGTGCCCCCCTGTTCCCGATATTCCTTGATCAGGTTTTTAAGAATGCGGGCATTGGCCGGGTCAAGCCCGATGGTAGGCTCATCTAAAAATAACATCACTGGATTATTAAGCATGGCTCGGACAAAATTAAGGCGTATTTTCATGCCTTTCGAAAACTCACTTACTTTCTTCTTCCGGTCGTCATAAATCCCGATTCTTTTCATCAGGGTATCAGTATCAGCCTGATTATGATAAAGCTTCTTAAAAAAGGCGATGTTTTCTTCTGCAGTGAGCTTCGAAAAGTGCACCGGCACTTCGAAGCCAACCCCGATTTCTTGGTAATAATCCTTATCATAAGTTTTAAGATCACGGTTGCGGTAAAAGATCTCTCCCCTGTAATCAGTAAGCAGTCGGACCATGATTTTCTGGGTAGTACTTTTCCCGACACCGCTTGGGCCGAGCAAACCGAATATTTCTCCCTGGCGGATCTCAAAATCAAGACCTTTAATGGTGTTAGCCTGGTTACGTGGATATTTATAGGTTAAATTCCGGACCTGAAACAAAAGATTTCCCTCCCCTGCATATGATTGTTAATCTGGAGATGTATTACTCTTACAGTTCCATCTTTGCAAAACGGCTGCTGCTTACCAGGATCATTATAAAGATTAATATGAACGTTATAACGATCGGCATGATAATGTCGGAAGCAGATGCTGTGCCGTCAAGTATAGGTTTCATGAGGGTGAGCAGGGTGTTTGGGTAGTAATCGGCAGCTGCGGAATTTGCAATGAACAGATTTAAAATGCCGCTCAGAAAAAAAATCAGCAGGGTTATACCGCCTGCCTGAAGGGGTGTTTTAAGCAGCGCCGAGAGGGAAAAGGTGATCGAAGCGATAAAGAGCGTGAAAACAACCAGGTTAATTGTTGCCCATACTGATTCTACCAACGGAGGCTGTGCGATCAGGCTTGTTGTGTAGAGGTAGGCGATGGCACTGCAACTAAAAATACCGATAATGATCAAACCATACAGAGAAAGCAGTTTGGCAAACAGATACTTCCAGCGGCTGATCGGTTTGCTTAGCAGCCAGCCGGTAACGCCGGTTTCTTTTTCGCGGGCTACGCAACCCATCGCTGCAAAAATAAGGACAAAAATGCCGATTTGCGATACATCGGATAGAAATGATAAATAAGCATCCTGCGGAGTGGGATCCGGCATGATTATTTCAATGCCGGTTGCAAAATAGCCGAGAATTTCGTTCATATACCGGAGCATCAGGGGATCCAGCAAAGCAAAGAAGAGGATAACCAGCAGAAAGGCCGGGTACCGGAAACTGCGCCAGTTTGATTTTAACTCTTTTTCGAGCAGGACTTTCATTTTGTTTTCTCCAGACGATGATTTTCGTCAAGCACTCTAAAAAAAGCATCTTCCAGGTTAGTGCGATTAGGCATAAACTCTGTTACGGTGATTCCCTTTCTAATCAGTTCCGGAAGCACACTTTCCGCCATTTTAAGGGATTCGCCGGGCTCCGATATAACCAACAGCTGGTTTAGCTGAGGTTTGACCTCCCGGACCGAGCGGCTTTGTCTGATCAGGGCAGCAGCCAGCTTGAGCTGTTCAGTTTTCACTGTCACCAGGTATTGTTCCATGGCAAACCGGTTTAATAAGTCTGAGGTTTCTGCGTCGAGCAGCTTCCGGCCCTGGTCAATAATGGTTACATGATCGCAAACTCTTTCAACATCAGCAAGGATATGGCTGGAGAAAAAAACCGTGGCCCGTCCCTTAAGTTTTAAGATGATCTCAAGCACCCGCCGCCGACCGTCGGGATCAAGGGCTGAAACCGGTTCATCAAGGATCAGCAGTTCCGGTTCGGTCAACAGAACCGCTGCCAGCCCTAATCGCTGCTGCATACCGCGCGAATAAACCCCGACCCGGCGGTTGGCAGCAGCAGTTAAATCAAAATAGCCGAGCAGACGATTAATCCGTGGGAGGCTCTTCTTGCGGTCAATCCGGTAGATGTCGGCAACCAGGCACAGGGCTTCCCTGCCGGTAAGCCCTTCAGGAAAGACCGGATCCTGGGGCAGATAATTAAGGTACTGCAAAAAGTTGTGCTTGCGTCCAAAAAAGTGGGGTTCACCTAAAACGCTGATCTGACCTGAGTCAGCAGGGATCAAGCCGAGAATTATTTTTATAGCGGTAGTTTTTCCGGCCCCGTTAGGGCCAAGAAAGCCGTGGACACTTCCCCGTTTGACCTGAAACCCCAATTTGTCCAGGGCCAAATGGGTGCCAAAGCTTTTTGTCAGGCCGCTGATGTCAATGGCATACCCTTTAATGCTATTCCTCTCCCCTGCCGGCAACAAAATAAAT
Organism: uncultured Syntrophomonadaceae bacterium; assembly: GCA_964436815.1. GTDB lineage: Bacteria > Bacillota > Dethiobacteria > DTU022 > DTU022 > UBA993. Next base: position 61,911 of record CAYTER010000007.1, read on the forward strand.
AATCGGGCCAAACAAATTAATAAAGATAATGATTAATGCCCAGGCCCATTTTGGCAGACCTTTTACTTCACGCCTCCTGATCAGATCGATTAACGCCCATACCATTAGTAAAACCTGCAGAACCAGCAGGGGCCAGAACATCCTTAAAGTATCTAGAATTTCACTCATCTACAAACCCTCCTTAGGCTGTTGATACCTGGTGATAAGCCCAGCTCAACCATTTGAGAGCCAGCTCCAGGTCCTCTTTTTCGACTGTGGCGCCACACCAGAAACGTAAACCGCCAGGGGCGTCTCGGTATGAAGCAATATCATAGGCAGCATCTTCGTCAGCCATCAATTTTACCAGCCTTTTTAACTTGTCCTCTTCAAGTTCGAGGGTCAGGCAAACGCTGGTGTTAGAGCGGCAGGCCTTGTCGGTGGCGAGAAAATTAATCCAGTGATTTTCGCTGACAAAGGATTCCACTGCTTTAAGGTTCTCTTCACTCCTCCTGATCAGAGCCGGTAACCCGCCGATTGATTCAGTCCACTTGAGCGCATCAAGATAATCTTCCAGGCAGAGCATCGAGGGGGTATTGATCGTCGATCCTTCAAAAATATCACTGATTAATTTACCTTTTTTGGTCAGACGAAAAACTTTGGGTAACGGCCAGGGTGGGTCATAGCTTTCAAGATGCTGAACTGCCCGGGGTGAAAGGATCAGCATGCCGTGGGCTGCTTCGCCGCCAAGTACTTTTTGCCAGGAGAATGTAACCGCATCGAGCTTTTCCCAGGGAAGCTCCATGGCAAAGACAGCTGAAGTGGCATCGCAGAGGACCAGGCCGTTGCGATCGGAAGCAATAAAACTGCCATCGGGCACTTTTACGCCGCTGGTTGTACCATTCCAGGTAAAAACCAGATCATGACTGCTGCTCAGTTTCCCGAGATCCGGCAGTTTTCCGTAATCGGCCTTAAAGATGTTTACATCCTTTAACTGCAGCTGGTTTACAATATCATCGGCCCATCCCTTACCGAAAGATTCGAAATAGATTACATCGACAGGTCTTGAACCGAGAAGATTCCACATGGCCATTTCGAAAGCACCCGTATCTGATCCCGGAACGATACCGAGCAGATAATCTTCAGGTAAACCAAGGATTTTCTTTGTTCTTTCAATTGCTTCTTTTAACCGGGCTTTACCGGGTCCGCTGCGGTGTGATCGGCCAAGAAGCGCGGGATTGAGGCTCTCAATACTGTACCCCGGTCTTTTGGCGCAGGGGCCGGAAGAAAATTGAGGATGTTTTGGCTTTAGTTTTGGTCTTGTGTCCATTTAAGCTGCCTTCCTTATACGATGAGATTTTCAGACAGAATCATACACCAACAAGCAAATTCTGTAAACGGGAGGATTCAGGATTGATTAGCTTTTTCTGTTGCTGATGATGATAATTTAGCGATAAAAACGATCACTCTGCGGAGATTATATAGTAATAAATCGGTTGTCCGCCGTATTGGAGCTCGATCTCCAGGTCGGGGTGTTTTTCTGCAACCAGGTTGGATAAACCAGAGGCATCCTGGCGGGAGACTCCCTGGCCGTAAAAAATGGTAAAGAGATCATGTTTATCGGCGATTAGAATTTCAGAAAGCTTCAGGGCTGTTTGCATCAGATCCTCACCGGTTGCGACTATTTCCTCGTTGGCCAGGCCGAGAAAATCACCGCTTCCTATTTTTTCACCGTCAATAACCGTGTCTCTGGTGGCGTGGGTGATCAAACCGGTGCTAACCCTTTTCATCCCATCTAGCATTGAATTTTTATTTTCTTCCAATCCCTGGGCAGGATTATAGGCAACCAGAGCTGCAAGACCTTCGGGGAGCGATCTGCTTTCAACCACTTCAATTCTCTTTTTTGTCAGGGTTTTAACCTGTTGG
>CAYTER010000008.1:0-2827 GCA_964436815.1 uncultured Syntrophomonadaceae bacterium
GTGTTATACTAATTTAGTAATTTACTAAATTAGTAATAGGCGGTGCTAAAAATGAAAATACCAACAACTTTAAGACACAAACCGGTAGTTGTGGTTGATGATTACGAAAAAGTAGATGGTCGGTATGCTTATAATACTGATGCTAAAGGTTTATCTCTTGGTTTAGCCCAGTGGAATGATCGTGGTAAAATAGATATATCAGCCAAGGTCTGGCGGCATACTGGTGGCAAATGGTCCCGCCAATCAGAGGAGTTGCCAATGCACCGGGTCCTCGATCTGGCCATCCTGATCTGTCGAGCTAAAAAGTACTTTCAGGAAGCCTACCGCTACGAAAAGCTTTATGATCCTGAAAAGCCTTTGCTAGATCGAATCGGTCTTCAGGGGGATGCGATGAGTGTTGCTGTTTGCACTGACAACGAAATGATTGATGAAGATATAGAGTTGTTCAGCCAGGCTCTAAGCAAGGATGACGAACTGATCAGTGAAAGGCTCTTTGTTCTGGCCAGGATTCTCAGGGAACTGGAATGTTAAGATTTAACTATCAAAGGAGATTGAACAATGAAAAAAAGCAGTAAAATCATTTTCTTCGTTCTGGCTGTGATCCTGATTGTTGGCGGAGCGGTTGCTGCCAAATATTTCTCCGATCTCAGCAGTTATCGCCAGGCAGTAGAGGAGATAACCATCGGTGAAGTAGACCTTTCGACAATTCCCGACGGTACGTATACCGGTTCCTCTGAAGTAATTTGGGTAGGTGCAACTGTGGAGGTAACTGTAATGGATCACCGGATTACGGAGATCAAGCTGGATCACCGCCATGGCCAGGGCGAAGCGGCTGAAGTGATTACTGATCATGTGATTGAAGCGCAATCTTTGCAGGTTGATATTATCAGTGGTGTTACCTCCAGTTCTAAAGTTATTCTTAAAGCCATAGAAAACGCCCTAAAAAGTGCTTTATAGTAAAGAAGAAGGAGGATGAGGAATGAGCAACCGAAAGAAAAAAACCTGGACAATCATCGGGATCATTTTGGGAATTATTGTTTTGGCTGTAGGGGGAGGGATGATTGCCGTTCAACGGGGTCTACCTGAGATGCAGGACCTCGTAATCAACGAAGTTAACCCAGAAATGCTGGAAGATGGGGTATACACTGGTGAATTTAGTAGCTATAGATGGACTAACAAGGTCAGAGTAACTGTGCAGCAAGGAAGAATCGTAGAGATTGAATCCGAAAACAGTGGTGACTTAGAACAGGAACTGGCTGAGCGAATCATCGCCAAGCAATCATTATCGGTTGATATCAATACCGGCGCAACAGTCTCCAGCAATGCATTTTTAAAAGCAGTGGAAGATGCACTTACTCCATAAATTTGATAACCCAACAATTTAAGTCAAGAATCGTATTCTTATTCCAGGTATTCTTTGAATAAAGGAGGTGACAATCACGGAACGGTGGGATAAGGTCAGAGCTGTCCGAAAAGCGCAGGATTACATCGATAGCAACTTACACAACTCAATTAGCTTAAGCCAGTTAGCCCGGGCTGCCGGATATTCCCAGTGGCATTTAAGCCGCGTATTCAAAGAGGTTACCGGCAAAACCCCTTTTGAATATTTGCGAGAACTGCGCTTAAGCAAAGCGGCAGAAATATTGAGAGCTGAGCAGCCGAAGATAGTTGATGTGGCCTTTAATTTTGTATTTGATTCGCACGAAGGCTTTACTAGAGCTTTTTCCAAGCAGTTTGGGGAATCGCCAAAAAAGTTCAGCCGCGGAAACGAGCCTGCTCAGATTTTTATGCCCAGCCATGTTCGTGATTATTACCTTACTATTCAAAAGGGGGCTATCAAGATGTCTGGTAAAGAAAAAACAAGTACTGTTTTTGTGCAGGTGGTGGAACGACCCGAGCGGAAGCTGGTTTTAAAAAGAGGGGTAAAGGCGAAGCACTACTTCGATTACTGTGAGGAAGTCGGCTGCGAAATCATGGATATTTTATCCGGGATTAAAGAAGCAATCTATGAACCTGCCGGCTATTGGCTGCCAGAAAATTTGATTAAACCAGGGACTTCAACTTACGTAATGGGTGTGGAAGTGACAACCGACTACAGGGGTGATATACCGGAAGGGTTTGAGATCATTGATTTAGAACCCTGCAAAATTATGGTATTTCAGGGGGAACCATATGACGATGAAAAATTTTCCGAAGCGATTGAAAGCCTCTGGGAAGTGATGAATAAATACAAGCCGGAAATTTACGGTTTTCAATGGGCGGATGACGATGGACCCAGGTTCCAGTTAGAACCGCAGGGCTACCGGGGCTATATTGAAGCCCGACCGGTAAAGGAACTTAATAAAAACTAATAGAGAGGCGAATACGCAACATGGATGAGCAGTTGATTGCCCCCTGTGGAATGAATTGCAGTTTATGCGTCGCCTATCAGGCTGAAAAGTATGATTTGAAGAAAAAAGGTATGAATCGCAAGTATTGCCCGGGCTGCATACCGAGAGGTAAGCACTGTCTCCATATGAAAGCAAGTTGTCAATTACTTGGTGACGGCCTTGTCCGTTTTTGTTTTGAATGTGCTGATTTTCCCTGCCAGCGGTTGAAGAACCTCGATAAAAGGTATCGCACCAAGTACCATCTGAGCATGATTGAAAACCTGAAGCAGATTAAAGAACAGGGTATGAACGCTTTTCTTGCCGATCAGGAGTCAAAATGGGTTTGCCCTAACTGTGGCAAAGCGATCTGCTGCCATTATGGTCTTTGTCTGAATTGCCAGTTTGATGTTCTCCGCCAGAATAAAAGGTATCGCTGGGGTGAAGAAGCATAATATAAT
>CAYTER010000008.1:2927-39343 GCA_964436815.1 uncultured Syntrophomonadaceae bacterium
AGCAGCTCTTTAAGACCCAGGCTGCCCTGTAAGTTACCCATTTGTTTGGTTCTTTTTTTGCTCCGAAGTCTACCCAGGTTTTACCCGTGTAGCTGTATTCCAACGGCCATCTTCCGTTATTGTCCTGTTTGTCACAGATATAGGTGAGGGCGTTTTTCAGGCGAGGGTCGCTGCCCAACCCTAAACGGACCAGGGTTTCAATGTTTTGTAAAAGGTCGGTTACATAAAACACAGGGAATCCAAACTTCCACCAGTTACCGCTCGGTTTGTCATTCCACCCTGAAGGATATTCCGAGCTAAGCGGATCTACACTTAACAGGAATTCAATTCCTGTTATGATAGCTTGATCAATATAGGATGTTCTTTGCTCCACCGGTAACTTGCTGAAAGCGAGCATTACTTTCACGGCGCCCCAGGCACAGGGTAGCTTGTTGTTGGCACCGCATATAAAACCGGGGCCGCATTTGCCGGAGTAATAGCGCAGCGGAGCAGTTTTTTCTTCCATCGGCGCTACCCCTTCCCCGGTAACACTACGCGCCATCCATTCGAAGGCTTTGTTAAGCCGGGAATCAGTAAATCCCAGATCAAGCATTGCTGATAGCAAATTGCCCTGCAGGCAATCAACGGTTCCCGATGCTGTTTTGGTGGTGCTAAACTGGCCATTTTTTGTCAGGCTTTGATCGCATATGTAGCGGCAGGCTTTTTCAATGCGCTGATCCTGTTCGACTCTGGCACCGAGCTGGGCCAGCATGATTAGTGACCAGACACTGCTATAATACTTTGGCAGGTAGCCATGCCCGGGGGTGACCCAAAAACCCTCACCATTCATTTTTTCAAGGATAACGGCAATAGGTCCTTCTTGGTGCGCCTGTTCCCGGGCTGTTAAAAGGTCGGAATCGTTCGATGGTGTATCCAACAGATCACGCATGGCCAGATAACGCACACCCGGGTTTTCTTCCTCAAGCAGCCAGGATAAGGTTTCTCCCTTAAGTTTTTCCTGCCAGGCCATTTCACGAACCTTCCTTTTCATTGGTTGCTTAGAATATAGCACATAGAATTTCGAATAGTGAAGGAAAAAAAGGGCCACAGTAGAACCCTTGTTTATGGCATTATAGCCGAAAGGATAACGGCAGTTTGCATTAATTGACGATCTCTGATTTCATGTTACGTGAACCTGCGATATGATTCATAAATTATATAAGTAAGTATAACCGCTGAAGGGGTGTTAGAATGGCAAAGGTAATTATAATTGGTGGCAATGCAGCCGGGATGAGTGCTGCCAGTCAGGTTAAACGTCAAAAACCCGATTGGGAAGTGGTTGTATTTGAAAAGGGTTCTTACATTTCTTACGCAGCTTGCGGTATCCCTTATCATGTAGAAGGTTTGGTGCCGACCTTGGACGATCTAATAACAGTTACTCCCGATGAAGCTATCGGTAAGAGGAAACTCGACTTGAGGATGAACAGCGAAGTTGTGGCCATCGATTCGCAGTCTAAAATGATTACTTACCACAATAATGGCTTTGATGGCATTGAAAATTATGACTACCTGGCTATAGCCACAGGAGCAAGGCCGTTAAAAGATGATATTGATTATACCCCTTCTAATAATGTTTTTACCGTTCATACCCTCGTTGATTCACAGTCACTACGCAGCAGAATTGAAAAGGAAAAACCGAAAAAATGCGCGGTAATCGGTGGTGGTTATATTGCGCTTGAAATGCTTGAAGCGCTTCACTCGCTGGGCATTGAAACTCACCTAATCCATCGTCGTGATGCGCTGGCGCGGTCTTTTGAAAAGGAAATATCTGACATTGCACTCTCCGCCATTTCTGCTGAGGGGATTGCCCTAAAGCTAAGCCATAATGCTAAAAAGATTGAGGATTATGGTGGTTCAGTTAAAGTCGTAACCGAACAGGGAACGCTGGAATATGATCTGGTAGTGATCGGAACCGGTGTTGAGCCGAACAGTCATTTAGCGCGGGAATGCGGTATCGAAACCGGTGTAAGCGGAGCGATTAAGGTCAATGAATTCCTGCAGACAAATATCTCGAATATCTATGCTGCCGGTGATTGTGCCGAAACTAGAAATTTAGTATCGGGGCAGCCGACATATTTACCGCTTGCTTTGAAAGCGAATAAAGAAGGGGTAATCGCCGGTATTAACATTGCCGGAGGACGGGAAGCATTCCCGGGAGTGCTGGGGACAGCGATTACCAAGTTTGGCAGTCTCGGGTTAGCCCGAACCGGCTTAACTTTGGCTGAAGCAGAAAAGAGCGGCTTCGACGCCTTTAAATTCAAAGTGGAGGCGAATAGCCGCTCCCACTATTATCCGGGTCGTGGAAAGATGACTTTCGTCCTGGTTGCAGACAGCAAAGACGGCCGTTTATTGGGTGCGCAGATTGCCGGTCCGGAAGATAGTGTTAAGCGGATTGATGTCTACGCTACAGCGATAATGGCGAAAATGGATTTAGACCAGATATTCCAACTTGACCTGGCTTATGCCCCGCCATTTTCACCAGTCTATGACCCTGTTGTTCTGACCGGCCGGGTCGGTCGTAAAATGGTTGGTCGAGGGGAATAATGAATTTGGAAACGCCCTTAAAAAAAATTATAACCTATGATGTAGGGACAACCGGATTAAAAACCTGTCTGTTTGCAATTGATGCAGAGTTGACACTTTTAGCTGCAGAGATGGCAGGGTATGATCTTTTCATTCTGGATAATGGAGGAGCAGAGCAGGAGCCCTTGCAGTGGTGGGCAGCGATGGGTTTGACCACGCAAAAATTACTCGAAAAAACCGGTACTGCTCCTGAGGAGGTTGCTGGAGTATCCTTTTGCTCCCAAATGCAGGGGTTGGTTCTTGTCGATCGGCAAGGGCAGCCAGTTCGGCGCATGATGAGCTACATGGATCAAAGGGCTTGCAGAGAGATGCAGGAAGTAATGAATCGGGGCCTTAAAATATCGGGCGTCAATATATTTAAACTGCTACTCTCGATCAGGGAAACAGGAATAGTCGCAGCCAGTGCTAAAGATCCGGTTTGGAAATATAAATGGGTTGAGAGAAATGAACCGGAGGTATTTAACAAGATTTACAAGTGGCTTGATGTGAAGGAGTTTTTAATCTGTAAGTGTACAGGAAACTTCATTATGACAGAAGACAGTGCTTTTGCGACCCTTCTTTATTCAATACGCAAAGGTCGGGAAGGCTGGAGCAGGGCAGTCTGCAACCTACTCGGTGTGAACAGGAATCATCTGCCATCGATTATCAAATCAACCGAACAGGCAGGGGCAATTACTGCGGAGGCAGCATCAAACTTGGGGCTGACAGCAGGAACGCCAGTCTTCGGTGGCGGCGGTGATGCATCGCTGATCGGTATCGGAGCAGGATCGGTTTTAAGCGGAGATACGCACATTTATGCCGGCACTTCAGGCTGGGTATCCACCGTGGTCGCGAAACCGGTTTTGGATATTAAGGCAATGATTGCTTCCATAGTTGGGGCTCAGCCTGGAAAATACAATTATTTTGCCGAGCTTGAAACCGCGGGAAAATGTCTTGAATGGGTCAAGGATCATCTGGCACTCGATGAGATCGGTGTTTATCTTGACGGAGAGCTGATTCACGAATCGAAAGAGACAATTTACACCAGCTTATATGAATACTTAACGAGCATTATTGAGCAGGTGAAGCCTGGTTGCGGGGGTGTAATCTTTACTCCCTGGCTGCATGGAAACCGCTGCCCCTTTGAAGATTCAACTGCCCGGGGGATGTTCTTTAACATTGGCCTTGATACCGGAAAGTCTGAGTTAATCAGGGCTGTGATTGAAGGAGTTTGCTTCCACCTGCGCTGGATGCTTGAAGCCCAGGAGAAGAAGGTTAAGACATCTGATCCGATCCGTTTTGTGGGAGGTGGGGCTCTATCGGCGGTAACCTGCCAGATACTGGCCGATGTATTACAACGGAGAATAGAAACTGTAGAGAACCCTCAAAATGCAGGCGCAGTTGGCGCTGCGGTTGTAACGGCGATCGGTCTTAGCTGGTTTGATTCTTTTGAAGCGGCCAAAGAGCTAATTCCTGCAGTTAAAACCTTTTATCCGGATCAGGGTAATAAAAGTATTTATGATCGCCAATTTCAGGTCTTTAGAAAGTTATACCGGGACAACAGAAAAAATTTCTTTGCCTTAAACGTTTGCCAATAGCTTTAAGGTTATGGATAACTCCGTTTTTTACCTGGCAGTTCTGCTTTTAATCTCCGCTGAAATTTTATTATATCTTTCACGGCCGAGATCAGCCCGGTACGCAAAGATAATCCCAACCAGGAAAATAGTTCCGGGAACAGTGCCCAAAATCACCCGGATGGCGGTTAATGCCGAATCAGGCTGGATAAAACCGGCCGGGGCCATTTCCTGGTAACCGAAAACACCAAGCACAAATGATACGAAAGCAATTGAGATGCCGGATGCCAGCTTATACATAAACTGGTTGATGCCGTAATAAGCGCCTTCGCGCCTGCTGCCATAGACAAGCTGATCGACTTCCACCACATCGGGAAGGCTGGCAAAGGGCAGGATCTGAATAGCTGACATACCGATTCCCGCTCCAATGCAGACGCTGATCAAGGCTAAATAGTTCTGTGGTGGTATGAAAAGGCAGGCCAGCAGCACAACAAACATAAAAATGGAGGCGGCAGCGTAGACCTTGTGCTTGGAATGTTTTTCGCTTAAATAAACCCAGAAAGCTGCTGAAATAATGGCGGTAACCAAGGGGATTGCCACAAAAAGCATTGAATCGCTTCCTCCGCCAAAGGCGAGGGTATCATTAATAAAGAAAATAAAGATCGCCATGATGATATCGAAACCAATCATACTTAAAAGATAATAAGTAATAATGTTGCGAAACTCCTTCAGGCGGAAGAATTCCTTTAAAGTTACCAGCAGTTTTTTCCTTTCCGGCTCCTGGGAATCTATCCTCTCGGTTACACTTGAGACGCAAACTAACATGATCATTAAAGCTAAAACTCCGAATATCGCTCCGGCCAATCCATAAGCGGTTTTTTCCGAACCATAAAGTTGATAGAAAACACTTGCTGTCCCGTCAGCCAGCAGGGCAAAGATTGCTGCCCCGAGCAAAATGCCGATATTGGCCAAAACGATGCGGAAAGCATTTAGCGAAGTTCTTTCGTCATAATCACCGGTCATATTGGCGGTGAGGGCGTTGTAGGGAATGTAAACTATGGTCCAGGTTGTATTGTAGAGCAGGTAAGCAAATGTGTAATAAATAAAGCGCATAGTTTGCGTAGCATCTTCCCCGAATGGCACTAGCCAGAGGATGATAAACATTAAACCGTAAGGTACCGCTCCAAACAGCATGAAAACTTTCTTTTTTCCCCAGCGGGTGTTTGTCCGATCAGATATGCTGCCCATCCAAAAATCAGTCACCGCATCCCAAAACCGGGCAATGATGAAGACAAGTGCTGCCAGTTTAGGATTCAGGCCGCCAACATTGATAAAGAAATAGAGGAGGAAAAAACTGATCGCGGAGAACATGATATTGCCTGATAAATCACCTAAGCCGTAACCAAGCTTTTCTTTAAATGATAAGCGGGCTGCCAATTTTCCGATCCCTCTTTTTGCAGGGTTGTCAAATCTAATTGGTGTTAAGGCTTTTCGGCTGCATTGTAGCATTTATAGCATTGAATGTCTAATATATATATACTGATAATTAATAAAATATGGGTGCCTTATTTATATTTGCTTGAGTATTTTAAATGCGTTACACTGATTGCGGGAGGGGATGGCAATGGATCAGCAATACGCTATAACTGATTATCATGATACGGCAGCAATTATTGAAGCGCTTGATGAACTGATTAAAAAGCCGATTTATTCGATCAGGCCGGATGCCCTTAAATGTTATGAAGAAGATTACTATGGCTTAAAGTGTAAAAAATCAAAAGAGTTGATTGATCGGGCTGTCGAGATCATCCCTGGCGGGGTTCAGCATAACCTTGCTTTTAATTACCCGTTCCCCCTGGTTTTTACTAAAGCTGAAGGTGCTTATTTGTATGATATTGACGGCAACCGGTATTATGATTTTCTGCAGGCCGGTGGTCCGACCCTGCTTGGATCCAACCCGCCAGCTATCAGGGAAAAAGTAATCGAGCTCTTAAACCATTGCGGCCCCTCTACAGGCTTATTCCATGAATACGAGTATAAGCTGGCAAAAAAAATATCTGAGTTGATGCCGGCGGTGGAGATGTTTCGAATGCTTAACTCAGGCACCGAAAGCGCCATGGCCGCAATCCGGGTGGCCCGATTGGCAACTAAAAAGAAAAATATCCTGAAAATGGGAGGAGCTTATCACGGTTGGAGCGATCAGTTGGCTTACAGTATCAGGATTCCTGGATCCAAATGGACTCAGGCCAGTGGTGTGCCCCGCTATATCTTTAAAAATACCGGGGAATTTTTCCCCAATGATCTAAATGACCTGGAACGGAAACTGCGACTGAATCAATTCAGGGGCGGAACTGCTGCGGTGGTGATTGAACCGGTTGGTCCGGAGAGTGGTACCAGGCCACTTGATTTTGAATTTAACCGGGGCGTGGAAAAACTTTGCCGCAAGTATGGCGCCCTGTTGATTTTTGATGAGGTGGTAACTGCTTTCAGAATGGGACCGGCTGGTGCGCAGGGTTATTTCGGAGTGTCTCCCGACCTGACTATTTTCGGCAAGATAGTTGCAGGCGGTTACCCAAGCGCCGGTGGAATTGGCGGGAAAAAAGTATACATGAAATATTTGGCGGCGGGATTACAGGGAGGAGAAAAACATAAAAAAGCCCTGGTGGGCGGGACTATGGCTGCGAATCCCTTAAGCTGTGTTGCCGGATATTACACGATTTGTGAAATTGAGCGGACAGGAGCTGCAAGAAAAGCCGGGCAGGTTGGCGATCGTCTGGTAACAGGTTTAAAAGAATTAATTAATACACATAATCTACCTTTTGTGGTTTTTAACCAGGGTTCAATTGTTCACCTTGAAACGGTCGGAACAATGCATTTTGTGATTGATTGGAGGAAGATCTGGACAATCCCGGCAGTGATGAAAGCAACCTCAGAGCGCAAGACAGAGATGGAGCACATGGGGGCAGCCTATATGGCCGAAGGCTTGGTCACCCTGGCGGGCAGCCGTTTGTATACCAGTGCAGCCTACACTGATGAAATGGTCGATGACGCATTGGCTCGCTTCGATCGGGTTTTTGCCAACGTGGCTATTAAAGAAGGCTAGATGGAGGTTTGTCAAAGATGGATATACAGCAGGCCAGGGAAAATGTAGTTTTAGCAGGAAAAAAACTGCTTGAATCAGGGCTGATTGCCCGCACCTGGGGCAATGTAAGCTGCCGGATTAGTGATCATCAATTTGTGATTACCCCGAGCGGCAAATCTTACGAATCATTAAGTCCTGGCGATATAGTGTCTGTCAACATTAATGATGGCAGTTACAGCGGGCAAATCAAGCCTTCTTCGGAAAAAGATCTGCATGCTGCAATCTACAAGCACAGAAAAGATGTAAATTTTATTATTCACACTCACCAGGAAAACGCTTCTGCACTAAGCCCCTTAGGAATAGATATACCGGCCAGGGATTTTGAAGCGGTCGGCAGTTTTGGTACTAACATAGCCTGTGCGGCTTACGGGCTGCCCGGATCGCAAAAACTGAAGCAAGAAGCTATAACAGCGCTCGCCCGCACTGAAGGCAAGGCTATTTTGCTGGCTTATCATGGAGCAGTCTGCTTAGGTAGTGATATGGAAGAAGCTTTTCAAGTGGCAAAGGATCTGGAAAAGGCTTGTGCTGATTTTGCCTGTCATCGCTATGGGGCGATAAGCAGTCAGGAAATAAATGATCCAGATCGGTTAAAAGACCGCTATCTAGAACAGTTTTCTTTTCAGAACAATCAAGCTGAAGAAGCACAGCAAATGAGTCTCTTTAACAGTGAAAGACATGGGGAGTGCTTTACTTTATATAATTTCTTCACTAGAGATGCTCCTTTTCCTGACGAAGCAGTTATTTATAGCGACATTAATATAAACAAACCGGAAGAGGAAAAAGGAAATAATAATCTGCCTGCTGAAGTAGAACTGCATCGTGAGATTTACAGACGAAATAAAAAAGTCGGGGTGGTTATTCATACCACTTTGCCGGATATCCTGGCGGTATCAAAAGCCGGTAAAAGTCTGTATCCGCTGCTTGATGATTTTGCACAAATCATTGGCACAAGGGTCAGGGTTGCTGAATATGATGGTTCTGCCCGTTCAATTAAGAACGTGGCCGGTAAACTGAAAGGAAGAAACGCAGTACTGATAAGGGGAAATGGCGCACTGTGTGTTGGCCCTAATCGATCGGATGCTGTTGCGGCGGAAATGGTTTTTGAAAAGAACTGTAAAGCAATTATTTACACTACCCTTTTAGGGAAAGTAAAGCCGATTAATCAATTGGAAGCAATGCTGATGCGCTTCATATACTTGAAGAAATATTCCAAGAAAATTTGAGTTGATTTAATTAAGATTCGCTTTGCTGATCAATGTTGATCGTCCTGGTTGAGTTTAAAGGTGGTTATTCCCGAAATGAATGCTGAAGAGGCTAGACGAAAGAAAACTGCTGATCAATACAAAGGCAGAATCAACCTGGCGGTTGATTTTATTGAAGCAAATATCGAAAAAGATTTTACACTGGCTGAAATAGCCGCTGTTGCCGGTTTCTCCAAGTATCATTTTCACAGGATATTTTATATTTTTACAGGCGAACCGCTTTTTCAGTTCATTCAACGGTTGAGGCTTGAAAAGGCAGCCACCTTGCTCTTATGCGATCCGGCGCGAACCGTGGGCGAGATAGCGCTTGATTGTGGTTTTAGCAATGCTTCCTCATTTGCCAAAAGCTTTAAGCAGTATTTTGGCTATACGGCAACGGCCTGGCGTGATTTGGGCCATGCTTCCTGTCTTAAAGATCGCAAGATTGGAAATGCAGATCGCAAGCCAGGACAAATGGATAGCAACAACGGAAAAGTATTTTCATCTGCTAACCTCTATATTGAATATGAAAATAATATTCAGCGATGGAGGTATGAAATGATGGACAATGCTAACAGAACGGTTGAAGTTAAAGATTTTCCGGAAACCACCCTGGCTTATGTGCGTTACGTGGGGCCGTACAAAGGTGACAGCAAACTGTTTGAAGGTTTGTTCGACAAACTTTTTAAATGGGCGGGTCCACGAAATTTGTTGCGCTATCCGGAAACCAAGACAATCATTATTTATCATGATAATCCGGATATTACCGATGATTCAAAGCTAAGGGTCAGCGTGTCGATCTCTGTGCCGGATGACACACCGGTTGAAGGAGAAATCGGCAAGATGGTTCTGCCGGCTGGTAAATATGCCCTGGCCCGCTTTGAATTAAGCGATACTGAATATCAGGAAGCATGGGACTGGGTTTACCGGACCTGGTTGCCTGAAAGTGGCTACCAACCCGATGACCTTCCCTGCTTCGAAATGTATCATAATGATCCCAAAACGCATCCTGAAGGCAAATCAATTGTTGATATTTGCATCGGGGTTAAGCCTTTATAAAAATAAATTATAATACACAAAACAGCGGGAAGAGAACGATCTTTCCGCTGTTTTATTAATTGGTGCTTAATACATATATAAAATTAATTATAATATGGTATTGACAATACTGTGTGACCTACACTATAATAGGATGCAGGTGGTGAGATGATGAACGATTATGAAGATCTCTTAAATTCAATATTAATGGAAATGCGCAGGGGAGTAGTCATCCTCGCTGTTCTCAGTCTGCTCTCAGAATCGGAATATGGTTATTCACTGGTCCAGACTCTTGAAAAAGAAGATTTTCCCGTTGAGCCTGGCACACTATACCCGCTTCTCAGACGGCTTGAAAAACAAGGCCTGCTTGAAAGCACATGGGATACCAGCGAAAACAGGCCTCGCAAGTATTACAGGCTCAGTGATAAAGGTAAAAAAATTTACAAAGAGCTGCTGGTTGAGTGGCAGAAAACATCTGTTAGTATAAACGCTTTAGTAAGTGATGAAAGGGGTAAATAATGATGGAAATGGTGGAAAGGTATATTTATGCGGTCACAAAAAGATTGCCAGAAAAACAGCGCGCTGATATTGAGCAGGAACTGCGCAGCCTGATCGAAGACATGTTATCCGGGCAGGGGCAAGCAGGTACTCCAACGGCAAAAGATGTTGAAGCAGTGTTAATTGAACTTGGAGATCCGGCTCAGCTTGCCAAGCGCTACAGGGCTAAAGAAACCTATTTGATTGGTCCGGAAACCTATGATACTTACCTGATGGTCTTAAAAATTGTTTTAGCGGCGGTGGCTTTTGGGATCACCCTGGCAATGACTATCAGTTATTTTGTGGAACCGCCGCAAAGCATCATTGAGTTACTTGCCGGCTACTTCGGATCAATTTTCAACGCTTTACTGCAGGTATTTGCCTGGGTAACAGTGATTTTCGCGATTATAGAATATAAGAATGTACCGATTAACCGGGAGTTCAAAGATGAACATTGGAGCCCGTCAGATTTGCCGGAACTGCCCGATCGGAACTTAGTCATCAAGCTTTCTGAACCAATTTTTGGCTTGCTTTTTGCGGCACTCGCGGTAATTATTTTTAACACTGCCGAGCACTTGATCGGTATCTACAGTTTGAACGAAGAAGGAGTCATGAGAGTAATACCGCTTTTCAATCATGAAGGGTTTCGCGCATTGCTGCCCCTGCTTAATATTATGTTGGCCTTGGGTATAATCAAAGAGTCTCTGAAGCTTATCATCCGGAAATGGACTGTAGGATTAGCTTTAACTAATCTGGTCTTTAATGTGATTTCTTTTGTTCTTTTTGTTATATTCATCCGGGGAGAAGGCCTCTGGAACGATGCTTTCTTTGCATTTTGGAACGAGATTGGATTAATACCTGCAGGGGCGGATCCCATGCTCCTTTGGGACAGGGTTATTACAGCTTTAATCGCTGTTGTTGCCCTTGGGTTGCTGATTGACTCAATAACAAATCTTTATAAAGCATTTCGCTATCAGGTCTAAGAAGATATCCGGGGTGGTTTTAGAATGATTCAAGTCAACTATCAAGAAATAAAGTCAAAGAGTGCTTTAAATAAGTTGAAGCGAAAGATACCCTACGGTTGGGATTTAAATATCTACAGGGGTTGCCAGCATGGCTGCCGTTATTGTTACGCACTCTATTCGCACCAGTACTTAAGCTCGGAACATTTCTCCCGTGAGATATTTGTCAAAAGAAATATTGTTGAGTTGCTTGAAGAAGAACTGCAGTCACCGGATTGGAAGGGAGAGGTGATCAACATCGGTGGGGTAACCGACAGTTATCAACCAGCAGAGGCTGAATACCGGTTGATGCCTGATATATTAAAACTGCTGATCAAATATAAAAACCCTGCCATCATTTCCACCAAGTCTGATCTGGTTTTAAGAGACTATGACTTGATCGATCAGCTTTCCCGCCTCACGTATATTAATATTGCAGCGACTATCACCACTGCTGACGAAGAGTTAAGAAAAAAGATTGAGCCGGGGGCTGCGCCTACAGCAAGAAGATTTGCCATGCTTAAAGAGTTTAAAAATACCAGGGCGTGCATAGGTCTGCATGTAATGCCGATTATTCCGCTGCTGACTGATTCTAAGGCTAACTTGCAGGCTCTCTTTTCTCAGGCCGGAGATTGCGGAGTCGACTACCTGCTGCCAGGCACACTATACCTGCGGGGGAAACCAAGGACGGATTTTTTTGAGTTTATTGCAGAAGAATTCGCAGAAAAGCTTGACTCGCTCAAGTTGATTTATAAAACAGGCTCTGCCGGCAAAGAATATAAAAACCAGCTATATTTAGTTGTCAATGCTCTCAGGAATACTTACGGTTTATCGGGTGGCTATATGAAACCGATGCGCGAAAGGCTTAACCGGTAAAAAGATCGCCATAGGCGAGTGAAGTATTTAAATTTAAAGCACTCTTCAGAATCTCTTGCATCAATGGGTATCAGTTATCTTAAACGGGCGATTTAGGATAGGATTAATCAGCAGCGATACGGCCAGAATAATAAGGCTGACCAATGGGGACCAGAAACCTATTATTTACTTGTAAATTTTAGTTAATTCCATTATTCCACCTGACTATCTCCAAAAAATCTTCATGAAACTTGCTGTTTGAAACTACAATGCCTTTGCTTTTTAAATTAAGCGGGTTTCTATGGTGGTCGGAACAGGAGCCTCCTGCTTCCTGCACGATTAGCATCCCGGCGGCAAAATCCCAGACCGACAAATTATATTCGAAGTAGGCATCAAAGCGGCCACAGGCAACCCAGCAGAGATCAAGAGCGGCGCTGCCAAAACGCCTGATACCGTGGATATTTGCTTCGAATAATTTTTCAATACTGTTCAGCGTTTTTCGCATCATCGCGCCGCGATCATAATAAAAACCGGTTGCCACAATCGCTTCCTGAAGGCTTGCAGCCCCTGATACCTGGATCGGCTTGCCGTTTAAAAACGCGCCCTGACCTGCAGCAGCGCTGAACATTTCGTTGCGTTCCGGATCAAACACAATTCCGGCCTTAACCTGGCCGAACCTGGCATAGGCAATTGAGATGCTGAAATGTGGAATAGCATGAGCATAGTTATTTGTTCCATCAAGGGGATCTATGATCCACAGATTCGCGGAATTGATATTTGCCGACAAATCATTTTCTTCGGCAATAAAGCTGTGATCGGGGAAGGATTCCTGAATAGTATTAATGATAATTTCCTGGGCGGCATAATCAGCTACGGTAACCAGGTTATGGTCGGCTTTTTCGGCAAATTCCGTTTTACCTTGTTTACTTATAATGATTTTTCCGGCTCTACGGGCCGCCAACTGGGCCAGTTCCAGCATTATGTCTGCTTCATAATCCATTGCGCTAACGGTTGCCCTCCAAGTCATTATTAACTGCATCGTTTAATTCTATCATAATGAACTTAAAAGGCCGTAAAAATAGTAAAAACAGTGGTCAGGATTGCTTAGATACCCTTATCTGTGTTAATTTAGATTCAGAAATCCAGTAAATAATGCCACCGGAGAGTTCCTAATGCGACTAGTTTATCGCAAATACGTTATTGTGACCCTATTGTTGGTCGTCATCATTATAGTTACCCTTACTTATTCAGGATGCAGCAGGGATAAATATCTGACACCGGAGATGGTACTGGTTAAAGCCGGCAGCTTTCAGATGGGCGATGAAATCGGGGATCTCTGGGATGCCTGCCAGCCTGTTCATCAGGTCACTCTAACTTATGATTACTGGGTTGGAAAATACGAGATTACATTTGATGAATATGATGATTTTTGTAGAGCAACTGAAAGGCGTTTTGCTTATGATCAGGGCTGGGGCAGGGGGCGTCAACCGGTAATTAATGTAGACTGGTGGGATGCAATGTATTATTGTAACTGGCTGAGCGAAAAGGCCGGGTTAAAACCTGCGTACAATAAAGATGGGGAGCTGCTTGATCGTGAAGGCAATATTACCGACGATATAACAGAAGTTGAAGGCTACCGGCTGCTGACAGAAGCAGAGTGGGAATATGCGGCATCCGGTGGACATGCAGCTTTACCCATTCCGCCAAGATATTTATATTCAGGCAGCGATCAGATCGACGATGTCGCCTGGTATTTTAATAATACCGGTGAATATATATTCTCAGGGACTTCTCTGGGGTTTGATTATTCCAGTCATGGAGCTGCCTATATCGAGGATAAATCGGCTCAACCGGTGGGGCAAAAACAACCGAATGAACTGGGTTTGTTTGATATGAGCGGTAATGTCTGGGAATGGTGTCATGACTGGTATGGTGAATATACTGATGGAGAAAAAATCAACCCAATCGGGGCAGCTTCGGGGCATGTGCGCGTCATGCGGGGCGGAAGCTGGATTTTCGGGGCGAACGATTGCCGGGTTGCCTGCAGGTTATATCGCTCCCGTCATGACAGGATCTTTCGGCTTGGCTTTCGAGTATCCAGAACCGATTTACAATAAATGGGAAAATCAGCAAAAGGGTAATCAGGCCAATGAATAAAAGCGTAAAACAGTTTATAGATGCAGTATCAAAATACAATCCTATTGCCATCTACATCCCGGGCTCTCCGGATCCGGATGCAATCGCATCTGCCTATGCCATTAAACTAATCCTTAAATACCAGGCTATTGACGCCGATATTTTTAGCGAGAAAAGTCTCTCTCTTCAGCAAAATAAAGCCTTCGCCAGCCGGCTTAAAATCCAGGTGTACTATGGTAGAGAAATTAATCTAGATAAATACCAGGCTTATATCGTCCCTGACTTTCAAAATAACTGGGTTGAGCAAATTGGCGATAAGATCCCCTGTGCTGCTCATATCGACCATCATCAACCGGCTAAAGCTCCTGTTGAAGCTGATTATTCGTTGATTAGAACTGATGCCGGTTCAACCAGTACTATACTGGCCATGATGATAAAAGAGCTTGAGATTAAGTTCAGTGAAGAAGAGCTGGTAACAATTGCCACGGCACTTACTTTTGGCATCCAGACTGATACTGATAAATATAACAACATCACAACTTTAGATTTTGAAGCGCTTGATTTCCTGTCACAATTTGCAGATTGGAATATCCTGCAAAGTCTGGACAGCATGCCTCTATCAGCGGAAACGCTGATTGTATTTGAAAAAGCCAAGAAAAATGAAACTGTTTACAAGGATTGGGCTTTTTACGGCCTTGGCTATATCGATGCCCGGTTCAGAGATTCAATGGCTATCGCTGCTGATCTGATATTAAAAAACAGCGAGCACAAAACGGTGGCGGTTTTTGCCATAGTTGAAAATCACAATAAAAAAGAAACTTACCTTGATGTATCGTTACGTTCAAAAAGTAATAATGTTGATCTTAACCGGATCATAAAAAATATCACTCCCAATGGCGGCGGACGTAAATATAAAGGAGCATACCAGGTTAAGCTGAACTATCTAAAAAGTGTTCCCGATAAAGATCTACTTTGGCAGGTTGTTGAGGCCGCAACTCTTGAAACCCTGCGCAACAGCAGGGATACGCTCTATATAACTGGTATTAAAAGTCTCTACGGCAGTATCAAGAAAAAAGTCTTTTCAATTTTATCAAAAGAGAGGAATTGAGCATGGACAATAAAGAGAGTTATCGGCAAAAAATGCAGGAACAGCTTGAAGAATGGAAAGTCGAATTGAAGAAGCTTAAACAGCAGGCTGAAAGTGCCGGGGCGGAAACAATGAAGAATTTACCGGAGCAGATGAAGGTCCTGGAAAACAAGATTGAAGAAGGGGCTGAAAAGCTGAAAGAACTGGTGAATGCTAATGAAGAAGCTTTTGAGGCTCTGAGGGAAGGATTGGATTCAGCGTGGGAATCGCTGGCTTCTGGTTTCAGCGAAGCAAAAGATAAATTTAAATGGAAAAAAAATAATTGATTTTAAGCTTTAATGATCATCAGTAAATTGAACTTTGGTTTGATTTGATTTAAGGAGTGTTTTATTATTGCAGTCTTCCTACGGCAGAGAACACTATAATTTCTTTTATGAGCTGCGGGTCAGGTACTCTGAAATAGATGGGCAGGGTATAGTTTTCAATGCCCACTACTTCACCTATTTCGACACGGCTGTTACAGAATACTTAAGAAAAATTGATTTTGACTACCAGACCTTAGTCAGCGAAGAGGGGCTTGATTTTTTCCTGGTTAAATCAACTATTAATTATCTAAAACCGGCTTATTTCGATCAGATTCTTGAAATCGGAGTTACCACAGCGAAAATTGGCCGGTCGAGTTTAACCTGGGATCTGGCGATTTTCAATAAAGGTGAAAATGATTGTCTTACTCATGGTGAGCTGGTCTGGGTATGTACTGAAAGAGTAACTAATAAATCACACCCCCTGCCGGGGGCACTTATGCAATTATTAAATAGCTGCTAATTATATTTTCAGCGCCATTAACCGATAAGGTCGTCTCATTGAGCCTGTTTTCTTTTATACAGATTGGAGCAGCAGATGTCAGATGTCAGACGCTTTCAGCATCAAGTTTCGTCTCCTTCGAGTGAAAATCTGAAAAAAACTTGTTGGGCAATCGAAGGCAATCTTCAGGATATGAAGCAGATTGTCTCAGAGCTTTTAACGTTTTATCCACTTTCTTCTGAAAGCGATAAACGAACAGTGCTCTATATCGGCTGTTGCCTTTATGATTTTTATCTCCTGGTTGAAGATTGTTTTTTACATATTGCCCGGTTAACCGATTGCTGGATACCGGGCAGTCTCGACTGGCATTACCGCTTAATCAGACTAATGAGGCAGCCTGTTCCGGAGACCAGGCCGCCTGTGCTTTCATCAGTCACGGCAGAATTACTTGATGAATATTTAATACTGTTTCTAAACTATCACCGTCATTCTCCAACGCTAACAGCAGCAAAAATTGAGAAAATGGTTGGCAATCTTGCGCCGCTTATTGAAAGGCTTGAAAAGGAACTTTCTTTTCTGAACAGGTTAAGTTTGCCGGGAAAAAGATGACATCTGATGAGTTTTACAACATAATAGGGTTTGTAGAATTACACTCTACAGGCATAGAATATCCGGGGGGCTTTAGATGTCAAAGATTCGAGGCACCGTCGCCCTGATTGGTTCGGGTGAGTTGTCGGGTACGATGGTAGAAACTCATAAAAAACTGCTTAAGGGAATAAGCAGCGGTGAAAATATCCTCTTTCTCGATACCCCGGCCGGTTTTCAGGAGAATGTCGACCTGATATCCAGGCGGGCAATCGATTATTTTAACAAGCATATCAAACGGAAAATGGAAGTTGCCTCCTATAAAGTAAAAGATGAATCAGCATCAATTGAAACAGATGAAGTATATAACCGGCTCAGCCGGGCTGGTTATGTATTAATCGGCCCCGGAAGTCCTACTTATGCCGTGCGACAACTGAAAGACACCCCTGTTCCGTCTTTGCTCGGCGCTATGATCAGCAGAGGCGGGTGTCTGGTGGCAGCCAGCGCAGCAGCCTTATCTGTAGGTAGCTATACAATACCGGTTTATGAAATATATAAGGTAGGAGAACCTCTGCACTGGGTTGGGGGCTTAAATATCCTTGGCAGCTTAGGCTTAGAGCTGGTTATCGTTCCCCATTGGAATAATGCAGAGGGAGGAAACCACGATACACGGTACTGCTACATGGGAGAAAAGCGTTTCCGGGCGCTCGAAGCTGATCTACCTCCGGGTACAGTAATTTTGGGTCTTGATGAACATACGGTTTGCATCCTTGATTTTAAAACTGAACAGGCTGCAGTTGGCGGTCTTGGGCAGGTAACCATCAGGATCGATGGTTCCGAACAGCATTTTTCCAGCGGTGACTCTATCTCTTTTGACTTACTTAACGGAGATGATTCGCTTAAATTGCAGGGCAGGACTGGTATTGATGGTAAGGAACAGAATGCGGATGATCAACAGCTGGTTAAAGTAGTTGAAATCGGGTCCGAACCTGCTTTCTGGGACAAAATGCACAATATTGAAGCAGTATTCCATCAGTCCCTTGAACTGCAGGATGTTATGAAGATGATCACTCAGATTCTCGAGGCTGACCGGGTCTTGTGGCAGGCTCAGCTCGACCTGGAAAACCCTGAATTTGTCTCGCAGGGCAGAGAGCTGTTCCGTGAAATGGTCGTGTTGGCCGGCACAGGTATCAAAGAACTAACCTCTTCCATTCCTGAAAAGTACAACCACCTGGTCAATGCAATGGTGCAACTGAGGGAAAATTATCGCAGAAACCAAATGTGGCCTGAAGCTGATCAGATCCGTGACACCCTCTTGGAAGCAGGGATTTCGGTATGTGATACTGAAGCAGGACCAAGGTGGCAGGCTTAATTTAACGGAGGTTTTTGCTTTGAAAATCAGACAGTCTGTCCAAAATGATATCCAGGGGCTACTAAAAGTTGAAAGAGAGGCCTTTGGTGAAGCTGAAGGACCGGAAATTGTTGAGTTGGTGACGAACCTCTTGGAAGATTCAACTGCCAAACCCTATCTCTCAATGGTGGCAGTGGAAGAAGGAATTATCCTCGGTCATATTTTGTTTACTAATGCGACAATTACCAATCACGAAAGCACAGTGGCGGTTATTTTGGCTCCGCTTGCTGTTGATCCCGACCGACAGAATAAAGGTATCGGTGGAAAACTGGTCGAAGCAGGTTTTAAATCTTTATCAAAGTTGGGTACTGATTTAGTATTCGTATTGGGACACCCAACCTATTATCCGCGTTTTGGCTTCCTTCCGGCTAATGATTTTGGCCTGGAAGCGCCGTACCCTATTGCTGAGCATCATGCAGATGCCTGGATGGTAAAAGAACTCAAGCCGGGCATCCTCAGTCATTTAAAGGGTAAGGTTAACTGCGCCGCAGCTATGATGCGGCCGGAATACTGGCGAGAATAGAGTTGAGTACGTACGGCGTAACTGAAACTAAACAAAATTTGTCATCGCCATACAATTACCTATTCTAACCCAGCTCCCGGAACAGCCCGAAGGAGGGTTAACATGAACGAGATTATAGCTTTATTAAAAGCGCATTGTTCAGTCCGTAAATTTGAAGATCGGACTGTCGAACCGGAAAAAACTGAGGCCATCATTGATGCAGCCCAGTGGGCGCCAACCTCAAGCCACTTTCAGGCCTACACAATCATCCAGGTCGATGATCGTGATAAGCGCAGGGCTATTGCCGACCTGTCCGGAGGGCAAAAGTGGGTTGAAGAAGCTCCCTTATTTTTAGTGTTTTGCGCGGATTTGCAACGGAGTAGAAAGTATTGGATAAATTTAGATCCAGAGATCCTTGGTAATACGGAAATGCTGATCATGGCGACGGTAGATGTGGCACTGGCAGCTCAAAAAGCCTTTATTGCCGCTCAGGCTTTGGATCTTGGCGGAGTTTTTATCGGTGGAATCCGCAATGATCTGTATCAAATAAGCGAACTGCTTGAACTGCCAGAACTTGTCTTCCCGGTATTTGGCTTGTGTCTTGGTTACCCGGCAGAAAAAAATTGGCAGAAACCGCGATTGCCGAAAACTGTTGTTTTTAAAATAAACAGCTACAGCGAAAGCGATGATGAAAAAATGCTGAGAGAGTACGATCAACAAATAAGCAAATATTACAACGAGCGTAGTAAAGGTAAAGAGCAGGTTATTTGGAGTGAATACTGTGCCAGGAATATGATGGCTAAACCGCGTATTAACGTGGGAGAATTTCTTAGGGAAAAAGGTTTTGGTTTAAGGTAAAATGTTAATCACCCCAATACTAAAAGGAGCCAGCTATGGGAAAAACAATAGCCGAAAAAATATTGTCACTGAAGAGTAACCATGATGCACGGGCCAATGACATCGTCATTGCCAACCTCGATTTTGTTATGGGGCAGGATGGCACATCGCCTCTTGCCATAAGGGCTTTCAGTAATATGAATGGCGAAAAAGTTTTTGACCCTGAGCGTGTTGCCATGGTAATCGATCACAGCGCTCCCAGCCCGGTAGAAGGAGTATCGGCTTTGCATAAACAGATGCGTGATTTTGCGTGGCAACAGAAAATCCATTTTTACGATATCGGTGATGGCGTTTGCCATCAGTTACTTCCGGAAGAAGGGCACGTTGTTCCGGGTGATCTTGTCATCGGTGCTGATTCGCACACCTGTACTTACGGGGCTATTAATGTTTTTTCAACCGGGGTAGGTTCAACAGATCTGGCAGCGGCGATGATCTCAGGCAAGCTTTGGTTTAAGGTTCCTGAAACAATCAAGATAATCATACACGGGAAGCTGCCGCCAGGAGTATATGCGAAAGATTTAATCATTTTTCTCGCCGGTGATATAACTGCTGATGGGGCTACTTACAAATCCCTTGAATTTACCGGAGAGGTTATCGAAGCTTTATCAGTAGATGCCAGGTTTACAATCAGCAACATGGCCGTGGAGCTGGGAGCCAAGTGTGGATTGATGGAAGCGGATCAGAAAGCTATCGCATGGGTGAAAAAGCACAGCACCAGAAGTTTCCAACCGGTTTTTGCCGATCAGGATGCTCAATATGCTGCTGTGAGAGAATACAATCTCTCTAATCTTGAACCGCAGATCGCCTTACCCCATACAGTTGATAATGTTTCTCCGATTAGTGAGGCGGTGGGTACACCGGTAGATCAGGGTGTAATCGGGACTTGCACGAACGGCAGGGTGGAAGACTTAAGAGTTGCTGCAAAGATTTTAAAAGGCAAAAGAATTGCCGCCAGAACCAGGCTGGTTGTTGCCCCGTCATCACGACGTTCGTTCATCGAGGCAATGCGAGAAGGATTAATTGAGACTTTGGTTGAAGCGGGAGCCGCAATAGTAACCCCCGGCTGTGGGCCATGTGTCGGCACACATAATGGTGTCCCTGCGGACGGTGAAAATGTTATCTCTACAGCCAATCGAAATTTTAAAGGGAGGATGGGTAATAATAAAGCTTCAATCTTCCTGGCTTCTCCGGCGACTGTAGCAGCATCGATGCTGCATGGAAAAATAACTGATCCAAGGCAATATCTATAAAAGGAGACTAAAATGGAGTTAAGAGGAAAGGCTCATAAATTTGGCGATGATGTAAATACAGACTACATAATTTCTGGCCGCTATAAGTTTAAAACCCTTGATATGAGGGAGTTGGCCAAACATGTTATGGAGGATCTAGATCCTGATTTTTATGACAAAATAAACAAGGGAGATTTCATTATCGCCGGCAAAAATTTCGGCTGCGGCTCTTCACGGGAGCAGGCTCCACTGGCGATCATCAATGCCAACATTAGCGCGGTTGTTGCGAAATCATTTGCCCGAATCTTTTACCGCAACGCGATTAATACCGGACTGCCATTGATCGAATGTAATACTGATTTGATTGATGCAGGTGATGAGTTGATCATAGACCTATCCCGCGGTTTACTGCGTAACAACACAAAAGGGAGAGACATAACCGTTACGCCGCTGCCGCCGGTAATGCTTAAGATTCTGGCCGATGGGGGCCTGGTTGAGCATTTTATAAAATACGGCACTTTTAATTTTGATTAAGAAATAATCTGTATCCTGATCATGTTGTTGAAAGGGATGCAGATTGTTGATCATCGGTTCTTTTAATTAGAAGGATGTATTTTCTTATCGTAAAGATAATCTTCATAAATATACATTAATTCTTTATCAAATAGAGTTCTTTTTAAGTCGACTGTCACACTGCGTACAGCGCTCAGCAATTCGGCAGCTTCTTCATCGGAAAGATCAATGCCGTACTCGACAAATTTCATTTTAATGGCTTTTGATCCCGAATGTTTGCCAATAACAATCTGTCTTTCCAGACCCACGTCCTCAGGACTGAAGATTTCATAAGTTGCCGGATTTTTTAAGACACCGTCGGCGTGAATGCCTGATTCATGGGCGAAGGTGTTGGCGCCGACAATCGGTTTTCCGGGATAGAGCTGCCTGCCGGATGCCCTGGCCACATACTCGCACAGGTTTCTAAAATCCTTGGTATTAACGCCCAGGTTTACCCCGAATAGATGCTTAAGAGCCATAGCCACTTCTTCCAGGGCAGCGTTTCCGGCACGTTCACCGAGTCCGTTTACGGTAACCCCGATGAACCGGGCTCCCGCTTTTAAGCCGGCCAGGGAATTGGCTGTCGCCATGCCAAAATCATTATGGGTATGCATTTCGATATCCATTCCTGTTTTTTCGATCAAATCCTTAATCACTTCATGAGTCTTAAAGGGTTCCAATACCCCAATCGTATCGCAAAATCTCAAGCGGTTAGCGCCGGCTTTTCTGGCTGCTTTTGCGAATTCAACTAAAAAAACCTGGTCACTTCGCGAAGCGTCTTCAGCATTTACTGAGATATATACATTATGCTCTTTTGCAAATTCCACAGCCTTGATCATATTTTCCATTACCCATTCCCGTGAAGTCTGTAGTTTGTGGACAATGTGAATGTCTGAGGTTGAAATTGATATCGCCACGGAGTCAACCCCACAGTCAATTGAATGCTTGATGTCTTCAACATTAGCCCTGTTCCAGGCCATAATGCTGGCATTAAGATTGTAACCGACTATTTCTTTGATCGCTGTTTTTTCATCACCGCCCATTACCGGGATGCCGGCTTCAATCTGATGCACACCAAGGTTATCCAGCATCCTGGCAATGCGCAATTTTTCCCGGTTGGAAAAAACAACTCCGGCTGTTTGTTCGCCATCACGCAGGGTTGTATCAACCAGCATCGGCAACCCCTCTTTAAGGGCTTCCTGGAAACGTTTCATTTGTTTACAACTTCCTTTCTTTTTGGGAAAAGGTATTAATAAGGTTACTGGCTAAAGTATTGGAGCAATGTTATCATAACCAACAGCAGCAGATCAACAGTAATTGAAGGAAAATGCTAAAATTGTAAACTGGCAGTTGGTTGCAGGGAGAAATATTGCTTAGAGGAATAGTAAGGATAGATGAATAAACACCAATCAGGAGCGATGATGAATCACAAGCTGAATTTGTTGATCATAATCTTAACAATGCTGGCTTGCTTAACACCCGGATGTGTGAAGCAGGAACAGTCTCTTATTGCGCTGGATGAAAACAGTGTAGTGGAAAATGATCCGATTGCTGAACTGATTGAAAAGATGACCCTGAGGCAAAAAATTGCCGGTCTGATCATCGTAGGGATTGAGGAAAACTCAGTTAATGAGCGGCTTAAAGAACGGTTTTCTCAGTATCCCTTTGGCGGAGTCATTCTCTTTGAGCGAAACATTATCCGCGAAGACTGGCTCAGAGAGTTTAACCATGATCTACAATCCTTTGTTTCACCTGAGTTTCCTCTGTTTATTTGTATTGACGAAGAAGGAGGTAACATGACAAGGTTGCCGGGCGAAATTTTTCCCGCTGCTGCAGAAATGGCGGAATTGAACGAGCATGAAGTATTTCTAATTGGTCAGGCGGTAGGTAAAAAGCTTAAAAATTATGGCATCAACATGAACCTGGCTCCTGTTCTCGATATCAACTTAGATTCCCGTAATGTTGTAATTGGCAAACGCTCATTTGGCGGTGATCCGGTTGTCGTAAGCAATTATGGCATTGCGTTTTATCAGGGTCTTTCAGACAGCGGCGTTTTGGCTGTCGGCAAACATTATCCCGGTCATGGTTCAACCCTGGTTGATTCACATCTGGCAATGCCGATATTAGATAAAAATAAAGAGCAGCTTTACTCTTTCGAGTTGATTCCGTTTATCAGGGCGGTTGAAGCAAAAATCCCGGTGATTATGACTGCTCACCTCGTTGTCAGCGGAGTGGACAGTAAACCGGCGACTATGTCGAAAAAACTGATTGACATATTGAGAAACGAAATTGGTTTTGATGGCGTGATAATCTCAGATGATCTGGAAATGGCTGCCCTGACTGAAAACTATGACTGGCCTGAGATAATAATGGAATCATTTTCTGCCGGAGTAGATTTGCTATTGATTTGTCATAGCCCGGATCTGCAGACCGAAGCAGTTCACATCCTGGAGGAAGCTTATAATGAAGGGTTAATCACTGATGAGCGGTTAAACAGCTCTCTGCGGCGGGTATTGGAACTAAAATATAAAAACCAGGAAACGCAGCAATAATCCTGGACTTAAGGGAAGAGCGCTGATCTTGTTGCAGTGCAAATTTATCTGCTATTATCTAAAGCAAAGCAGTTATTAACCGGTCTATTGAATCAGTGTTTTTAATTTGATCTAATTTAATTGAGGATTGCCATGATCAAAAAAGTTGCCTCCGATGATGTCTGGTTGGAAAAACTTCATAAATTGTCTTTTAAGCTGATCAGCATAGCAGAGAAAGGCAGATTCATCAGCGACTATTTCAGGGATATTTCTCAGAGTATCCTCGATTTTTCGGATGGTGATTATTTAAGTATCGTTGCCAGTGATACACGCAGTTTTTATCGTTACACTTTGACCCATCCTGATCATGAGCTGCAGGTTTCCCGGTTGAGGGGAAAAGCCCTGAACAACAGTGGCAATAGTGAGCACGATCCGCTCGAGAAGCAGATTATGGAAAATCTTAACTCAAATGATCTTGAACAGCTTGTTTTAAAAGGGATCCCAAAAGAGACGCCAAATAGAACTGCTGGCGGTGGTTTGTGGATTGAACAAGTGCAAAATAGTGCAAAATTTTATGGCTGCTCCGCATTGATGATTTTGCCAATAAGAGCTCAAAAAAAAGCCGTCGGGACAGTAACAATTGGCTGGAAAGACAACCTGCAAATGGGCGCTTCGATCATTGCTCATTATCAATATCTCTTTGATTTGGTTGGTTTTGCCAGATCACATCGAAGAGCCCGGTTTCTCTTGGGCGAAAGGATTAAAGAGCTTAAAACAATCTATCAGATCTCCAGGCTCGGATCAGAGTTGGGTAAATCACTTGATGAAATTATGGCTGGCGCCGCTGATATAATTCCCCTGGGCTTTATGCATCCGGAACTCACCTGTTGTCGAATAGTATATTCGAATCAAAATTTTAAAAGCCGGAACTTCTCAAAACCGGTCTTTACGCTCAAAGCGGATATTGAGGTAAGCGGTCAACTTAAGGGTTTCGTTGAAGTGGGTTATATTAAAGAGTCCACAATGATGGATAAAGAACCATTTTTAAAAGAAGAACAACCGATGCTCATTGCAATTGCCGGTGAACTGGGTCACATCTCTGAACGAAAAAACTTTGAAGAAGAGAGAGAGAGGCTGCAACAGCAACTTTTACATGCCGATCGGTTGGTAACAGTAGGTCAGCTAACGGCTGGTATAGCTCATGAGTTAAATGAACCTCTCGGCGGAATTCTTGGCTTTGCCCAGTTAATTAAAAAGTACGAAGATATAAATGAGAACGTGGAAAAAGACATCGATAAAATTATCAAAGCAGCACTCCATGGCAGGGAAATTATCAAGAA
This sequence comes from uncultured Syntrophomonadaceae bacterium, assembly GCA_964436815.1. Lineage (GTDB taxonomy): Bacteria > Bacillota > Dethiobacteria > DTU022 > DTU022 > UBA993. Next base: position 27,991 of record CAYTER010000008.1, read on the forward strand.
GTTGTTGTTATTCAGCAGGCAGACACCTCCAGAAAAAGTCATGGTTAATATTAACGAAAAGATCGAAGACGGGCTTTATCTGTTGGAAAGCAGAATTAACAAAAGTAGTGTCAAACTCATCAAAGAATTTGCGGCTGATTTACCCTTAATCAGGATCGACCCGGCACAGTTAAACCAGGTTCTTGTTAACCTTGTTGTCAATGCTATCCAGGCTATGCCTGAAGGCGGATCATTGACTATTCGCACGGAAAGCGCCATTAATGCCATTAATATAATTGTCCAGGATACAGGAATCGGAATGACGGAAGAGCAGTTGGATAAAATATTCATACCTTTTTACACGACCAAAGGCAGCAGTGAAGGCGTCGGTTTAGGGCTGCCGGTTGCCCTGGGGATTATCCAGTCTCACCGGGGTTCGGTAGATGTAAAAAGCCAACCAGGCAAGGGCACAAAATTTACTGTAAGACTCCCAATTGGAGGAGATGGCGAAGATGGCTAAAGTGAGAAGAAACGAGGTTATCATGGTTGTCGATGATTCACCGGATACCCTTGAAGTGCTGCATCGCAGTATCGAACATATGGGCTTTCGGGTTTTTTCAAGTGAAAGTGCAGAAGATGCAATGGCAATCATGGCAAAAAATCACATAGATCTTGTGATTACTGATTACCATATGCCGTTTGTCGGCGGTCTGGATCTTATTCATCATATCAGGCAAAATTATTCCTACACAGAAGTCATGATGATTACCGGTTATGCTTCAGTTGAAGGAGCGGTTGAGGCCATAAAGGCCGGAGCCGAGGAATACCTGGCTAAACCTTTTACCGATGAAGAACTTGAACAGGCAATTGAACGCTCTCTCGAAAAGCTCAGGATAAGGACTGCCAAAAAAACAGCACCTGCAAGAAATATTGCCAGGCACTACTCGCTGATTGGCGAGTCGGACAATATGAAACGGGTTTTTGATAACATTAAGAAAGCCGCAAAAAATAACAAACCTGTCCTGATTAACGGAGAATCTGGAAGCGGAAGGGAGTTAACGGCCAGAATCATTCATTATGAAAGCAACCAATCCGGGCACCCCTTTATTGCCGTTAACTGCAAAGAAATTCCTGAAAGTATAATTGAAAAAGAGATTTTTGGCTCTATAACAAAGACCACGAACTCAAAAAGTCGGGAGGAAAATGGCCGGGATAGTGAAGCCGCCCTGGATCCTGGATTTCTGGAACTGGCGCGAAAGGGAACGGTTTTTTTTGACGAAATCAGTGAGACCTCTTTAGCTGTCCAGGTTAAATTAATGGGCGTTCTTATAAACGGAGAATATACCAGAGTTGGAGACAGCAAAATGCAGCAATGCAAATGCAGGATTATGGCTTCAACTTCAAAAGATTTAATAGCCATGATCGGGAAAGGACAGTTCAGGGAAGATCTCTTTTTCCGCTTAAACGGCATTAATGTGGTAATCCCCCCTCTGAGAGAACGGGGAGATGATATCATCCTGATCGGTCGATATCTCATAACACAAGCTTGTCGGGAGTTCGGCCGCAGCATAGAACCGGAGTTATCTGATGGGGTTGTCTACGCTTTGCTGAATCATTCCTGGATGGGTAATATCATTGAACTTGAAAACGTTATATCTGATTTACTTAAAAGAGTTGATAAAGAAATAATTGAAGTGGTTGATCTGCCACTTTATATACGCTGCAAATCAGCAGGGGAATCAAAAACCATAAAAACTTTACAGGAACATGAGAAAGACTACGTTAAGGATGTGCTATCCGCAGTCGATGGGAATAAAACTAAAGCTGCTGAATTGCTGGGTATTGATCGCAAGACTTTGAGAGATAAGCTTGACAAGTAACAGTAAATATCTTTTTAAACAGAGAAGCCCTCTTCCCAATTAAGAAGAGGGCTTAGGTTATTAAAGAATTGATTTTAAATTACACCGTAAGCAAGCATTGCTTTTGCGACTTTTAAGAATCCGGCAATATTTGCACCAGCCAGATAGTTGCTGCGATCGCAACCATAGGTTTCTGCTGCGCTTACACATGAATCATGGATGTTTTTCATGATAATGCGCAGTCGGTTATCGACTTCTTCTTTCTCCCATAACAGCTTCATACTGTTCTGGCTCATTTCCAGGCCGGAAACCGATACTCCGCCTGCATTAGCTGCTTTTCCTGGGCCGAAAAGAATATTGTTTTCTAAATAGATTTCAATTGCTTTCGGTGTTGACGGCATGTTGGCGCCTTCCGAGATACAGAAACAGCCGTTCTTAATGAGGGCTTCAGCATGTTCCTCACCGATTTCATTTTGGGTCGCACTAGGCACGGCGATATCAATTTTAATCGATTCGTCCTTAATGACATCCCAGGTGCATTTGTTTTCGAAGTATGTGGCTCCGGGGTATTGGTCAACATATTCTTTTATTCTGCCGCGGCGGTTGTTTTTGAGATCCATGACAAAGTCGAGTTTCGTGCGGTCAATTCCTTCCGGATCGATGATTGTACCGGAACTGTCGCAAAAAGAAATTACTTTGGCGCCCAGTTCGATTGCCTTTTCGGCTGAAAACTGGGCAACGTTCCCGGCGCCGGAAATGGCAACGGTCATATTGTCAATAGTTTTATTGCGGGTTGCAAGCATCTCCGCAGCAAAGTAAATTGCGCCATAACCGGTTGCTTCAGGTCGAATAAGACTTCCACCGTATTCAAGACCTTTGCCGGTCAATACACCGGTATGCTCATTACGGATTAACTTGTAGTAACCGTAAATGTAACCTATTTCTCTTCCCCCGACACCGATATCACCTGCCGGCACATCAGTATCCGGTCCAATATGCCTGTACAGTTCACGGGTGAAAGCCTGACAGAAGCGCATAACTTCATTATTGCTTTTTCCTTTGGGGTCAAAATCACTGCCACCCTTACCCCCTCCCATTGGTAATGTAGTGAGGGAGTTCTTAAAAATTTGTTCGAAACCCAAAAACTTGATTATCCCGAGGTTAACTGACGGATGAAACCTTAAACCACCCTTGTAGGGGCCGATAGCATTACTGAATTGAATGCGGAAGCCCCTGTTGACGCGGACCTTGCCCGAATCGTCAATCCAGGGTACTCTGAAAATAATCTGCCGGTCAGGTTCAACAATACGGTCGTATATAGCGGCCGCAACAAATTCCGGATGTTTTTCAACAGTTGGTTCAAGCGAAAGAAGGACCTCTTCGACAGCCTGGATAAACTCAGGTTGTGCTGGATTTTTTTCTTCTGTCCGGGCAATTACTTCTTTCAAATAACTCATCTTCTAACCCCTTTTGACATCAAGTATGAACTTCTGATATTCCAACCATGCAGCGGGGAAAAATTCACCGATAAGCGGTTAAAAATTCCCCACAAATACAATATTGTATTATAAAATAGGTGATGTCAAGATATATAGTGCAGATGGCAGCAAGACATAATAAAATTAAGACAGGGTGCCTAATGGAACCAAGCAAAAACAAATATGAGGGTTTATTTAAGCCCCAGAAATCAAACTTCTCAATTTTTCATGACCTGATGCCTTTCAAGGTCAAGGAGATTCTCCTGGTTGCAACAGTCTATGACGCTTACATCCTTGAGCGGGAGGGGCAGATATTTGAACAGATCTATGGTGAATATTACCAGTTAAATATATCCAGCGCTCCCCGCATCACCTCCGTTTTTTCAGTTGAAGATGCGTTAGATGAGATTAAGACCGGTCGTTTTGATCTGGCGATCATTGTAACCGGGATGGATCGGAATATGCCCCTTGTCCTGAGTACGGAGATTCGGGAACTGAATTCTGAACTGCCCATACTTCTTTTAATTAACAATAATAATCAGATATCTACTTATGCCGGGATGAAGGATCGTCTTGTCGATATCGACAGAATGTTTGTCTGGAACGGGGACAGCAGCATTTTCCTGGCCATGATCAAGTATATCGAAGACAAGATCAATGCCAGCAGCGATACGGAATCCGGGGATGTCAGGGTAGTTCTTGTGGTCGAGGATTCAATAAGGTATTATTCACGTTACCTGCCAACTTTATACAGTGTCATTATCAGCGAAGTGCACCGCCTGATTAGCGGCGAAGATGTTGATGCCAGGTATAAGCTGTTGAAAATGAGAGCCCGTCCTAAAGTGTTGCTCGCTTCGAATTACGAGGAAGCACTTTTTCTGTTTGAGAAATACTATGAATATATGCTCTGCGTTATTACTGATGTTAAGTTTCCGGTCGACGGCGAAGTTGATAAGGAAGCCGGCAAAAAATTAGTTGGTCATATAAAAGATCGACTTTCTGTCCCGATCTTGATTCAATCAGCAGAACATGCAAATATTGATTTTGCACAGAACCATGAAGTTCATTTCATTGATAAAAATTCAAACAACCTATCAAAAGATCTGGTTGATTTTTTCCATATGCACTTAGGATTCGGTAACTTTTTATTCAGAGATTCGGCCGGGAAGATCATTGCAGAAGCCAGGTATCTTAAAGAGTTTGAAGTATTGATTGAAACTATTCCCGCTGAATCAATTCTGTTCCACAGTAAGCGCAATGATTTTTCAACCTGGTTCATGGCCAAGGGAGAAATTAAGAGTGCGCTACGCCTGAAAAAAGCACGGTCAGAGGACTTTAATAATCCAGAGGAAATTAGAGAATTCATTAGAAAAGTTATGCGGGACAGATGGCTTGAAAAAAAGAGAGATTCGATTTCTGTATTCTCTGAAACAGCTTTCAAAGAAAAGTCGTATTTAATGCGTATATCAAACGGATCCGTCGGTGGTAAAGGCAGGGGTATCGCTTTTACTGAATCAATCCTGCAGAAGCCTGAGTTCAGAGAGCTCATGGCAGATATCAATATGGTAATCCCCAAAACAGTAATTGTTGGTACGGATGAATTTGAATCATTTATGGAACAGATTGATTACTGCGAGTTTATTGAAACCGAAAAGGAATATGCTGATACCAGAAAACTTTTTTCTGAATTGAACCTTTCAACCTTACTTTCACAAAGGTTGTTAAAAATGCTCGGGCATATGAAGTGCCCGCTGGCGGTAAGAAGTTCCGGTCTTTTCGAGGATAGCCTTTCTCAGCCATTTTCAGGGATTTATGAGACATATTATCTCCCGAATAATCATCCGGATCTAAAAGTAAGACTTAAACAGCTTGAAGCTGCAATAAAAATGATTTATGCCTCAGTTTATGCTCCCCTGGCCAGAAGTTATTTTGATTCAATAAACCACTCGATTGAAGAAGAAAAAATGGCGGTCATCATCCAGGAGCTGGTCGGTCATTCCTATGATGGCTATTACTATCCGCATATCAGTGGAGTTGCTCAATCATATAACTATTACCCCTTTTCTCATATGAAGCCAGAAGACGGTATAGGCTTGATCGCTATCGGCCTGGGTAAAATCATTGTCGACGGTGAAGAGTCTTTCCGCTTTTGCCCTAAATATCCAAAGATGAATATGATGACTATTAAAGATTTACTGCAAAATACCCAGAAATATTTTTACGCTCTTAATACAAACAAGAATGATGTGTCCCTGATAGAGGGTTCTGATGCGACCCTGGAAAAAGTACCAATACTACAGGCTGAAAAACATGGAACTCTATCCTACAGCGCTTCTGTATATGATGCATCCGTCAATGAGATTAAGCCGGGATTACATATCAACGGGCCGCGAATCGTTGATTTCAGCTATATACTGCAGTATGATCATATCCCGATGGCCGAATCTATCTCAAAAGTCCTGGATATTATGCGCAATGCGCTTGGAACACCGGTTGAAATAGAATTTTCGGTTGATCTGGAAAAGGACCAGTCAGGTAGAGCGTCATTCTATATTCTGCAGGTTAAACCGTTGATTAGGAGTGTTGAAAGTATTATTGTTGATACAACGGCAGTAAATCGTGATCAATTAATACTTTACTCAGATCAGGGCATGGGGAACGGGATTATAGAGGGAATCAGAGATATCGTTTATGTGGTTCCGGAAAAATTTGACAAGATGCAAACCAGGCTGATAGCCAGAGAAATTCATGAACTTAATGCTCAAATGAAAAGAGAAGGTAAGAAGTATATTCTGATCGGTCCTGGCCGATGGGGTTCAAGCGATCCTTTTCTCGGAATCCCTGTTGATTGGGCCGCGATCAGTGAAGCCAAAATTATTGTTGAAGCTGGTTTAAAAGATTTTAACATTGATGCGTCACTGGGCAGCCATTTTTTTCATAATATAACTTCGATGAATATCGGTTACTTAACAGTCCAGGTCAGAAGTGAAACTTCGTTTATAGATTATGATTACCTGCAGGCAGAAAACGCTTTAAGTGAAAAAGGTTATTTGCGTCAAGTGAGGTTTGCTGAGCCGGTAACAGTTATAATGGATGGTCGAAAATCTGTTTCACTGGTGACCAAGGCAGGGTGGAAGCAGGAAGCGGATCAGGTGGAAAATTAATGTTGCTTTCTATCCGGCTGTGGCGGACCGAAATACTGATAATAATGGACCTTAATATTCCCGTTATAGAGTTTTCTGCGCTTTGATGCTTTTTGGCCGAAAAGGCGCTCGAAGTTTTCATGCGCTGTCAGGGTATACCATGACCAGGTATCAAGTGTTTTAAAAATCCTGCCCATATCCTGGTAAAGTTTTTCAACCTCTTTCTGATTGCCCAGACGTTCACCGTATGGTGGGTTGCAAATTACTTTGCCGTATTTCTTTTTTGAACTTAATTCCGCAAGCGATCGAACCTGGAAGTGGATAAGCCCTTCAACTCCTGCTTCTGCAGCATTTTTACGGGCGATTTTAATCGCATCAGCATTCAAATCGGTTCCACTAAGATCTAACTCCTGCTTGCTGTTTAATCGATCATGTGTTTCCCGGCGCGCTTCATGCCATAAATTTTTCGGAATCGTTGGCCATTCTTCAGCAGCAAAGCTGCGGTTCATGCCCGGGGCAATATTTTGTCCGATCAGCGCCGCTTCAATCGGAATAGTGCCCGACCCGCATAAAGGATCGATCAATGGGATCTCCGGTTGCCAGCGGGCTATTAAAAGCAGGGCGGCAGCCAATGTTTCCCTTAATGGCGCTCCGCTTCCGGCCTGACGGTATCCCCTTTTATGTAATCCTGCGCCACTGGTATCAATGGTTATCGTCGCCAGGTCACGCAGCAGCGAAACCTCAATTTTATAGAGAGGGCCGTCTTCCTTAAACCACTCAATACAGTGTTTTTTCTTCATACTTTCAACAACTGCTTTTTTTACGATTGCCTGGCAATCAGAAATGCTAAAAAGAGCTGATTGCACGGATTTACCTTCAACCGGAAAAGTAGCACTGACGGGAATCAGATCGGGCCAGGGCAGAGCCCGGGTCTGTTCAAAAAGTTGATCAAACGAAGTGGCCTTAAATTCGCCAACTTTCAACCTGATCCGATCAGCGGTGCGCAACCAGAGGTTTGCCCGGCAGATTGCGCTTTCCTCAGCAGTGAAGGTTACTTTTCCGTTATCGACAGTCAATTCCTTGTAACCAAGGTCTTTAAGCTCCTGGGCGACAATGGCCTCCAGGCCAAAAGTGGATGTGGCGATCAGCTCTATCTTAGACAAAGATTTGCTCCTGCAGAAGTTATTTTATTTATGGTTCATCAGGAGAATAGCAGTATAAGCAGTAAAATGTCAATTGCACCATTATAAATAAGTAACAGCTTTGTAACAGCCTTTAGCTATACTTAAATTAGAATATAATAATTTCTTTAGAATAATAGTAGTAGTTGTCATGATTTGAGACTAAAGAGTAAAGGAGGTTTGAAAAATGAAAACCTCAATAAAGAAAATAAAAAAAATAAAACTAACGATTTCCTTGATCTTAATTATATTATTTATATTTATGCCATTTGCATCGATTATCGCCCAGCCCAGCAGTGAAGAGGGCGAGTTTATCTACCAATGGACAGGAAACGGTAAAAATTCGCTTGACTGCAGTAAGGCCGGGGAAGGCGGTCGTCCCGATGATGGGACCGGTTGGATTCACTGGGTGTTTACGACGAAGGGTGATTCAACTGATGCCACCCTGACTCTTGGTGGATCGGGAGAAGGTTCTTATAAACCGGGTGAGCCGCTAGAAGCTAATGTCTGGCATTTCTATACACCCTATTTTGATGTTTATGAACTAACCGCATCAATAACGCTGATCGGCGGAGAAAAAGGGCCAGGCGTGGGGCTTGTAATTTCTGATTACTGCCCCGGTAGTGAGCAGGTAATTCCGATGCTTACCATTGAAAAAGTACTGCTCGATATTGAGGAAATTCAGATTATTGAAAGTGCTCTGGAGTTCGAGTTTAAAATCAGCGGGGGTGTTTTCGCCGAAGGTCAGGTTTTCTCCTTCAGTGTAGACGTACCTAAAGAATTTGGTCCCGATGACGGACTTGCTTTTGATACTGAATACCTAATTGAGGAAATTGAAAGTGAAGCATATCAGTTCATTAGTATCTCGCAATCCTCTGTAACTCTGACCGAAGAAAATAACAATATTCTTGTTACTATTGTCAACCAGGAAGAGGAAGAGGAAACCGGCAGTATCGTAATCGAAAAGCTGGTTAAGGCTGATGCGGACGATGAAGAGGTTATTCCATCGAACAAGTTCTTCTATTTCAACATCTACAACAACGAAACTGATGAACTGGTCCATGGAGATGTAGAACTCGAAGTGATCGACGGGGTTGGAACTGTTACGATCGATAACCTGCCCTTAGGGGTTTACCGGGTAGAAGAAGTAGTCAACGGCGGTTTCGAGGTAATCCTTGATCCGGAAGACGGAATAGTTGATCTAAACGACGCAGAAGATAACAAGATCACTGTAGTTGTGGTCAACACCCCAAGGCCGAAACTGATCATCGAGAAAGTGCTGCTTGACTCAGACGGAGTAGAGGTTGAAAACAGCGCCGTTGAATTTACAGTAATTTTAGATGGCGGGCTCTTTGACGAAGAGGAGATTGTCTTCAGCGTCAATGAACCGGCTGTTTTAGACTTCAGCGACGGGCTTGAGTTTGACGTAATCTACACCGTAACCGAAGTGGCCAAGGATGGTTACATCTTCGTCAGCATCGATCCGGAAGAAGCATTTACCCTGACCGATGAAGAAAACGAAGTGACCGTAACGGTGGTCAACCAGGAAGAAGAAGAGGAAGAGGAAACCGGCAGTATCGTAATCGAAAAGCTGGTTAAGGCTGATGCGGACGATGAAGAGGTTATTCCATCGAACAAGTTCTTCTATTTCAACATCTACAACAACGAAACTGATGAACTGGTCCATGGAGATGTAGAACTCGAAGTGATCGACGGGGTTGGAACTGTTACGATCGATAACCTGCCCTTAGGGGTTTACCGGGTAGAAGAAGTAGTCAACGGCGGTTTCGAGGTAATCCTTGATCCGGAAGACGGAATAGTTGATCTAAACGACGCAGAAGATAACAAGATCACTGTAGTTGTGGTCAACACCCCAAGGCCGAAACTGATCATCGAGAAAGTGCTGCTTGACTCAGACGGAGTAGAGGTTGAAAACAGCGCCGTTGAATTTACAGTAATTTTAGATGGCGGGCTCTTTGACGAAGAGGAGATTGTCTTCAGCGTCAATGAACCGGCTGTTTTAGACTTCAGCGACGGGCTTGAGTTTGACGTAATCTACACCGTAACCGAAGTGGCCAAGGATGGTTACATCTTCGTCAGCATCGATCCGGAAGAAGCATTTACCCTGACCGATGAAGAAAACGAAGTAACCGTAACAGTGGTCAACCGGATGGTATCGCCTCCACCTCCACCTCCACCGCCGCCTCCGGGACCTCCGGTAATTATCTTTACCCCGCCGGTACCGCCGCAGGTAATCGTGATTCCACCACCTGAGCCGCAGGTTTCTCCACCGCCTCAGGCTGCAGTAGTTGAAGCGGACGAGGAAGAGGCAGTAGCGTTCTTTGTCAGTCCTGAGGATCCGCTCAGCGAACCTGAGGAAGTGCTCTTCGTGGCGCCGGCAGCTCCGTTAGCCACTCCCAGCACTGGAGGAGCTTACCTCTTTATGTTTTCTCTTGTTCTGGTTCTGTTTGGAAGCGGTGTTATGTTGAGAAAGAAATTCCTGAAATAATATGATAATAGAAACGGGGGTTTATCGCCACTGACGATTTACCCCCGTTCTTTTTTTAATTCTATAAAATTGCCTTAACGCCGGATATCGGCTTCGTTCGAATAGCCCCTGCTTTCCCAATACCCTTCATAGGTAAGGTCATCTGATAGCTCAATTTTATTGACCCAGCGGGCCCATTTATAGCCTGCTTTGTCTTCGGCAACAACGATGAAGGGGAAACCGAGTGATTCAGGAAGGGTGATCCCGTTACTGGAGTAGGCCAGGAGCATATCTCTGCTCTCAACGGTTTCAAGGGGCATAGAAGTGGTATAGCCATCAACACAGTGGAAAATCACATTACAGTTCTGATCCCTGATTCCGGCTTCCTCCAGTAGATCCATGATTCTGACCCCTTTCCATAATACGGTGGCATCCCAGCCTTCCACACAGTAAAGGGTAATCAGTTTCTCAAAGCTTTCTTTTTCTAATACTTGATTATAGCTGTAACTTAGCTCACGATCTACCAACCCGATGATCATTAATTTATAATCATCAATGCCAACCTGTTGGATTCCCGCAATGGAGTTATCGCGTGGGCCAATAGATGGGTCTAAACGGACCCCTTCGTAATCCCTGATCTCCATCTCCAGGTAACGTTTCAGGGTTGCTTCAGTTACTGAATCCACCGGCGGTTCTGCTGATGGTAAATCAGAGGCTCCTTCAAACCAGCTGTTAGAGCTGCCCACAAAAATAATCACAGCGATTATGAGCAAAACCACTGCAATATAGAATAATTTTCGCATGAGCATAACCTCTTATCCGATTATCTCTGAGTATTGGTTCGGATCAAACCCGATAGCAACTTTTACCCTGTCAGTTAATATTGGACGACGCATAATTTTTGGGTGCTGATTAATCAACTTTGCAGCTTCAGGGTTGTCAATCTGAGCTAAATCCAGTTTCAATTCTTTAAAACCTGTGCTTTTTGGATTAAGAAGCTCTTTTATAGAAATAGACCCAAGATCTGCCAGGTCGCTTAATTCTACATTGGTTAAGGGTTTTTCCAGTATATTTCTGTAATCATATTCTACCTGCTGCTCCGAAAGCCACGCTTTCGCTTTACGACAGGTGTTTCAGGTTGGAAAGCAGTAAAAAGTAAGCATGAAAGTGCTGCCTCCTCAGATCAATCGCCTATTTTCCAGGTCTGCCAGACTTTGCCCACTAA